>CAMZLY010000158.1 GCA_947311825.1 uncultured bacterium
ATTAGCTCACAACTTAATGCGAATATTAGAAATAAAACTGGAACACGAAGAAGGAATAGTTGATCGCATATCAGGTAAAAAACAAAAGAAACGCATAGACGACGACATTATTAAGACCAAAAGTGCAGGGCGAACTCCAAATTCCCTCGTCACAAAATGGCATAGAACTACCCAGAGATGCTTTCAATTCATACGTTGGCTAGTTGATTGCTTGGATAATTCAACTTCATGGAATGCCTCTATGGAAATCCTACGACCACTCATGGTGAAGCTTTTATGAAAAACTTTTTACATGTAGATTAAAGTCGACAATTATCATTGGTAATGAAATGATATAGTTTTGAATTTAATGGGAAATTTTTATGAATAAATATATAATAAAGAATTATTACATAGTTGTCGTTGCTTTGTGTAGTTTGTTTGTTACAGGGGTGTGCATTGCTGGAAATGGCCTAGATATGCCGGATGATTTGTTGTCTAGCCCTGATATTCCGGCAAGTGTTGATTCTGATGACCATGATGAGGCATACAACAACATGGAGTTGTTAACGCAAGTTATGTTGTTAATAAAGAAAAATTACCATGAGGATAAATCTTTTGAGGAAATCACTCATGCCGCTCTTCATGGGTTGTTAAATAGTCTTGATGATCACAGTGACTTTATGGGCCCCAGGGCTTATAATCATCTGAAGGATGATACGTCTGGCAGATTTGGTGGAATAGGAATTCATATTGGAATACGGGATGGTGTTCTTACTGTTATTGCACCAATTGAAGATACGCCTGCCTACTGTGTCGGTGTTCAGTCCGGTGATCGGATTATAAAAATAGATGGAACAAATTCTGTTGGATACACATTGCGTGAGGCGGTTAATAAATTGCGAGGAAAAGTGGGGGAACCTGTTACTATAACTGTACGGCGACTAGATGAAGATAAGCCAATAACAGTTGAGATTATTAGAGATAATATAAAAGTACCGACAGTTAAAGGTACCCGCATCATTGGTGATGGTATCGGTTATATTAGAATAATACGATTTGCTGCACCTACTATTATTTCTTTAGATAAGGCGTTGTCGGAGTTACAGGAAAAAGGCATGAATGCTCTTATTCTGGATTTGCGTAATAATCCGGGAGGGTTGCTTAAATCGGCTATCATGGTTTCTGATAGGTTTCTTGCTAAAGGTAAACTTATTGTATCAACTAAGGGCCGCAATGGTGCAACAAAGGAAATTAAATATTTATCCACCCATAAAGCAACTACCGATGTACCAATTGTTATTCTTATTAATGGTGGCTCAGCAAGTGCTTCAGAAATTGTTGCCGGTGCTTTGCAGGATAATAAGCGAGCTATTCTAATGGGCGATACATCTTACGGTAAGGGCTCGGTACAAAGCGTTATACGACTTAAACCTGACGGAAAATCAGCCATTCGTTTAACTACTGCACTCTATTACACTCCCAGTGGCAGAACGATTCATAAAAAAGGTATAGATCCTGATATTCCTGTATATGTCAGACCTCGGGAATGGCGGCTTGTCCAAAGAAAACGTGCATACGAAGAGAATCCTGAATTATTTACAGAGTCCGAAAAGAAAATAGAAGAGCTTGATAATGTTACAGATAAAGCACTAATACGTGCAATTGACGTATTGCAAGCAATGAAAGTATTCAAGTCAAAATGATAGTTTTAGGTATTGAGAGTTCATGTGACGAAACTGCGGCGGCAGTTGTTAAAGATGGTAGAGATGTATTATCAAGTGTGATTTTTAGTCAGATACACCTACATAGTCCCTATGGAGGGGTTGTTCCCGAAATTGCTTCTCGTAGTCATGTGGAAGTTGTTCCCAGTGTAATTGAAGAGGCCGTTTCAAAATCCGGTCTAGAGTGGAGGGATCTTGATGCGATTGCGGTAACTTATGGACCGGGATTAGCTAGCTCTTTATTGGTTGGTATATCAATGGCAAAATCATTGGCGTTACGCTTAAATATTCCGTTATGGGCAATTAATCATCTACATGGACATATTTATTCAGCATTTTTGGCACCTAATGCAATAAATTTCACAACTGCATGTCCATTTCTATCGTTAGTTGTTTCCGGCGGGCATACATGCCTAGTCCGTGTAGATGACTTTGATGAAATGAAATTATTGGGTCAGACAGTAGATGATGCAGCCGGTGAGGCTTTTGATAAGGGAGCCACACTTCTTGGTTTGGGGTATCCAGGTGGTCCGATCATTGATAAAACTGCCCGTACTGGTGATCCTAAATTCATAAAATTCCCACAAGGTAGATTGAGTGCAAAAGCTCCAGTAGGTAGCCTTGACCCTTCACTATGTTTCAGCTTTAGTGGACTTAAAACTGCTTTACGTTACTATTTGGAGTCAAACCCTATATCAGACGACAGACATGAAGTACCATCAATTGTGGCCAGTTACCAAGAGGCTATTATAGGTGCAATAGTGTCGCGCTGTGAAAAAGCATTAGGTGAAATGAAACTTCTGGTAACTGGAGGCGGGGTATCATTAAATAGTCGCCTGCGGGAACGCTTACAGGAGTTGGCCGACAAAAAAGATATAAAACTTATGCAGACTCCACCTGCATATTGTGGAGATAATGCCGCCATGATTGCTGCACTAGCCGGCATGAATCATGGAATCACCGGTAATGCGGCAATGAGCATTGACGCAGAGCCAAGCTTGAGGATTGTGTAAAGGTGCTTTATCCTGAATCTGTCGGACAAATTGGTGGAGAAAGTAGGCACCTATCTCCGAGAGGTGTCCGACGTAACTTGCTGTCCAACTTTTATCCTCGATTCGGCAGTTGAACTTGGCAGACCTTCGGAAAAGCCAATTATTATGGGCAAATACGAGTATTGGCATTTCAGCAATTTGGTAAAACGTCAGATGGTAGGGCGAGCTCTCCCGACCTTCGTGCTTCGCTTACTACGGAGGACAAGACGAGCGAGCCGGAAATGGCCAGTAAGCCTTTGTTATAGCCCCGGCTCGCTCCAGTCATCGCATTGCTATGCCTCGGCAGGCGGAGAGCTCGCCCTACCTTGCTTTTTGAAGAATCAACTGCCGAATCTAGGTTTATGCTGACATGCCTCTCGGAGATAGGCATATACTTTATTCAATGATGACGGCTGTGCCTTTGCCGTAAGCCATTAACAAAGACTTGTTTTTTGAACCGATGTTATCAAAATCAAGTCCAAACCCGATAATAGCATTTGCTCCCATTTGTTCGGCCTGCTCAGTAATCTCAAGAAGAACTTCCTTTTCCATATCAGTCATTACTTCTTCATAAGACCCGGAACGTCCACCTACAATATCTCTGAACGAGGTCATAAAATCTCTTATCATATTTATACTACGAACATTTCTTGCAGTTACAATACCGATGTATTTAGTTACTTTTGCACCTTCAATAATTGGTGTTGTTAATACTGTTATATTTGACATTATATTCTATCCTTTTTTGTTTTTCTTTTTATAATCGTTTTGTCACAGTTTTACCTAAAGTTGGGATTCCTTATGCAGTTTTTTTGTTTTTCTCGTCCTTTAACAGATTTTTCTACAAAGCACGGTTTGCCAGAAAAAGGATCCTGCTCCGTATAATACATAAGTGTAGAATATGTAGATGGAGTAGGGGTGAAAACCTGAATCTGTTCCGGCAATAATTTAAGTTCACGACTGGCAAATCTTTTCAATTTCAGCATATCCTCCTGAGTACAGCCTGGATGTGCGGCAATCATATAGTAGGTAAGAAATTGTTTTTTACCTATATCTTCACTCAGCTTATAAAATAACTTTCTGAATTCAATAAGAGACTCTTTTCCCGGCTTGCCCATCATATTAAGAACGTTAGTTTCCGAGTGTTCCGGTGCAAGTTTCATCTGACCAGACACATGATGACATACAATTTGTTTCAGGTATTCATAGCCGTTATTTTTGTCAGCAATAACCATATCATGTCGAATGCCAGAAGTTACAAATATTTTTTTGATATCAGGAATCTGCCGCAATTCTTTTAGCAATTGAGTCTGTGGGGTATGTGTAGTTTTAAGTCCGGCACATACTTCAGGATAGATACAACGTTTATCTGTGCAACATCCCTTTGTTGCTTTTCTTGCACATTCAAATCCATACATATTGGCTGTCGGTCCGCCTACATCATTAATAATACCTTTAAACATTCGATGTTTAGTCATCTGTTTAGCTTCATTAATAATAGATTTCTTACTACGCCAACGGACGGTTCTTCCCTGGTGCATAGAAATTGCACAAAAGCTGCATTCACCATAGCAACCACGATGTGTAGTTATAGAAAAACGTATAGTTTCAAGTGCTTTAACTGCTCCACCCCTAAGATAATAAGGGTGAACATTACGTTCATAGTTAAGGTCATGAATATGATCAAGCTCAGCAGTAGATAAATATCGTGCAGGAGGATTTTGAACAACATACCTTGTGTCTTGTTGTTGACATAATGCTATCGCAGTGACGGGATCAGTGTTGTTATAAAACGTATGGAACATTTTTGTAAAAATAGATTTATCATTAGTTACCTCTTTAAAAGAGGGTAATTCGGCAATATCTTCAGGTTTATTGCGACTGATATAACATAATCCACGAATTTTGTTGGGGTTAACATTTTCTTTAATTGCAGTTGCTAGTTCCACAACAGATTGATCAGCCATACCATATAGTAGAAAATCGGCCTTGGCATCAATAAGAATAGATTTTCTTATTTTATCAGTCCAAAAATCATAATGTGCAATTCTGCGAAGGCTAGCCTCAATGCCTCCAAGAATAATAGGGCTGGTATTTTTAAAGTTTTTTCTGATTAAATTGCTGTAAACAATGCTAGCTCTATCAGGGCGTAGATTGTTTTCACCACCTGGTGTATAATCATCTTTTTTGCGTTTACGCCCAGTAGCAGTACGATTGGCAACCATTGAATCCAAACATCCGGCAGAGACTCCCCAGAATAGAGTAGGTTCACCAAGGCGACATATATCTTTGCCAGATTCAATATCAGGTTGGGCAATAATGCCAACTTTAAAGCCTGCATCTAACAGAACTTTTCCTATCACCGTTGTTCCTATATATGGAGAATCAATATAGCTATCACCCGTTACGAGGATAATATCTAACTTATCCCATCCAAGATGATCTAATTCATTTTTTGTTGTTGGTATATACATGTTCCAAATAGTCACACAAAGCCGCAGAGAACACAAAGAAATAAACCCCCTGGAATATATTATTATTCCGATGTGCTTGCAAGCACATCAACTACACATCAAGTATGAAAGTTTTATAAACTATTATTCAGTTTTATTTGACATAATAGATACTCTGCTGTAGTTTCTTTCTTCAAAAAAAACGATAGGAGCAGTATCTGTGACTAATATTGAAATTTTACTTGAAGTTCAGCAGTTTGATGTGAAAATCGCCAGAATTGAAGGCGAAATGCGGGATATTCCTGCTCGTAAGGATGAAGAATTAACTCGTATGGATGAGCATAAGAAGGCTCTTGAAGTTGCAAATAGTAATTTGCAGGCTAAACAGGCTGAGATACGCCAGCAAGAACTTGATGTCGAGGCTTTACGCGAAAAGATTAAAAAATTACGAACTCAGCAGTTAGACATTAAAACCAATAGAGAATATACGGCTATTGAGCACGAAGTAACTGCATTAAATGAGAAAATAAGCGGTTTTGAAGATAAAGAACTGGTTATGATGGTTGAAATAGATGCTCTAAAAGCCGATGTAAATACTAAAGAGCAAGAATTAGCAGAAGAAAAGAAGTTCGTTGATGAAGATGTTATATTGCTGGATAAACGTCTTGAAAAAATGACAAAATCTCTTGATGATGAGAAACAGAAACGTGCATTAGTAGCTAAAGATGTTGATCCCGAATGGATGGAACGTTATGACATTATCAGAAGTCGCAAGGATAGTGCATTGGTAAAACTTGTTGATGGTACTTGTAGAGGCTGTTTTATGAAGCTTCCTCCAGCAGCAATTCATGCAATACAGCAACATGATAAAATGACATTTTGTGATTTTTGTGGAAGATTGCTTTATTAAAAGAGGTGCCCGCAGATAGTTTTGCAAGTGCCTCAAAAAAAGGTTGTAAATATTTATGTTGTTAAGCTGTAGAATTAGACTATAGTGTAATCAACCTAAGTATTAGTTCTTTGATAGTTTTGCTTTGATTGGCGGGGGTGATTGGTCGCTCTTAGTTTGCTTGCAGGCTAGGGGAGGAAAGTCCGGACTCCATAGGGTAGGACGCCTTGTGAAAATGAGGGACGTTTCGTTTAAGCGGAATGGACGGATAGTGCCACAGAAAATATACCGCCTTACTTTGTCTTTTTTACGAGGGCTTGCCCTACGTAGACTTGACGAAGTAGGGTAAGGGTGAAATGGTGGTGTAAGAGACCACCGGGTTAAGTTGAGAAGCTTACCGCATGGTAAACCTCGTCCGGAGCAAGATCAAATAGGAGGCTGAAAAAGCGACCCGCTTTATTTACATACTTCGGTATGTAATGCAGTTTCGGGTTGATCGCATTAGATAAATGATCAAGTCCCGATAATTACTTTCGGGTAATAATTGGAGGTAACAGAATCCGGCTTATGTCCCTCGCCAATCATTATTTTAAATTATTGAAAACAGGTTCAATACTGATCCTGCTTTCTTCTATTGTCTTATGCTTATTTATTTTTAAAGCATGGAAATCACTACCAACTATTTCCAAACAGATTACTGTTGAAGAAGCAAAATCACCCACATGGGACAATACACAAGTTCCTGCTGAATTAGATTACACTGTCTTTATTTCAGAAGCTCATGATGATCATAAATCTATAGGCAAGCTTGCTAAAAGATTTCGTCTTGCCGGAACTTTCTTTGTTTACAATAGCAGTGGAAAAGATTCCAGAAAAGCTATTCTTGATGATCTACAATCTTCAACTCAGCATATCGTTAGTGAAGATGACCAAATTGATTCTATTAGGGTAATGCAGGTTTTCAGAAACAGAATAGTTTTGCGAGATAAAACGCATCAGGAAGAGTTATGGATGAGTTTTTCGGGACATGATAACGATGCTGCAAAAGATAAAAATAATTCATCCATAGCTGAAGATGATAGCACTACTGGAGAAAAAATCTCAAACCGTTTTGGCATTCGTAAAGTCGGAAAACAACGATGGGTGTTAGATAGAAAAAAACTCATGGGGTATTACCAGGAACTGATGGATAATCCAGAGCGACTTGTTCAGGTTTTTGACTCGCTAAAACCGCTCTATAACGAGAACAGTAAAATTACCGGATATCAACTCGGCGTGGAGGGCGAAAATGAGTTCTTCGATGCAATAGGATTCAAGGAAGGCGATGTCGTGAGGTCTGTTAATTCCATCCCAATGGAAAATAGAAGACGTGCAGAATATTTCATCAAGGAATTTGTCAACGATAGATCTAATGCATTTGTGCTCAAGATGGAACGTAACGGCAAGGAACAAAAATTCATTTATCAGGTGAGATGAAAAAGTTATCAGTTAGTAGCTATCAATTATCAGAAAAATACTGTAGCTGTGATTACTTCAGCATATTAGTAACCGCATAATCAATGTAGCGTTGGTCGTCTCTGTCCAATCGTCCACACAGTGGACATCGCACAAAACTAATAAAAAGTTATCTTTGTATTAAATACGGAATATTTTCAACGAACATACGATATATAGTGTATTCCGCACGCAGTGAGTAGACATAAGATATATTATGCGACGTTGTAAATAAGAGGTCTCAGAATGTGAATAAGTCGTGGTTACCTGTGGATAACTCTCTTTTTTTAGTCAAAAATAGTTATTAACAAGTTATTAAATAATGCTCTATAGTGGAAAAAACATTGCCACGAATGCACTAATGACGCTCTACGGGAATTTATGACAGAACCATTTTATGACAGGACTATTTCTGCTCTACGGGAATTTATGGCAGAACCATTTTATGACAGGACTATTTCTGCTCTACGGGAATTTATGGCAGGACTATTTTTGGCAGGATCATTTTTGCTCTACGGGAATTTATGACAGAACCATTTTATGACAGGACTATTTTTGCTCTACGGGAATTTATGACAGGACTATTTCTGCTCTACGGGAATTTATGACAGAACCATTTTTTGGCAGGACTATTTTTGCTCTACGGGGAATTTATGGCAGGACTATTTTTTGGCAGGACTATTTTTGCTCTACGGGGAATTTATGGCAGGACTATTTCTGCTTTTCTATTTCCTATTTATGATTTTAAGTGGCAGGACTATTTTCTACTTGATGATAATTTATAACAGGACTATAGTGTCGACAGATAATTAAGGAGAAAATAATGTATAGCAAAAATGATGTAGCGAAAGTAATTGATCACGCTGTTCTTAAACCAACGGCTACAGATAATGATATTCGTTCAAATGCCAAGATGTGTATAGAGCGTTCTGTCGGTGATTTGTGTGTTCGGCCAACGGATGTAAAACTCGCTGTAGAACAACTCGCTGACAGTGCAACAACGGTCGCCATGGTGGTTGGATTTCCGCACGGATCGAATCGTAGCGAGGTTAAAGCTTTGGAGGCAAAACTTGCAATTGAAGATGGAGCCGATGAACTAGATATGGTTATGAATATCGGTAAATTCTTATCTGGTGATCATGAATTTGTTCAGCAAGATATTGAAGCTGTTGTAGCCGTTGCCGAGCCGCATAATATTATCGTAAAAGTCATACTGGAAGTTTGCTATTTAACGCCTGAACAAATTGAAGATGCCTGCCTGATTGCACAAGCAGCCGGAGCTGGATTTGTTAAAACATCTACCGGATTTGGTACTGGCGGAGCCACACCAGAAGCTATTAAAATCATGGTGAAAACCGTTGGTGATTCAATGGAAGTAAAAGCGTCTGGTGGAATCAGATCCTGGCAAGACGCAATAAATTATCTCGAACAAGGAGCTACTAGACTTGGTGTTGGTTCCACAGAAGCAGTACTTGATGGAGCAGAGAAAATAATTACTAATGATGAATTACAAGATACTGATTACTAAAACAATTACGAATGAAAAATTATGAATTACGAGATTGAAAAAATATCCCTACCCCCTACTTCATCGTTAAAAGTTCAAATAAGACTTAAAATGTGAATACTTTGATCAAAAATAAAAACTCTAGTGAGGCACTTGCAAAACTATCTGCGGACACTTTTTGATTTTATGCGGCATATTGCGCTTTTTCGCAATTTTACAGACCCTACGGGTATGCTCCAATTGCTCAAAAGGCAGAATCTGCTCGCCTAGAATACGAAG
>CAMZLY010000159.1 GCA_947311825.1 uncultured bacterium
GTTATATGCATCGACAGAGAGAAGGCGCATTGGCGCAGGTCGCCAGGGCGAGCTGCAGACAAGGCAGGCCGTGGCTGGGCGGGGACCCTATGATGGTCGCCAAGGCAAGTCAACGTGGTGATTGTTCTCGTTGGAGGAGAAGCCTGAAGGTAATGCTACAATCTATTGACAGAGGAAGGAGTGTTCAGTACGTTACGAATGTGCAGCGCATCTCTTGTTTTGCGTGCATGGCTGTGACTGGCTGCGATGCGTCGCCAGGGTTCAATCAAGGAACGAAAATGAAGACACTCACAAGACGGCAGCGACAGGTTCTGGACTTCATCTTTACGTCGACCGCGGAGCTTGGGTTTCCTCCGACAATTCGAGAGATCGGGGATGCGATGGGGATCAAGTCCACAAATGGTGTGAATGATCACCTGAAGGCGTTGGAACGCAAAGGCTATCTGAAGCGAGGCAGCGCGAAGTCGCGTGCGCTCATGTTGATGCCGATGGCGACGGTGCTCTACAAAACGGAACCTGAACCGGCGGCGGCGGTACCTGCAGTTCTCGCGGTCCCTCTGTTGGGACGCATCGCGGCAGGGATCCCTCTGGACGCGGTCGAGGCCATAGATGAGGTTTTGGGGATCGATCCCACGCTGATCGGGGACCATCGTGATCCGGTGTTTGCGTTGGAGGTCAAAGGGGATTCGATGATCGAGGATGGAATTTTTGATGGTGACATCATTTTCGTGAGGAAACAGTCCACGGCCCGACGGGGTGAGATGGTTGCGGTGCTGGTAGACGGCGGTGCGACGGTAAAGCGGTACTATAGAGAAGGTGATCGGATTCGTCTGGAGCCGTCGAACGCCACGATGTCGCCGATCTACGTTTCGGCAATTGACGCCGTGGAGACGATCGTGCTCGGCAAGGTTGTTGGGGTCTATCGCCGACTCCGTCTCCTTTTATTTTGATTAATTAAAACGTAACCAGCCCCACGTTGCAGGATTGCGCATAATCTGTTCTCTTCCCCATGATTTGGTGGAAGGAAATTGATTCTGTGCCTGTTCGTAAGAACGACTATACCATTGGATTTTATTGTTTATACGAAAATCGAAACCAATTAAGTTTCCCTTAAATGGCTTAAAAACATTAAATGCCGTTGCCGGAATATATCCTTCAACAAGAATCTTTCCATCCTTTTCCTGCCAACGTACTTTTGATTCAGGCTGTGGGTTTATTTCGATACGTGGTGCACTATCATCCCAAATAATTTGCTTTATAAAAGCCGCACCATTTTCTTTTAACTCAACTTTAAACTGATGGTCATTACGATCCCACTTGCCAATGGCTCGGTCACGGTTCATATCAAAAAAGAAATCCAACCAAGGTTTCTTTATGTTATTGGTTGAAAAAGAAGCGGCAAAATAAAACCCATCTTTTGTCCAACCGGTTTTCATCATATTTCCGGTTGGAATAGATTTCCGATGCCCTGGAGTCCATACGAGAATGTCAAAATCCTCTACCGGGGCAAAATTTTCCGAGTCCTTTACGTCACTCCATTCTAATAAATTGCCATCAATTACGGGGGGCGATGAAAAAGCATAACATTCAACAGGAGTGTTTACTTTTATCTGATTTCTTAAAATATATTTTTGCTTACCTATAACAATTTCTGTTTCTATAGGGTACCAGTCAATTATAGCTGTATCAGGTATTTGTAACTTATAACTGTTGGAACTAGATGCTATTGGTTTTATTGTCCAATTCTCTGGAAGTTTGAACTTAACATCTTTTGGTGTAATAGATTCAATGTTGCCGCCTAATGCCGTTATTTCAATAGGATAAGCTTGCCCTGCATATAAATCTCGCTGGGGCATCTGAACAACTAAAGCTCTGCTATATGGAGACGGGATGACCGGTGATAATTTTGTGTCGGACAATTCAATGGCTGCTGTGATAACTGTGACATCATCAATATTACCGGATAAAAGTTTAATTGTATTATTATTTTTTATATGCTCAGGTTTTACAGGAATATCAATTTGCATACATGGTCGCCGCCAAAAAGTTACGGGTAATTTATATAGATGACCATTTATATTCACCCATAGGTCAGACCATCTGCTTGAACGAGACTCTAATCCAAAACGCAGCATGGTGAATCTTCTTTGTACTTTAGCCGCTGGAATAGAAATATTTATCTCTCGCTCTGCCGGCGTAAGTACATCATTAGGGATATACTCATCAGTTTCCACCGTTTTATCTATTATAGACTGCTTTCTAAGTTTGGAAGTAACGACAATTGATGCTCCGCTTGTAAGATTTGTGATAATTGAGATTTTTGATTTTTCTGTATTATAACTATTTGTACTGTTTGATTGAATAAAGGCATCCGCATCTGAATCATAAGCAAGAGTTGCCAGAGCTATACTGGAAAAACTATTGCCGGCAGGGGAATTGATGTTGAGAGTTATTTGTTCGGTTTCTGATTTATTATTGCAAACAAGCGTGACAATTGAATCTTCACTTTGTGACGATACCGCAAAGACATCAGCGGTGTCAGACTGGGAAAGAATACGCTTGCCGCGAAGATTTTTGGTCAATTTAAGCCACGTTTCCAGAATAGATTTCTTAACCTGATATTTGGTCATAAAGCGAGGGTCACTGTATATAAAACGATACAATCCTTCAATCTTATCAGGATCACGCAGTGCCGCCGCAAGCATGGCAACATCATAGCTTGTACGAGCCCATTGTTCCTTTTTCGAGGACAACGCTCCGACATTAGGAATATTATATTCCGTTACATGCGTAGGAATACCCTTTTTATACTTGGCAAGAGTGTAGTTGTGAATTAAAGCCGCTTCTATAACCATCTGTTCAGGAACGGTTGAATACCAATGCGTGGCATACGCATCAATATATGGAATACATAGATCAAGAAATGGTTTGTCCCAATATTTCCAGCCCCACCAATCTCCGGAAGAATAAGTAATCATATCACCTGAACCAGCCATAATACGTGCGTTAGGAACAGTTTGTTTTATCGCCTTTGTTGCATAATAAACCCATTGCCTATAAGCCGTTGCCGCATTCTCACCATTACACCCGGGGCCTTGCACATTGGGATCCATATTATATTGTGGTGCATTAAGATAATGATGCCACATCACCTCATTGCCAAACTCCCACATAGTCTGGGGATAAGAGCCGTCGGCGTAAGGACGCATATCATTTGCCACATAAGCGGCACATATTTCCGCCCAGGCTTCTGACTGTTGTCTATCTCCTTTTCTTCCCGAGAATGGTCTGGGCGGCCAAACGGTAGTCCCATAATTTATTTTTTTGCTATGGAACAGTTTTACCCTATTAATGGTTTTCTTGTTTTTATTAATCCCTGTTGCCGGATACCTTTTTATAAGTTCAGTTTTATCAGCATAACCGGAATTCTCTTTTGACTCAACTATCCCTTTCATAATATTGCAAGGTGACGTATTGCGGAACCAAGTAGCATTTATTTTGTCCGCACCACCATATCCGCCCGAGCCAAGATTCTCACCCCAAAGGGTATCTTTTATTGTGTCAATACCGTGAACTGAATGCGCAACCCCACCCGATACATTAATCACAGCACTATTTTGTGCGTATGTTGGTGCCGAAATAAAAATGAGTACAACGCTCAATAATATTATATAATATGCTACTGTCTTTTTGTTTTGTAAATGCATTCTTTCCTCTTGTTTATAATAATTTCTTTCTATTTTAATAAATGTATTTTACCGATTTTAAGTGAAACAAAGCTAATGCAATTTGCAACATTATTAGTTCCGCTTATTTGCGTCAGCAAAACTGCATGTTTTCCGCTATGTGGAATTTTCCTTAAAAGTAACTCGTGGTACGCTCCAGGATTAGTAAACTTGTATGTATCGTTATCTATATCTACTAACCAAGTTTCTTTCGATGCCGGACCTTTTATGCCAAAACATAATTTAGCATTTTTGGCTTTTGCAATATCTGATGGAAGCTCAATGGTATACGATAATGGTTCGTTAAGTTTTGAGAATTGCATAACGGAATCCCCGTCAGCAAAATACTCTTTGATAGAAAACATATATTTCGGCGGACGGGCATATTTTAATCTATAAGTTATAACCGCTAAACTTTGCGGCGGAAGCATAATGGATTCGTCAGCCTTAACCGAAAATGGTCTCAGTGACTTCGCATCAAGAATCTCACCTTGCGCATCTGAAACAGCATAGTCATGAATACCACGTAAATTAATACGAATATTTACATTTGTTGATGCCTGATTAAATAGTGCGACAACTATATATTTCCTGCCCTGAGCAGCTTCAATCATAACATCTTTACTGTTACCCTTAACAAAGAGGCGTGTACCGCGCAACGGCTTCATTATTTTATAAAACTCCATCATCGGTGTAGGCGGAATATCGCCACTATTTCGGAACCGATAGTTGCAGTGGAGAAGAGCACTGAAATCATGAACTTGCCGAACAAAAACTTTATCAGGATATTTGAGAAGAGCCATAGTCTGCTTGATCATCGGAACAGTTCGTAGATTATAATGTTCAGAACGATTTGCCCATTGCTCGTCGTTGATGCCAATATTACTTTCCGTAATAGCACTTCGTAGCCACTTATTATAAAGAGCCTTACTATAAGCCGCAATAATATGAATCTCCCCTGCGAGAATGTTACCATCTGCACGATAATCATAAGCATGAAAATCAAAGAAATCCAACTGTTTATGGGCAATATCTATTAACGGTTTAGAATAAGACCTCCAAGTGTACCACGGTGAACAATGCGTCTGGTCTTCAGGAAATGTAGGAGGCCAGCAAAGAACCGGCCCGCCAATCTTTATTTGCGGATATGCAGTATGAATAGCGGTTGCAGCTTGCAAGAAAAAATTTGCGTAATCAGTGCCGCCTTTTCCCGCCTTAAACCAATGAGAGTTGGGTTCGTTTAAAAGGTGAACATAGGTAAGATCCGGATTCGCTTTTAAGGCAAGACCTATATACCGAGTGGCGGCCAAAGACCATCTTTCCCAGTTGATAGGATAACGCCCTTTCCGATTCTCCCCAAACGGAGATGTCCCCACTAAAAAGAGCCATGGTATAGCCGAAGTATATTTTTTTATTGTTGGTAAAATACGCCCCTGCACATAACGATCGCCACCACCATAACTATTAAAATACCACGATGCCCCATTATCAAACCAGCTATTTACCTGTTGTAGGGTGAGTTCTTTCTGGAACGTATTGGTTCCACGCGGAAAAACCCAAGGGATATTTCCGCTCATACCTATAGATTCAATACCGTACGTATTAAGAAATTTATATCCGGTCTTACTTCCGTAAGGTCCGTTATAATCAAATTGATTGGCTCCCTCATACGCATTAAGCCCAAAAATCTGTGGCTCTATATGGGAATACCCATTGATTTCCAAGCTGGCACGAGTATAAATCTCACAGTTCACCTTAGTTGCCGAACAAGAAAAGTTACATAATAAACTTAGTATTACGACCAACAACAATTTTTTAATAATCATATTTTTATATAGCTTCTTTGTAACTTTCCAAAATCAGGATTCTTGCACCACTTAACACTATTTATGTTACGTCAAATCTACAAATAAGCCTCTTTACTTAATCATAACTACAGTCCCTGCAGGCGGTGCAACATTATATTTAGTAAAGGTTATAATTGAGTTTCCTGGGTTGCCCGTGCCTGGCGCAATAGATTGTAATCGAACAGCAATATATTCATGAACATCCAATGTCACATTTCCGGTTGCAACAAAATTTGTTGGATAACCACCGTATCCGCCAGCTTCATTTAAGTTAAAACTCTGAAGCAATGTGCCGGAGGTTTTGTTGGTATTAAGTGAATACACTTGAATTCTGGCGTATCCAGCCGATTCTGTCTGCACAGAAATAACCCCTCTAATATCATAATTATATGTCATCTTTGAGGCCGCTTCAAATGCAATAACGCCAGAAGGTCCAACCAGGTCTGGCACTTGGTGATGTCGTACGTAAAGCCAATCCTTGCAATCGTGGATACGGATCGCTCTGAGTGCCTGGGTATGCATCAAAAACCCGATGACCAACCCAGCCATAGAGCGCCGCTTGAAAGTACATATTTGAATAAACACTAGTCAAAGTAGGATCGTCTAGCATTTGATCCATACAGTGCCATTTAGCTCCATCATGATCGTTATATGGCGTGGAAGATTGCCATGGGTAATCAACATTATCTTTCCTGCCTGCCGCTGGTAAATCCCATGGCGAAACAGCATACACTGCAACATTACTCATAACAATTACTACAACCGCTATTACTATACTTAACTTATTCCTCATTACTGCCTCCTTTTATTTATAACTTCTACAACTTTACGACTGCAAAATCATTTAGTCGCACATATCCATATCCTGCCGCTACCGATCCGGGACTAATAACCTGAAACTGCACAGCAAGATACCATCCTTTTTCATTTTAATTTAACCTGCAAAGTCATACAGATCATTATATACATTACTTTTATAACCTCCTTCTATCTTCGGTTTCGTTCTCAATAAAGTCACTCTGCATTTTTTGCTCTTTTTGAGCAGGAATCATACGTATTACGGGATTTGTTATAACATTAATCAGCGGCAATGTCAGGGAATTTGTATCAATATTCTGGAATGGTCCTGGTAAAACTCCCGTCACAGGAATATTGCATAATCCTCTACGGTATGGGCTGAAAATACGGCTACGAACTGATATTTCAACAAGATTGTTATCAGGAATATTCTCCGTACTTTTAAAATTAATTAATACGGAATCTCCTTGTCTATTCACCATCCATGTTCCCGAACATTTTTTAAGAATCTGGTAACTCATAACTTGAAGATATGGACTACTATTAACAAATACCTGCCCAAGAGTTTCAGGTAAGTTATCTCCGTCTATCGGCCTAGCAGCTTCACTTTTATCAGAATTAGAAATACTAATTGTACGTTTAAAAGGATTTTCTTCAGTAAAATTAACTGAATCAAGACTGCCCTCATAAATATTATCTCCAAGAGATTTCCATTGTGGTTTTAATATATCGCTTCCCTTAATATATACAGATTCGCCAGGAGCAGACATATAAGTGACAGGTGCATTATCTGCCCCACCTCTTGATGGAGTTACCCTTTCTCGATATACCCCTTCATGAACAATAACAGTATCCCCTGCCTTAGCAATTTTAGCTGCCGCTGATATTGTCTTAAATGGCAGTTCTTCTGAACCACTATTGCTGTCCGAAGCCTTCAAGTCTTTCTGGTTAACAACATAAATATGTACCTGTCTATTTTTCCGTTTTCCCTCTATGGTTGTAGCAAAAACACCTACAGCAAACGTAACAACAAATAACATTGTAATATATTTTTTCATTAATTTCTATTTACCCCGCACGAGCTTCTGACAACAAGTTCCGGCTTAATCAATACATGCCTTTTTCTTTTATCATTGCCGTTTTCTAACAATACAGAAAGTGCTCTTTTCCCGATTTCTTTATTTTTTCTGACAACATGAGTAACATATTCAAGGTCAGGATTTTGATAAACCTCAGCACCCACCAGCGCAATGTCACTGGGAATATTTAAATTCAGTTCTTTTAACGCATTGACTATCCCGTAAGTCATAGAAAATTGCGGAGTTGCTATTGCGGTAAAAGCATCAGGATTATCTTTTAAGATTTTGATGATAGCCTTTTGCGTAGGCTCTGCACAAAAATCAAGTGACAATTCAACAGATATATCCGGGTTAAATTTTATGCCATAATCAGTAAGCGCCGTTTTATATCCACGCAAATGACTGTCTCCGGCGACACCGTACCCTGCAGTACAAGAGAAACATATCTTTCGATGCCCCTGCATAATAAGATGCTCCGTCACCATATACCCTAGCTCAAAATGATCAGACATAACAACGGGAGTTGATAACCCAGGCAAATACAAATCAATCAAAACAAAATTAATCTTTGCATCTTGCACTTTTTTAACAAGCGAAATATAAGCCTTATCAAAAGAATCGGTCAAAAACGGTGATAAAATAACCTGCTTAATATTATTTGAAATCAATTTCTCTATAATATCGTATTCTTTATCAGTATCTAACTGGCAATCAAAAACCTTTACTTTTAAGTTATTACGCTTCCCCTCTTCAATCACCCCTTCAATAATATCTGTGTGACATACAAGATTAGTGCCGGGAACAAC
>CAMZLY010000160.1 GCA_947311825.1 uncultured bacterium
GCAACATTCTCCAAATGCTCTTCTAAGGGTTGCCAATTTTCTACCGGTTCATTTTCTAAGCTGTGAGCATAATATTTCATTTTATTTCGCACCCTACTTTTTGCATAGTTTCTTCGATTGATTCCACTTCACTTGAGCGGTGTAGTTCTTTGGCACAAAGTAGTAAGTCCCCTATTCTACCATTATGATTTAAGTTGCGACGGCTTTCACTTGGTTCTCCATAATTGGTTTCTTTGTAATGTGCTTTCAGCTTATCGCGAAAATGATTCTCCAGCTCAATAGTCATAAGTTGTAATTCTGCTAAACGATAGGTAAAGGTCTCGGCGGAAACGCCAAATCTGTGTTTTAAGCGCATAATTAATACCCAGGTCCATTCATCCGGTGCGATACCCAGTTGTGCAACACTGGCACGTACTGCATCTTCTGGTTGTAAAAATAGTGCGGCAAAGAGTCGTGCGGCTCTGTGATCGGTAAGGGGTTTGTTGCGACGGGTATATGGTATTTCGTTGCCGACCATTGCTGTGTATTTCTTTTTGGTATATATGTAAATTCTTCCCAGTTCATACATCACCCGAAATAACTGACGCTCTACATTCATACCGGTAGCAACTATAATAAATGCATTAGAGTTTTGTTCATCGTAACAACTAATACTTTCCATACCTGCAGGAAGTTTACAAAATAATATTCGTAAGCCGGCATTTTCCAATAATTCGATATAGTCATAAATAACAGCGTCATTGATCCCTATAAAACGCCTCGCCTGTCTAGCAGCATTAGCAATTCCTTCAACGGTAAAATCAAACGGAATAAAGAGCGGTAAGTCTGCACTCTTTTGAACTGTGCATATATCTTCTAAAGCTAAAACAGAACCTATTAAACCGCCCAACACATTTATTATATTATTTGGAAGTTCGGTTACTTCTGGGCTAGTTCGAACCAGTTCG
Source organism: uncultured bacterium (assembly GCA_947311825.1). Taxonomy (GTDB): domain Bacteria; phylum Verrucomicrobiota; class Kiritimatiellia; order UBA8416; family CAMZLY01; genus CAMZLY01. The sequence goes on from CAMZLY010000160.1 coordinate 948, forward strand.
GCATACGGACCAACAGATATTGTTTCAGGATGCACAATATATTTTCCCGGAGTTTCGGCTCGTACCATTCCGCTATATACAACAGGTTCTTCTTTTACGCACATATTTTCTGATTCTTCAGGTACGGCAAAGAATGCGTCTATGGGAACACTTAAGATCGAAGAAAGCCGCTGTAGAACTTTTACTGACGGGAAGTTTTTACCGTTCTCAATGCAGTTAACCGGCCCAGGTCGCATTTCTAATCGACGTGCCAATTCAGCTTGCGTCATATTATGCCGCCGCCGTATCTCTTTTATGTTTTGACCAACCTGTTTTGCCGAAACGTCCATTACATCACTCCTTTCAGCTGCATGTATATTCATTAAATAATGCATGACAGTCAAGAAAAAGAAGAAATATTTTAATTTTTTATTTGATATTTTCAATAAAAGCATAAAAACATTCACTATTTAATGAATATTTTGTTGGTTTTACAGGGGAAAGAGATTGTTTTTATGGCGTATAAACCTTTGGTAGGGCAAGCTCTCCGAGCGAGCCGCTTGTGGTAGGGCGAGCTCTCCGAGCGAGCCGGCGACGGCAAAGCCTGAATTGTGAATATTCCACGACAGCCGATGGCTGTCCGGCTCGCTCGGAGAGCTTCGCCCTACCTTGTTTCGCCGTCGCCCTACCTTGCTTCGCTGTTGCCCTACCTTTTTCAGCATTCCAGCTCGATAATGCTAACAGCATTATTTTTTCTTGGGGAGGTATCGGTAGTATAGAATAAGGTCGATGCAAACCATTACTAGATTTAGGATATATAATGCAATAACAGGGCTGATGTCATCACTTGTTAGCTTAAATAAAACACCGCTTATATAACCAATGATAACAATGCTCATAAAAAGTGGACTTTTCCCTGCGACAACTTTTGTTTTTATTGCTTTCACAATAGAAATTGGCCAACTTATACCAAAACAAATTAACATTATGGTTTCAAATATTGTACTCATTAGTTTTTCTTTTTTACATAGTCTATCATTTGCTTATGCGTGTTTTTTTGCTTCGCCGGTGGCTCGCTCGGAGAGCTCGCCTTACCTTTGCCCTGCCTGCTTCTAATATACGGCGAGGCCTAAAACAACTAGCAATATGCCGATAATGGTTCCGCTTATACCGATAATTTTTATTGAACTATCGGAGTCAAATAGCTTTGCGATAAGATTTCTTAATTTGTATGGATTTAGTATGAAAATAATTCCGGCTATCACCATGATGTAGGCAATAACTACAAGAATAAGTCTTAATGGTGAATCTGAGGTGCGAGTGGCTGTCAGGATAGGTGCGGGAATAAGTATTAGTAATCCTCCTAATGCTCTTGCTGCTAATAGCTCATCCATAAAGTATATTACTAAACCAATTACCACCGGTGTTGCGATCATTAGGTAATCTTTTATTACATCAAATTTTCCTAATGGAGTCTGATTCAATAAGTATGCAGCCCAAATCAATGAAATTGTGGTAATAACTCCCCCCATTATTTTATTACGCGGAAAAGCTTTTAAGGCCTTTTGTGCTAATTGAGGTTTTATTATGCATGGCAGATGTAATAGCATAAATACGATACCTGTGATCAGTGATACTTGTGCGAGTATAGTCATAGTTGTCCTTAAAAAAACGTTTTAAAATTCTGTAGAGTGCATTAAAAGCTCATCTATTTAACAATTTCTCCGTAAAGTGTAAAGATTGTTGCTCTATTAATATGAACTTTTATTATGTCTCCGACCTTTACTGTCCCATCATTTTCAAATACTGTAATTGTATTTGCTTCTGTTCTTCCCATCCATCGGTCTTTATTCCGTGAACTTACACCTTCTACCAAGATATCAACATTTTTACCGATAAGAGCGTTGCTTATTGCACTTGCTCGTTCATCCTGATCTTTTAATAGAATTTGATTACGGTTCATTTTTTCTTCGTCAGTAACATTATCTTCCCATTCAGCTGCAGGCGTACTTGGGCGTGTGGAATATTTAAATATGAATGCATTGTTAAATCCTATCTCATTCATTAACGCCCTAGTCTGTTCAAAATCCTCTTCCGTTTCTCCGGGGAATCCGACGATAACATCAGTGGTAATTGCGATATCCGGTAGAACATTACGTAGGCGAGCAACAGCAGCCCTGTATTCATCTACAGTATAGCCGCGCCGCATCCTTTTCAGAATAGAGTCTGAGCCTGATTGTACCGGCAAATGCATGTGTGCACATACTGCTGTTAGCTCTCTCATTGCTTTTGCCAGTTCTATAGTACACCCACTGGGATGACCGGATGTAAATCTAATACGATTGATTCCTTCGATATTGTTTACCGCTTCGAGCAAACGACTCAACGGCTCAATATAGCCATTTGGAGAAATATAATCCTCTGGATGCACTTCATTTCTTTTTCCGTATGCCATCACACTTTGTCCGAGCAGTGTCACTTCTTTGATTCCGTTATCTGCCAGAACTTTAATCTCATTTACAATAGATTCAGCCGGTCTACTCCATTCTGTTCCCCGAACTGAGGGAACGATGCAATAGGTGCATCGGCGATTGCAACCAAAGAGGATATTTACAAATGCTGAAATCCCAGATTCTGAATGAGCAGATAATTCTTCTTCTGTGCCTTTATCAAGACCAACATCGCATATTGGTCCTTGTCCGGCTTGAATTGCATCAATTATCCCCGGCAAAGATGTAATTCTATTGGGCCCTATAGCAAAATCGAGATGTGGCACTTTATCAAATATATCTTCGCCTAAACGTTGAACCATACAGCCGATAGCACCAACAATTCTGTTAGGAAACTCCTTTTTTGTTATTGTCATTAATCGCAGTTTTCCAAGAGCCTTATCTTCGGCCTTACCGCGAACACTGCAAGTATTGATAACAATCAAGTCCGCTTCTTGCTCAGTCGCTACCGCAACATGACCATGCTTTATCAATAGTGCTGTTACCAGCCCGCTATCACGTACGTTCATCTGGCAGCCGTACGTTTTTACAAAAAATTTAATCATCTTTTTTTTAGTCCTATTCTTTTAAGTAGTTCGGATGAGAAATTAACCGGTTTCCATTCGGGCTCATCCAACGTTCCATCAACTTTAAATTCAAAGAGTTTGCTGATGGGGTAAGTAATAACATCGATAATCTTGGCAACAAGAGTTTGGCTTTTAAGCAATTTAACTCGAGCATCAAAATCTAAATCTCTATTAAAATAGTAATCTCCATTTCCTGATAAACTTAGAACATCCCCGTCTATACGGATTTTATCTGTGTGCATTTTAGCGTCAGCAATAACAAAATCTAAGCCAGCATCTGATTGCCTCATAACATAATCCAGACCAGGAATTATTTTTTGCATAAATTTAGATAATCCTCCAAAGATAGGTAAAGAAAAAACTTCACCTTTACTGATACTAATACTTCCGGCACCTTGCATTGTCTTTAGGAAATTTTTCTCAAGCGGTCCGCAAACGGCAAGATCAACAAACATGTGTCCACTTAAATCACTATGCTTACTTTTTTTGAAAGATTTCATCATTTCAGCAAGCTTGACATTTTTTGCAGTAATAGCAAACTCATAACCTGCAGAATAACTGTTGGTGTCAGTATTACCGGTAAACACATAGCCGCCGCCGGTTAATTCTCCTCCATACAACTCGCCTTTTAAGTTTTTTATATAATTTGTTTCTCCACGCCCCAAGATGGATAGTGACGCATTTTCTGCATATATCTGTTTGGCATATATTCTTTTTACCTTTATATCTATATCAAAATCTGTTTCAGCTCTATTGCCGTAAGCAAATGCTCCAGATGCGTTAGCAGTTAGAGGCGAATCCATCTTAATGACATTGAAGAAACCGTTTGTTAATATTCCAATATAGCCACATATATCTTTGGGGTTAACATCGGTCAATACCCCATCAAAAAACACCTTCTGTTTAATTGTATCTACCACAAGTTTGAGATTTGCGGTACCAGCATCTCTACTGGCAATAAGCGGATCCAAAGTTACAACAGCTTTTTTCCCAGCTTCCGATGTTATTTTAAGTTCAGTTTCTGCCTTTGTAAGATATACATTTCGATACTTACCTTTTTCAAATTCAACGTGGGCATTAACCAATAACGGTCCGCCTTTATAGAGTTCTTTCGTAAAAGTACCATTGCAATAAGGCATTATGTCCCCCACTTCAAACCGATCAAACAGTACTGGCAAAAACTTCATTTTCACCGCCTTCAACAATGGAATCAGTAGATTAGGGTCAAGTTTCGTCTTTACTGCCCCAGAAAGCAACTTACCTGGACTATTATATGAAAGACTCCCCCAGGCTTGACCAGTAGTATTACTGTCTGAAAGAACGGATGATATATCGTCAATAGCCCATCCATTATTAGATATACTCACGTTTCCAATAAGTGAATTAACGCAAAAATCTCGCCAATAGCTATCTATGATTTCTAAGTTAAACGCACTATTCGCAATATCACCATTCTTTTTGTTACGTTTTAGGATAGAATCTTTTTGTATTGCACCTTTAAGCCTTGCACCAACAATAGAAACATGACGGACTGCCGGCTTGTCAAGTATCAATGCAAGCGGGTCAAGAGCAATCTGCACTATCCTGACCTTCATGATAGGCGGTGCAATCACACGTTTTTGGTATATGCGTACAGATTCAGCAGTAACACCACGGACTAAATCAATGCGAACAGAATCAGCTTCAATTGCTAAATGCGGAGTTGATGCTTTTGCCAGTAAATAATTTGCTAGCTTTTTCGGCACACCAACTACATGCATATATATTAAGGATATCACAGCAAATAAAATAAAGCAGACCAATATTCTTACTGTAAGTTTACATATTTTTCTGAAAAATAATAATTTTTTAATTAGTATATATCCTGTGTTAAGTTTGCTGCCAATTCTGTTGATATCACAAAAACCGTATCTTCACCTTGTATTCTCGCATATATTCCATCTGTTCCCGCTCTGAAACCAAGTTGTACAGTTTTTTGAATGCCTCCATCACCGCCTAGTCCAAAAGTAATGGACATAGTTGCCTGATCAAGCCCATAGGCTTCGATCTTTTTTACATTATCACTTTCGATTCGAAGTGCACGCATATTTGCGGCAATAAATATAAGTTCGTCAATCACATTGTCCTTGACAGCCTCAACATCAGGATCCACAGAGCCCCATCTTCCATCTTTGCCCTTAACCACAGTCTCTGTTTTTCCATTTCTTTTAAGCTCAATTCTTATAATGCTATTTTTATTTAAGGACAACATATTGCGGTCTCTAAAAAACAATGGTTCGGTAAGGTTTTTATATAAAATATCTTTATTGATAGTATTAAGTTTAAGTAAAGTTCCTTTATCATCGGCATAGCTTGCAATGGTATTTTTCAAATTACTATCCTTGCCTTCTAAGATCATAATAGTTTGTGTGAGCGTTTTGTCATCTGGTTTTACTGCGACCATGTTATTGGTTGTTGTACATAATTCATTTTCAGGCAAAGTACTTACACATATTTGAGCAATAGTTGAAAAAGGATTCACAGTAATAGGGTTTGTTGATGTTACCGCAATGAATTCTTCAATTTTAAAACTTAATAACATTTGAACGATAGAATCAGTTACTTCATCATCTGCTTTCCATTGTACGGGCTCCAAAATTAACCATCCTCTCTTTCGATCTTTACGTAATGTTAATTTTGCACCATCATACTGAAAGCGAAACTGATTAATTGCCTTAAATGGAAAATGAATTAATCTTTTATTACGAAGTTCACTAATTGTCACATTAAACTTATCAACTAGATTGGCATCACAGGTAAATATTGTATTATTATCACTTAACTTAGCATAAACATATTTTTTTGTTTCATCAGTAAACTTACCTAACATAAGCTCAGTACCTGCATTATTGCCAGCAATCCATACTTTGATTGACAATGTTGCTAAATCAGGTGTTAGAGAGTAGGAGTTATTGCGGGACGAAATATCGCTACTTGACGTTTCTACAGCTGCGTATTTACTATCCCAAGGAGTTAATTTATCCCACTCAAAACTATGAACTTGGGCGGCATAAAGAGCATCCAGCATATTATCAACAACTCTATTATCAGCACTAAACTGGACGGGTTGGTGAATATCCCAGTTATTATCTTCATTTTTTGCTAACTCAATAAAGCTACCCCCCTTCTGTATCATTATTTTTGATGTACGTGCTGTTGTACCGGGAACAAGTGTACGTGCCCGTAAATCATCAATGCTTTTTGGGAAAACATCCAAAACAGATGAATGCATAATCATAATATCATCTTTATTCGTATATTTTATATAAACCAAATCACCTGCAGGCAATTTATTGCCTAAAAGTAAACTGCATCGATTTGTCCCACTGCCAATAATAAGTTTAGGGCTATCATTGGTAAAACCGAAATCGGTTAGTTTCAATTCTCTAATATTACGTTGTGCCAAAGTAACGCTATCCATATATTCAGTACCTTCAACAGCACTTATGAACTGGTTGATTTTTTCGGAGTCAGCCAGTGCCGTGAGAGGACGAATAAATGTCCAACCTAAATCTGTACGCTTGCATTCAACTTTTATTTTCTTTGAATTAATCAAAAGGTAATCTGCATCAATTAGGTCGGAAGAAAAAATACGTTCATTTTCAACCGGAGCATGATCATTCTGGTTTGAGAATATATGCAATATAAAAACAGAAAGACCAAGTGTACATACGACAATAAAAAGGTGAAATGTAGTTTTAAAATTCACTATCGTCTCCGTATCCACACTATAATAACACCAAAGCCTGCAATGATTGCCGGAATAGCTAGCGCAATAAGCAAATAAACATTTCTTAGTTTTTTTGAACTCATTTCTAAACGTAATTCTCCTGGAGTCTTAGGTCCAACATATAACATTTCAGACCTTTCAAGTAACCAATTAAGAGAACTCATAAATATATCAATATTACCACCAATACCATTCTTTAAAGCACCGTTAGAAACAAAATATGAATCGCCGAACACAACAAGCCGTGTCGATTTTATTTTTAAATCTATACCACTAACTGAACCGCGTTCCACTGCGACAGCCACTGATATAGGTCCTTTACGGTCCATTCCTTTATCAAATTTGTATGGTCGTTTAGTAAGGTTTTTTTCGGACCAGCCTTCAGGGCCTGTTAAAGCTAATAATGTGACATGTGGTCGATCGGCAGAGCGGTTGTTACTATCCGGAGTAACCAAAGCCTCCACTGAGCGCGGTAGATAAAATAATGTTGTTATAGCTCCCAGATTTTCAGTTATGGCATGTTGTCCGTAATTCATTATCAAAGTTTCCCGCCCCGTCAAGGTAAGCCCCAAGACCATATCATCTTCTAATTTAATATTCCATTTTGCTAGCAAAGGCTCAAGTCCTGTTTTTGCTCGCGGATCCAATAACAACATCAACCTACCTCCTTGTTCAAGATAAGTTGATATCATATCAATTTCTATTAATGAGAATTTTGTTGTTGGTCCCATAATCACCAGTGCCGAACAATTTTCAGGTATTCCTTTTTCTTTAGTCAACACGAGTGAATACACCTCAACATTATCATGCACAACTTTATAGCCAACAGATGATAATCCTGTTTGTTCACTTGTATCACTAATGGCATGTTCGCCATGGCCTGAAAGAAAGTATACAACAGGTCGTTTTTTATTAATTACATTTTTAATTGCAGAGGAAATCATTTCTTCACCACGAAATCCGACAATGGTATTAACAGGGCCTTTATCTGTCAGTTCTGGTTTACGGTCAATCATATCATCTGCTTCTATATATTTTGTTCTACCGTCACATTCAAGAAGAACGGTATCAACTTTATCTAAGCCGTACTTCTGTTTAAGGTTACGAACTTCTGCCAAGTCTCGTTCAGGGTCAACAATAGAAACATTAAACTTAACATTATTCTGTTTTTCAGCTTCATAAGAAAACTCTCTTAGTAAGTTTTTTACATCATCATAAAAAAGGTTATTTTTCTTAAAAAACATTACTAGATTAACATCACTTGGTAAGTTGGATATAAGTTTTTTTGTTTTATCAGAAAGTTCATAGTAATCATTATTACTTATATTCCAATGTGCATGATATTTGGATGAAATATAATTAATCAAGACAACAATAATGAAGGCTAATACAACAGAAATTAGCATATTGGTTTTTACAGCCAAACGAAGTCCACGTTGTTTGCGGATGTATTTTCTGGAAATTTTTTTATTGGCTTTATTATTTTTGGCTATTTCCATTTTCGTAACTCCATAATTTTAACAGACAAGAAAAGTAACAGTATACTGCCGGATCCATACATTATTAGTGGTCGAGTATCGATTGACCCCCTAGTAAAATCAACAAGATTTTCATATAAAGATATAAAATGCGACATCTCCAAATCTCTGGTATAAGGATAAAGAGTTACGAAAAACTCCGCCACAAACGGCAACAATACCATGCTAAAGCAACAGATTGCCGCAATAATCTGATTCTTTGTCACTAGCGAGACAACCAGACCGATAGAAGTACAAAATGCAGCAAGAACAAACACAAATAAGCAACCGCCAATAATGGCACCAAGATCAACATAGGTAATGCCCGGGCTGAAATATTTCAATATATATATATAAGAAATAGCAGGTGCTGTTGCTATTATAAGGAATGAAAGAGCACCGAGATATTTACCCAACACAACCTGTGCTTCAGTAACAGGTCCAGTCATAAGAGGCTCAAGGGTACCTGAACGCTTTTCTTCTGCAAATAACCGCATAGTGATAACGGTAGTTAATATCGGCATCCAGAAATAAACAATAACTTTAAATAAAAGTACCGGTAATTGAGTAAATGTGCCAACAAACCCCTCCGTCATTTGTAGAAAAACGAACCCACTCATAGCCAAAAACATAACCATAAATACATACGCTACCGGCGAGAGAAAGCTAGCGGCAAGTTCTCGTCGCCATATAAGAAAAATATTTCTCATTTCATCAGCTCCTCATCACTTTTACTTGCGGCACAGCGGCATGTAATATCGACGAATGCATCTTCAAGGCACCATTGCTCTGAATGTAACTCCCGCATATTCCAATTGTTTTTGCCTGCCAATTTAAAAATTTCAGATCTAACTTCACTTTCATTTTCCTTACATGTACAAATAAAAGTGTTCCATTCCGCACCTTTCTTCATCTCGATATCAATAACAGAATCTATGTTCTTGATAGTATCAAGAATCTTTTCAGCATCACCATCTATCTCTGCAATAATTCGTGTATTTTTCATACATGCTGCAAGATTTGCCGGTGAATCAGATGCGACAATCTTCCCCTTATCAATAATTAGAACTCTGTCACAGATGGATTCTATTTCTGTCAGGATATGACTTGATAACAAAACCGAATGGTCACCACCTAGTCCCTTGATTAATTCACGAATCATCCTTATCTGATTTGGATCAAGACCTATCATAGGCTCATCCAAAATAAAGACTTCAGGATTAGCAATTAACGTATCAGCCAACCCAACACGTTGCCTAAACCCTTTTGATAACCTCCCTATCAACTTGCGTTTAACGTCGTTAAGCCCGCAAGCTTCAACCACTTCTGCAAGTCGTTGCCGTAGCAACTTGCCTTTCAGTCCCTTTAGTAGGCCTCGATAACGCAAATATTCCTTTACCCGCATTTCTGTATATAAAGGGACTCTTTCCGGCAAATACCCTACTCGTCGCCGCACTTCAAGTGCATCACGAAGCACATCAAATCCGGCAATAGTAATTTTGCCACCGGTAGCAACCTTATAGCCCGACAGAATGCGCATAGTAGTAGTCTTTCCTGCACCATTAGAGCCAAGAAAACCTACAATTTCTCCAGGCTCAACAGTAAAAGATATATTATCTACCGCACAAAAACGTCCAAAACGTTTTGTGAGATTTTCAACCTTAATCATTATAAATTCTTCTCATATTAAATATGTTATATAGAAACAGTTATAAAATCTTGACAGTACCGACAAAGTTGATACAACTTTTCTTGAATCAAGTAGGTATTATGACTCGTTTCTACGTTACGTCAAGCAGGAGAAAATAAAAATGTATCTTTATGGTCAATTATCAGAACTTTTTCCGAAATCTCAGTATTATAGAGAACTTTTATGTCCTCTTGGCTCTAAAATACAAGAAAATAGCGATAATCCCCTTTTACCACCGGTATCAGAACGGCAATTGCAGTGTGTATGGGCAGATTCGCGATGGCGTCCTAATAAACTGCAATCATTTCGTAACGAAAAGATTACGGTTATCAGCCCCGGTCGCTGGAATTTGGAAGCCGGACCGGACTTTCTTGATGCAGTGTTACTTATCGGCAACGAACAAAGAAGAGTGCAAGGTGATGTCGAGATACACATACGTCCCAGCGACTGGACAAGCCATGGTCATCAAACTGATTCACGATATAGCCAAGTTATTGCACATGTTTGCTTCTACCCCGGCGAACTACCCGTCAGAGTACTTCCACCTGGAACTATTCAAATATCAATAGCCGGTGCACTCCAAGAAACCCCATATTTCTCTTTTGATAATATAGATGTTACCGCATATCCGTATGCAATTATTGAAGATAACCAACCTCCATGTGCCTGTATCCTGAAAAGCTGGTCGCCGGACAAATGCAAAGAACTACTAGAAGCCGCCGGTGAAGAGCGACTACTCCTCAAAGCAGCCCGGCTACAATGGAACATACAACAGAGCAATCAAGAACAGAGCCTATACTCAGCAATAATGAAAGCACTAGGCTACAAAAAGAATCAAAAGCCATTTCAAATCTTAGCCCAAAACCTGCCCATTGCAGAATTACATAATATTTCAAAAGGCTCACAACTTAAAGCATACGCACTATTACTAGGTATATCAGGGCTTATCCCCGACAAAGAACTGGGATATGATGATGAAACAAAACTCTTTATTCGCAACCTTTGGGATCAATGGTGGAAATACAGCTCACAATGGGACGAAAATATAATATCAGATAAAATGTGGCGGACAGACGGACTACGCCCGCAAAACCACCCTATACGCCGGCTGGCAGCCGCAGCCGCAATATTCTCACAGTCAAAGCCACTTAATAAAAAACTGGCAGAACTTAAAACAGATAATGCTGAAATATGGCTAAAAAATATCACATCACTATTGCAAACAACATCATCTTTTCCATACTGGGAAAATCGTCTCACATTTCATGGAAAAATCAGTTCACGTTCCACTGTTTTACTCGGCAAACAACGCATTTCATCAATCACAACAAATATAATTATACCGTTTATGGCAGCAACGGGAGAAAATATCGCACCACTTCTAACACAATTACCTGCCGACCAAGATAACAGCATCATTCGGCGAACCGCCTTTAATTTATTCGGTATCGATCATAACCCAACCATGTACAACACCGGATTGCGACAACAAGGACTACTACAAATATTCTACGATTTCTGCCTAAATATGCGTAATGGCTGCCCAAATTGCGAACTTGCTGCCAGCTTGAAAGAATTTAATCATGAGCCATTTTAATATAAAGTGATACAGTACTCACCTACCTCCGGGAGGTGAGCATCACACTACCACACGCCACCATCTCGCTCTACGGTCTGCCTCTCGGAGATAGGCAGTTACTGTATTCGGCAACCAATAAACGTTATGTTATATCTATAACTTACTCCTGTACCGCTTCAGATTTTTTCAAACAAATGCAATCTTTAAACTATTCTTACTTGTTTTTTCTCAACAAAAGATTATAGACTACGGACTGAATATATGAAGAGGAAGAAAATATTGTGAAATTCAAAACTACATTATCATTGCTGGCAATTGTATTTACTGTTGCTATATGTGGTTGCGGCAACCACACTGAAAAATCGTTACAAAAAGGTATGGATAAGATTTCAAAAGGAGATTATAACGCCGCCGCCCGTATTTTAGAAAAGGCTGCTGAAGAAAACCCGCAAAATGCATCTATTCAATGTAATCTCGGTATAGCTTATTGCAAACTAGAAAGACTAGAAGAAGCTGTTGCGGCTCTGAAGAATGCTGACACTTTATCAGGTAACGACTCGGCTCCGCTAGAATTTATAGGTCAGATATATGTAAAAGAAAATAAATTTGATAACGCACAACTAGCTTTTAAGCTTGCATTGGAACGCAATCCTAACTCGGCAAGAATCCTCACCTCTCTCGCTGTTGTAGAATATTACAGAGGGGAATTTTATAATTGCGAACAGTTTTTAAAACAAGCTATACAAGTTGATAAAGATTATGCACCGGCCTTATTTAATCTGGCTATTATGTACCGCAGTAGAATCGGTGGAAAATCAAAAGCCGAGTTTTTCTTCTCCCGTTACATAAAAGTTGCACCTAATGGACCTCGAAAAAACATTGCAAGTGGCTTTGTCATACTCTCTAAGGACTCAAAAAAAACATCATTGGAGACAACACTAGCAAAAGAAACTAAGGCAATAAGTATTAAAAAGAAAGCACCACCAGTTGTTGCTGTAGCAGTCAAATATAAAACAAAACAGCCCCAACCTATGACTGCACTAAAAGAGGTTAAACAAAAACTACAAGAAGAGAAAACTGATGAAGCACTTATACTATTAAACCAAATCGTATCAAAATATCCGGAAAGTGCCGATGCACTATGGTTACAAGCAACACAATACTACATGCTTGCAAACCAGAAAAAAGCCAACAATCTATATAATAAATTTAAAAGAAAGTTCCCTAACGACTCTAGGATAAAGCTCATTCCGAAAATCAAGATGAATAGCCCTGCTCCTGTTGACAAAAAACCGTTAGTAAAACAGGAACCAAAACCACCAAATCAAAGCCGTAAATCACTAGCAAATTACGCTTTTCGCAAAGCAAATATATTATATGATAGCGGGAAATATGACGAGGCTATTGTATCTTATCAAAAGGCTCTAAAATATGATCCAAAAATGGATAAGGCTCTTTATACATTGGGACACATATATAATGGGAAAAAAGAATATCAGAAAGCTACAAAATATTTCGAAAAGACAATACAACTTAACAAAGATTTAATTGAGGCTCGCTATATGCTTGCCATTGTTAGCTATGAACTAAACGACTACGCCAAAGCCAAAGAGCAGCTAGAAGTAGCGGTTGAAATGGATCCATTTTACTCAAAAGCATTTTTCATGTTGGGTCTTATCAACAGAAAAGAAAAGAATGAAATTGAAGCAAAAAAATACTTAAAACGCTTCGTCAGCATTGATCCAAACTCGCAACAAGCCGTAGAAGCCAAGCAATGGCTGGCAGCCTATGGAGAATAATGAACCTTGTTGATATTGTAGCCCTCTCATTAATTGCACTCGGCTCACTACACGGGTTTATTCGTGGGCTTTCTGGTGAATTGTCGCATTTAATAAGTCTGATTGCTTCATTTATTTTCGGTATATGGTTTTATGAACCTTTTGGTATGTGGTTATCAGCAAACACTCGCCTAACGGCACAACCGGCACATGCTCTTGCATTTATAGCAACCATTCTTGTGGCGTTAATAATTCTTTTATGCTTACGCTATTTTTTAAGAACAATAATGAAAGTTGTTATTGAAGAAAAATTTGACCGTATTGGCGGACTTGTTGCCGGGCTTTTACGTTCTACCATAATAGTTGTAATAATTTTTGTCTTTATGAACCTTATACCGCATGAATATCTCAATCAAGAATTTGGCGATGATTCAATCATAGGCTCATTCATAAAACCACATATTTCATATATCACCGAAAAAGCAGAAGCAATACATGAAAAAAACAAGAGATTAGAGTAGCACTTAGTCTTTTTTTAACTCTTAAGAAACAAAGTATCATAAGGCTGCAACTCCAAATCAAGAAAGCCATCTGTAACAGAAAAGTTTTCACCAGAAAGTAACTCTTCCCAAATTGTTGCCGCAACATCAAGCTTAGAGATAAATATTTTAATACGACTATTTCTATTTACAACACTTATCAAGCAAAGAATATTCTCATCACCTTCCGGTGAGGTCCGCAAAACAACAAAAACATCCGGCGACAGCATAAGAATCTTCTGCGGACCATTGGGATGAAAAGCTCTATGTCCAATACGAATTCTGCTTACAGCCTGTAATAATTCGGTGATATGCGAAAGTTTTGAACTATTATCTTTAAGCTCCTTAAAAACAGCTCCCGCATTAACTACCGAACGATTAATTGCACGATTAGACTTTGTTTTTTCTACTGCTCTTATATCATTTCTAGTTCCCATAATACTATGAAAATATATTCCCGGCACACCTTGCAAAACAAATGAAATTGTCCGTGAAGCAATAAAACGTTTTACCTGTAACATCATACTTTCATTACAAACATCACAATTAAGGGCACTATACCAAGTAATATTCATCTCATAAGGAACATTTTCCCCATTAGCCCCACTTTTGTATGAGATAATACCTCCATGTTCCTGTGCATTTTGTGCAATAAATGCAATTTCCTCTTCTGAAAGGATTCCCTTAACTCCCATAAGACCAATACCATCATGCGAATCTAAGAAATTAAAAAAATGTGTTGATTCCGAAGGCGTCTCTAAAGTCTGCGCCCATTTCGTGAGTGCTGTTGAGTCTTCACAGTAAAATGTATGCAAAACCAGAGGAGGAAGGGTGAAATTATAAACCATATTAGCTTCATCATTTCCATTGCCAAAATAGGAAATATTATCTTTGTGCGGGACATTTGTTTCAGTAATCAAGGCAACTTGCGGTGCTACTGCGAGCAAGATATCACGAAATAATTTTATAATCTCATGAGTTTGTTTTAAGTGGATACAAGATGTTCCCAGTTGCTTCCACAAATAAGTTACAGCATCTAACCGTATCAGATTTGCACCATGTCTTATGTAAAACAACAAAAGCTCTATTACACAAACAAGCACTTTAGGGTTCTCATAATTTAAATCAATCTGATCACGTGAAAAGGTCGTCCATACATATCGAGAACCATTCAATGTTTGAAATTCTGAAAGAATATCCGAAGTACGTGGTCGGAAAACAAGTTTACGCTCTTCTTCCGATATTGCATTAGGAGAATCATAAGAAATAAAGAAATTCTCATAATCTTTATTACCATTAAGAAACTCTTTAAACCATTTACTCTGAGATGAAACATGATTAACTACCATATCAAACATAAGTTCAAAGCGTTCATCAAGTTCGTTTATATCATCCCAAGTTCCTAGTTTAGGGTCAACCGTTTCAAAATCAATAATAGAAAAACCTCGATCTGACGAATATGGAAAAAACGGTAAAATATGAAGTGTATTGGCACCCCCCATAAAAATTCTATCACAGAAATCAACAAGATTATCTAGACCGGTGCTACGTTCACCTTCAATAAGATCCCCATAAGTAATCACAATCAAGTCTTTTTCCGTAAACCTCTCACTTGCGCCATGGCAACAGTCTTTATCAATTAACTCCTGTGGTTTATGAGCATAGTAGACCTGACAAATACGTTCCAACTCAGGCATTAGACTTTCTGCGGTCAATTCATCATAAATAAGGCATAATCTATTAAAAATAGATGTAATAGATTCAGTTGAAAACTTAAACAGTGGTTTTGCGTAATCTGGTGTTGGATTATGAAACGAGCTATAAGCACTATTTTCTTTTTTATTCATTAGTAGACTCCTTACAGCAAGTAAAACAAAAAATATTCCTACCAGTAAAGAAATATATTCTAGTTTAAAGAAAATCTGATATATTACTTTTATGGCTGGACTAATTCCAAAACGAACAATTGATGATATCCGTTTTAACACTGATATAGCCGACCTTATTGGTGGATATATCAATCTTAAAAAAATGGGGCCTACTCTCAAGGCACTATGCCCTTTTCATAAAGAAAAAACCCCCTCTTTCACGGTAAATGCTCAAAAACAGTTTTTTCATTGTTTCGGTTGCGGTGCTGGCGGTGATGTATTTACTTTTGTTATGAAGTATGAAGGCGTTGATTATCCTACTGCCATTAAGATATTAGCAGAACGTTCAGGTATCGCTATTGAATACGAAAAAGGGAGTAAATCATCAGAAGATAAGGCTATTTTATATAAAATCAATGATGAAGTTTCTAAGCTATACCGTCGCTGCCTCTTACAAATGAATAATGCAAAACCAGCTCGTGATTACCTTGCAAAAAGGGAAATATCAGACGAAAGCTCTAAAGAATTCATGATCGGATATGCCCCAAATGGTTGGAATAATATAGAAGATTTTGGAAAAAAACATAATTTCACTACTAAGCAACTAATAAAAGCTGGTCTTCTTAGTGTTAAAGAAGATGGTAACAAGCGGAATGTTTACGATAGATTTCGTGATAGGCTGATGTTTCCTATACGTGATGAGCAAAAAAGAGTAATTGGTTTTAGCGGTCGTATTTTGGTTAAAGATGCCAAAGGTGCAAAATATGTAAATAGCCCGGAAACTCCACTATTTCATAAAAGTCGCATTTTATATGGTCTAGAAAAGGCTCGGCGGAATATTGTTGATGTACGAGCAGCTATAATTTGCGAAGGTCAGATTGACGTTATCCGATGTCACCAAGCGGGATTCAAGAATGCTGTTGCATCACAAGGAACGGCATTTACTCCTGATCATGCAAATATACTGCATCGTTATGCCGACAGCGTTACTATTGTATTTGACCCCGATATTGCCGGACAAAATGCAGCAATCAAAACAGCGTCCGTATTTATGGACACAAGTCTAGCCGTAAAAATAGCAATACTACCACCTGGCGAAGACCCCGATTCACTGATAATGAAACAAGGCAAAGAAGCCTTCAGCGAAATCCTTAAAAATGCAACGACCGCTATTGGCTTTCAGGTCAAAGTTCTTTCTGAACGAGAAGATGCCCACAGTGAAGTTGGAGCAATGCGGATTGCAGATGCAATACTAACAACAATTGCCCGTAGCCCCAGTGCCGTACAACGGTCAATGATGTTGCAAGAGGCCGCCGAACATTTAGAAATTCCAGTAACATCATTACAGGAAGATCTAAAAAAGAAAATGCAACGTAACCAAAAATACAGTCAAAACAAGTCGAATATAATGGAAAGCAATTCGTTGTCAGAACCATCTCAATCGACTCCGTCTGTAACCGATATTATACACTATGAAGACCGTGCATTATGCGAACACTTAATAACGTTAGCCCCGGATATAATTGAGGCTGTAGAAAAATACCTGCCATTAGCTATGTTATCCAGCCCATCCTGCATTAATATGGCTAATGCGTGCTTACAGGCCAATGGTGACCAAGATAAACTACAGGAACTGCTACATGGGCTAAGTCATACTAATCCGGGGTTCAGCGAGTTTTCTGCATCCATACAGATGGCACCATCCAAAATGGTAGGAAAAGAATTCTCGGCAATTGATGCTGTCAAGGATTTGATTCTTACTATATGGCGAAGAGAAATGAAAAAAGAACGTGCGGCACTTAAACCAAACCAAAGCAAGCTTCGCAGTAGTATCACATGCGACCTAAGGTCGTTAGACAACTGGGAAAATGGATCACTCATAATAGAGCGAGAGATGCTAAAGAATAACGAAGAAGAATTCTAATCAGTACGGGGGCTCTATCCCGAGAACCCAAACGGCACAGAGCACCATTTTACGATTGCCTCCGCCCGGTTTGCCCGGGTGGAGCACAAGATCGCACACTATACTGACCCAACGGCTCGCTCGGAGAGCATCGCCCTACCTTCCCAATAAGTCGCATAACTCCCATTATCCAACAACGAAAGCCACTCATCTTCCTCTTTTTTACATCGAACCAAACAACGGCTTCAAGTGGCGTTCAAGGATATTTTCAGTCACATTTGCTGCAACACTTTCTTCAAACGTATCCAGAGCGTTCAGATAACGATCCCCCATTTCAGCAGCAACTTTATACGCAACATGCAGCAACTGACGGAAATCAGGATTAAATTCAGGACAAGACTGAATATGTCGCAATGCATTTGCGTACTCTTCCCCTGTCCACTGGTCAACTTCATCTGCGGTTGGCAGGTTATCAATTTTAATATCAATAACAGTCGCATACGGTCCACATAATTCATCAAAGCGACCAAGTGCATTACGATATACTTCTTGTGCAATAGTCAAACCTTCACCACCGGCGGCAGCTAAGCCAATCAGCTCTTCTAGCCAAGTTGTTCCGGCAGTTTTAAGATGCAAGCCTGCACCATGCTTTTTGATAGCTTCGCTAATAGGTCCATAAATTGAAAACTTATCACTTCCAGAATGAACACTGAGTTTAAGATTAGAAGGTAAACCAAATTCCTTGATAGCAAAATTAATTACTGATAAATCCTGATTAAACTCAAGAGAAAACTGTTCAACATCACCAACATAATCTACGCCCTTATTAAAGCGTCCTGAAAACTTTGGTGCAATAGTCTGAGCTGGAATATTTTCATCTGCAATCGCAGCCAATATAAAAAACATTTCAACTGGTGTCTGCGGATCTTCTGTTTCATCCATAGAAACTTCAGTAATAAAAGAACCTGCACCCTTGGCTGATTCAATTTTTTTGTAAATTTTTCCAGCTTCACGTACTGCACCAAGATAAGTTTCTGAAATCTTACGGATTAGTTCTTCAGTAATATCAAAAGGTTTTTCAATACCAGGTATTGCCAGTTCACCAATATACTTGCTTTGTTTAGCCACAAAAGCATCAACATCAGCCTGATCAACATCACCACCAATAGCATCAGCTACATCAAGAGTAAAAAAATCACCAGAATTCATAAATAAATCAACATTGCTAAGCCCGATATGATCAGCATCAACGTGATATGAGCCACTCCAGCCAAGATCTTTTACTGCCGCATCAGCCTCCACCCGCACATCATCAGGGGAAGTCCCTATAGTTGTATGTTCACGATGCGATTTATTCCATACAGGAGTAACTTCAATACCTAGTTCCTTTGCTGTAATAAAAGCCTGTAGCTGAGCCTTACCCTGCTTGCCAAAACGATCACCTGTTCCTACTGAGAATTTCTCGATTTCCATAATATTTTTCTTCCTTCTTTAACTATCAGTTCTTAAAAAAATACATACTAATGCTTTTACTTCAGTAAACTCAATTATAAAAATAAATAACTTTTGACTAATCTCAAATAAATGCTACATTAGACAAATAATCGTGTTAATTAATTAAAATAAGAAAGAGGTAAATAAAATGAAAAAAGTATTAATCGGTATTGGTGTCACATTGTTGGTTATTGTTATTGTTGTTATCATAGGAATAAACTTCTTTGCAGGCTCACTTGTAAAAACAGGTGTTGAAAAATTTGCTCCGGGAATTCTTGGTGTCCCTGTTACAGTAGAAAATGTTAATATAGGCATACTTCGTGGCAAGGCTAGTATAAAAGGGTTAGTTGTCGGCAATCCTGAAAAATTCAAAAGCGACTATCTTTTCTCTCTTGGAAAACTATCCGTTAAACTAGACTTAAAATCATTATCCACTGATACCATTATTGTTAACGAAATAATCATCAAAGCTCCCGAGATAAGCTATGAGCTTGCCCTAGGTTCAAGCAATATCGGTACACTGCTTGATAATCTTGCAAAAGAAGAAGATGCAGACAACAAAGAAGTAAAAGAAGAAAAGCCTGCCGATCCAAATGCACCACCGGCTAAGAAAGTCATTATCGAAAAGATATTACTAACAGACGGTACCGTAAGCATCAACGTTACCGCTCTAGGCGGACACGGAGCCACGGTTCCATTACCAAAAATAGAAATGACTGATGTGGGTAAAGAAAAAGAAGGCGGTGCCAGTATAGTTGATGTTATAAGTGAAGTTATTTCAGCAATTTCAAAATCAGTTGTACAGGTTGCATCAGGTTCAGTCAAACTACTTGGTGATGGAGCAAAAGCCACTATGGATATGACATTGAAAAGTGCGGCGGCTGTAGGTGACGCAGCAGGTGCAGCAGTCGGTGTTGCCGGTGACGCAGCAGGTGCAGCAGTCGGTGTTGCCGGTGACGCAGCAGGTGCAGCAGTCGGTGTTGCCGGTGACGCAGCAGGTGCAACTATTGACGCAGCAGGTGCAGCAGTCGGTGTTGCCGGTGACGCAGCAGGTGCAACTGTTGATGCAGCAGGTGATGCTGCTAAAGCTGTTGGCAAAAGAGCAGGCAAACTCGTTGGTGGCGTTACCGGAATGTTTAAAAAAAATAAAGATAAAGAAGAAAAATAAAACATCAGCTGGTAATGCGAAAGGCAGCGTGTAATTCTCTGCCTTCCCCCCTTGTTCGTAGTGCCGCCGTCAGGCGGTATCGTCAACCATACAACTCGCACAGTCCCACAATACGCCCTGACTGGCTAACTATAAACCTTCCCCGCCCGACTTGCCCGGGTGGTGCACAAGAGCCCCAATAACTACCATTTCCCCATATTTCCCATTCTATCAACCTAAACAATTTTAGTTTACATCACTTTTTTGTTGACATAATAGACCCTTTTTTGGTTAATCACACGTTTTACAAGTACTAATAAATTGAATTTTATAATCAAAAGGATAAAAAATGGCTAAAAAATCACATAAGTTTAAGACAGAAGTGCAACAACTACTCGATCTGGTAATTCATTCACTATATTCAAAAAAAGAAATCTTTCTACGAGAACTAGTATCAAACTCATCAGATGCAATAGATCGCTTACAGTTTGAGGCACTTACAAATAAAAAACTACATACAGATGAAGAAGAATTAAAAATAAAACTTATCGTAGATGAAGAAGCAAAGACACTCACTATTCGTGATAACGGTATTGGCATGACTGCTGATGAAGTTAAAACAAATATCGGTACCATTGCAAATTCAGGAACAAAGCGTTTTTTAGAAGAGCTTAAGGAAAACAAAAAAACTGATAACCCAGAACTAATTGGCCAGTTCGGTGTAGGATTTTACGCATCATTTATGGTTGCCGATAAAGTAACAGTTATCACAAAACGTGCAGACTCAGACGAACCAGCTGTTATATGGACATCTACCGGCACTGGTTCATATACAATTGATGAAACAGAAAAAGATTCACACGGCACAGATGTAATTCTCCACCTACATGAAGATATGGATAATTATCTGAAGGAATACGAGCTTCGGCGGATAGTAAAAGAATATTCTGACTATATCAGCTACCCTATAGTAATGGACATTGAACGTACTGAGAAAGCAGAAAAAGAAGGTGAAGAAGATGTTACCACTATTGAGGAAGAAACCCTCAATACAATGAAGGCTATCTGGAAAAAAACACCAAGTGATGTAGCAGAAGAAGAATATAATGAATTTTACAAACATGTAAGCCATGACTACACTGACCCATTAAAGGTTATTCACTATAAAGCTGAAGGTGTTACAGAATTCCAGGCACTAATGTATATTCCCGGCAACCGTCCAATGGATCTGTTTATGCCGGATGCAAAACGCGGTCTGCACCTGTATGTAAAGAATGTGCTTATTAGCGAAGCTTGCGAAGAATTATTGCCACAATACCTGCGCTTCATAAAAGGTGTAGTTGATAGTAGCGATCTGCCCCTAAACGTATCACGTGAAATATTACAGGATGATGCAATTATCCGCCGTATCGGAAAAAGCTTAGTTTCACGCGTGCTTAAAGAGTTGGATAAAATGAAGACTAAAGACTTTGATACATATTTAAAGTTTTATGAACAGTTCGGTACAGTTCTTAAAGAGGGTGTTCATACCGACTTTGAAAATTACGATAAATTAAAAGAACTGCTTTTATTTGCATCTTCAAAAAGCGAGGATGGAAGACCTATACTAC
>CAMZLY010000161.1 GCA_947311825.1 uncultured bacterium
AGATCAAATATCATCTGTCCATCACGAAACGCATCTTTATTCAGCAACGATGGATCGTCAGGATTCATTCCGACAGGTGTAGCCTGTACGACCAACTCCGCCGCACCACAAGCATCCGCCCACAAAGCCTTATCATTGGGAATAACCTTGACCTTCGTTGCCGGAGCTATTTTACCGATTTCCTCTTTCAATCGTAAAGTACGTTCTTCATCAATATCGGCAATAGCAATTTTTGATGCACCTTCAACTGCACAAGTTATTGCAACTGCACGTCCGGCACCACCAGAGCCAAGAATAAAAACATCAAGCCCCTCAATCGTTCTATTGAAAGCCTCTTTAACAGCAGCAAGAAATCCATAACCATCAGTGTTATGCCCTTTTATTGTGCCATCTTCCAAAAACTCAACTGTATTAACAGCCCCCAAATTTTTGGCAGTATCATCCAATAACTCAAGACCTTTAAATGCAACCTCTTTAAGTGGCACAGTTAAATTAACCCCGCCAAACCCCATATCACGCATCGAAGGCAACACGGACATCAACTTGTCCGGATGCACATCAAATGCCAAATATATGGCATCCATCTCTAATGACTGCAATGATGCATTATGCATAATTGGCGAAAGCGTATGTCCAATAGGGTGACCAAACACCGCAAATGGTTTTGTATGTCCTGATAGATTCATATCAATACCTTTATTAATAATTTTAATATAATTACCCTTATATGCATCTGCGTAAATCTGCGAAATCTGCGGATAATACTTTATTTTCCCTGTTTAATCAGCAAGCGATTAGAACATGCAAGATACGCTTTGGCTGCTGCCTCTACAATATCGGTACTGGCGGCTTTTGCACTAATAACATCACTGCCAAATCCTACTCGTAGGCTAACCTCACCCATGGCATCTTTTCCAATAGTTACCGCCTGTAATGAAAAATCCAAAAGTTTTCCATTAAGTCCGGTAATACGTTCAATAGTCTTCAACGCCGCATCCACCGGTCCATCACCGCAAGAAGCGTCCTGAATAACTTCATCCCCCTTTATCAGACGAACTGTCGCCGTTGGAACTGTTGAAGTCCCAGTTGCCACATGTAGATAGTCCAGCACATAAGCAGGCATACTGCTTTCCATGCCCTCACGAGCAAGCATCACCAAATCATCATCATAAATATTCTTCTTTTTGTCAGCCAAAGCGATAAAGTTTTTATATGAAACTTCCAGCTCCTCTGCCGTCAGGTCAATCCCCATCTTCTTCAGCCTATGCCGGAAAGCATGACGACCAGAATGCTTACCAAGCACAAGTTCAACCGCTTCCAACCCGATATCTTCAGGTCGCATGATCTCATAAGTTTCACGATTTTTAAGAACACCATCTTGATGAATACCAGCCTCATGAGCAAAAGCATTTGCTCCTACAATAGCTTTATTGCGTTGCACCTGCATTCCGGTAAGACTGCTAACCATACGACTAGCTTGATATATTTTCTCAGTCTTAACACCAGTCCACAATTTACCAAATTGATCCGACCTAGTACGCAATGCCATAACAACCTCTTCTAACGCCGCATTGCCGGCACGTTCGCCAAGTCCATTTATAGTACACTCAACCTGTCGTGCACCATTCTGCACTGCCGCCAATGAATTTGATACCGACAGCCCTAGATCATTATGACAATGCACACTAATGATGGCATCATTAATATTCGGCACATCATCATATAGCCTTGCTATAACAGACCCAAACTCAGACGGTATGGAATACCCAACTGTATCGGGAATATTGATAGTACCAGCACCCGCATCAATTGCAGCTTCTACCATTTCTGCCAGAAAATCAGGTTCCGTTCTAGATGCATCTTCAGGACTAAACTCAATATCATCGCAAAAAGTTCGTGCATATTTTATTGAAGCTACCGCCTGCTTAAGTATCTCGCTACGTGCTTTTTTCAGTTTGAATTGACGATGAATCGCTGATGTTGCCAGAAAAACATGTATTCTGGATTTTCCTGCCGGTGCAACAGCTTCTCCGCAACGCTCAATATCTTTATCAATACAACGTGCCAGCCCACATATCGCAGGTCCTTTAATTGTTTCGGCAATTGCTTTTACGGCATTAAAATCGTCCGGTGAAGCAATTGGAAATCCCGCTTCAATTACATCAACCTTCATTTTTGCCAACTGATGTGCAAGCTCCATCTTTTCACGATGATTAAGACTTGCACCAGGCGACTGCTCACCATCACGTAGCGTCGTATCAAATATTATAATCTTATCTTTTGCTGATCTTCTTGTTGTCATTTTCTTACCTTTTAATAGCGGTGTTCACTATTCACTGTTCACTATTAACTGTTCCATCACGCGGAGAAATAATTACCCCAGTTCTAATAAGCTCATATACCTGCCCCTCTTGCAACAAATTCAAAAAGTCTTCAACCTTATCAAGTTCGCCAGCCATTTGAATTGTCATAGAATTCGGATGCACACATACAACCGTAGCATCATGTAACTCTGCAAGTTTTGCCATTTCGGCACGCTCCGAAGGAGTTGCACTAACTTCAATCAGCAACAATTCCGCACTAATATGTCGTTTCTGCGACAGATCCGATACATCAACCACATCAACCAATTTATTCAACTGCTTAGTTACCTGCTCAAGCACATGATCGTCTCCCTTAATCGTCATAGTCATCCGCGACAAGGTATTGTCATGCGTAGGTGCAACATTCAAACTTAATATATTAAACCCGCGCCCAGAAATAAGATCAACAACCCGTGCAAGAACCCCGCGTCTATTTTCTAATAGTGCAGTAATAACATGATTCACATCATTTCCTTTTGTCATAATTTTTTCCTATAATTTTCTAATTCTATTTTTGTAATTCATAATTCCCTAAGCCATGCTCTGGATCATCTCCATTAAACCTGCACCCGGAGGCACCATCGGATAAACATTTTCTTCCGGCTTAACAATAAACTCAACCACTACCGGTCCATTGTACGCAAACGCCTCTTCAAGTGTAGCCGCAACTTTATCTTTTTCGCCAACACGAATGCCTTTAGCACCATGAGCTTCTGCGATTTTAATAAAATCAGGCAAATAGTCGCTTTGCGGAACTTTCTCACGTCGAGCATAACGCCCCGGCAATAACGGTGTCGCTGAATATTCTTTATTATAGAACATCTCCTGCCACTGGCGAACCATACCTAAATATCCATTATTAAGAATAATAATTTTTATTGGCAAATCATTTTCCACAGCAACCACAAGTTCCTGTATATTCATCTGCACGCTACCATCCCCGGCAATACAAACAACAAGTTTATCCCTGCATCCAGCCTGTGCACCAATTGCTGCCGGCACTCCATATCCCATTGTTCCAAGACCACCGGACGAAATAAATGTACGTGGCTGAGTATATTTAAAGAAATGAGCAGCCCACATCTGATGCTGACCAACCTCTGTTGTAATAATGGCGTCACCACCGGTAACCTCATAAATCTTTTCAATTACAAATTGCGGCAATAATTCTGACTCATTCTTGTCATATTCAAACTGAAAACTCTTCTGCCATCCAGCAACTTCCGTCATCCAAGGGCCACGGTCAATTTCTTCTACCCGATCCAGTAATTTAATCAAAATATCTTTTGCGTCACCCAAAACCGGCAAATCAACCGCAACGCTTTTTCCGATAGCACAAGGATCAATATCAATATGTGCAATCTTAGCATTTTGAGCAAACATATCCATCCGACCGGTAACACGATCATCAAAACGTGCGCCAACAGATATAAGTAAATCACAATGACTAACTGCTCGGTTCGCCATTACGCTACCATGCATGCCAAGCATACGAAGCGTTAACGGGTCGGTTTCCGGAAATGCCCCAAGACCGAGCAATGTGGTTGTTACAGGTATCCGTGTCTTGCGTGCAAGTGCAGTCAGTTCCGCTGTTGCACCTGACGCAATAACTCCGCCACCAACATACAGTACCGGTTTTTTTGAACTGTTAATTGCCTCAGCTAACGCATCTATCTGCTTATCATCACTTATAAAAGTATCTTGATACCCTCTAATATTCAGATCCCCAGCAACTACCACATCTGTTGATGCTGACTGCATATCTTTTGGAATATCAATCAGAACAGGCCCTGGTTTACCGGTATTAGCAATATGAAAAGCCTCAGCTATTATACGCGGTATATCATCAACATGTCTTACCATACAGTTATGTTTAGTAACGGCACGTGTAATACCAACAGTATCAGCTTCCTGAAACGCATCATTACCAATCATTGCAGAAGGAACCTGCCCGGATATACATACCATAGGTATTCCATCCATGTGAGCAGTAGCCAATCCAGTAACCGCATTTGTGGCACCAGGACCAGATGTTACAATACAACATCCTGTTTTCCCGGTAGCACGGGCATAGCCATCAGCCATGTGGGTAGCACCTTGCTCATGGCGTGTAAGCAAAAATTCTATCGGCGACCGATATAAGGCCGCAAAAAGATCCAATACAGCCCCACCAGGCAATCCAAATACAGTTTCAACTCCCGCATCCTGCAATCCCTGCAGTATACATTCAGCACCAGTCTTCATAATTATTTTCTCCTTTAATTTAAAATTTAGTCTATATTAAGCAAAAAACCCGCCGTTAAATTTTTAATCGGCGGGCGTTACAAACAGCTTTAGAGCTTATTTAGCGGGGGTGAACTTACATCCACAGTAACGCACGCCGATCGCACTAGATACACAAGATCTAACACGAGTACAGCCAACAGGACTAAAATGGATACATAATTCATCATCATGGCTATAGCTTATATCCTATTAATGCACCCTGCGTCAATCGTTATTTTTCATATATTTTTCAAATTCTGTTTCACTTTTAAAACATACTTTAAATGGTGACTCTTCGCCAAAAAACTCACATACTCCGTCATTAACTCCATGATCAGCACATATTGCCGGACGATTATTGTATATTGCACATTTATTATCAGCACCTAAATGATTGCAAACTGCTTTAAATTCAATATACCAATCGTCATCATGATCAATAAAGACGTTTATATTCTTATGCATTAAATACCATCTGATATTATCATAATCATTTTTGTCAGTAGGTTCATCAATTTCAATTGCCACATATTTACAGCACTCAGCACTGCATACATCACAATTCACACTCTCATTTTTCTTCTTGTTCATATCTTTATTTAAAAATCTAACACAGTAACGGATGATAATTTTTCTTATTGATAAATTACGATCATGTAGCATGTAAGGCACGATAGCACTGTGCCATTTCATCTTCATATATACGTGCAATTAAGGATGCAAATTCGGCACATAATGCATCATCGGCACAGAGTACACGCCGCCCCTCCTGTAGTGCTTGAAACTGCAGAATGACTGATGCACCATTAAGCACAATCAAGTCGATATTATCAAAATTAAGTGCCTGCTGTAAGAAATGCTCCAAGCGAGGATAGTTCATTCAGCGCCTCATCTAAAGTTTCTAATTTGTTTAAAACAATGCCATTCCCCATTATTATATATCCCTAAACATAAATGCTACTGCACGACTACTTCCTAAAACGGGTCAATATCGCTATCAATCTCTTCAATATTGTCAGGTGCTGTTGTTGGCATTGGTGGGCGATTGTCTGTAGTAGAACCAGTACTCGAAGAAGTAGCTGATCCACCACTCTTTTCTAAGCGCCACCCCTGCAGATTATTAAAATAACGACCATTATATTCACGACCACGAATATTAAATGTAATCTGTACATCATCACCTGTATTCACATTCTCTAACAGAGAAACCTTATCCTGTACAAATTCAATTAAAATATCCTGTGGAAATTTCCCATCCTCAACAGTTACAACAACCCCACGTTTTGTGAACGATCCATTTTTAAAAGTTTCCACTTCCTGCACTAATTTAACTACTCCTGCTAATTCATAAGACATTATATTTCTCCAAATCAATATTTTAATTTTCCAGATATTTGAGGTGCTTGCAAAACCACTGTGCGAGTGCCTCACTTGTAAAATCCGAATTAAATATATTTAAATCCCGCACATATATCAACTCTACATTTAAATAATTCTTGCCACGCAATGATAATAAGAAACACCATCACCTTTAATACGTATAATATTCATAATCTAATTCCTAGTTCATAATCACTCCCCAACCCTTTTAGAACCCCCTTTGAACCTTTTTAGAACCTCCTTCCACCTTTTTCCACCTTTTTCATTTTTTTTCTTCTCAAACGCCAATTTTTAGGCAATACTCCACAAGTTTTTTATTCAATTCAAGGTAAATAAGGTGGTTTTTATGCTAAATAGCATAAAAGCCTATAAAAGATATAGATTATGACTGAATATGTTCTACTTGTTATTAGTGCAGTGCTAGTAA
>CAMZLY010000162.1 GCA_947311825.1 uncultured bacterium
TAACAACAGCCACCGCAGCATAAATAGCTAACAACGGCTCATACGGCATTCTAAATCTTTCACTCCCATAAAATATTGCAACAGTAATCAACAAAGTCAATATCTGAGCATTTATCGCTATAAATAAATATCTATTCTTCTTGTCACGCCAAACATACCACATCCCAATAACTGTTAAAGGAAACAAAAACATCCAGCCCAATCCAGCAACCAAAACATACATCTTATTATTGCTCTTAGGAAACGGTCTTAACAACTGCCAGAACTTTCCCACTTCCAATAATGGCATCTTTGACAAATTATTACGAACATACTCTTTACCAATCTTCCACTCCATTTTATCCTGATCCGATTCATTCGGCAACGACCATACCTCATTCTTTTTGCGTACAGGATCAATAACAGTAGAGCTCACCCAATCTCCCCAATTTTCTCCCAAAGATGACACCAAATCATTATTCGCACCCCAAAAAGTAGAGCCTCCATTAGTACTTACCAAAACAACCCTACCTAAAACCAACTTATTACGAACAATCCAAGGAACAACAGCCAAGAGCACTCCAAAAACAATTATAATACAAACCAAAACTAACCGCTTAAATTGTATCCTTTTAGATAACAACATCAACAATCCATACATAATAGGAATCAGCATACACACAGCCCTAACCAACGCCGAAAATCCAATAACCAGCCCCGACAAAAAATAGATTACAAGCGATTTCTTTTCATACGCAATAACCAACAACAAACAAACCGCCACATTGAGAAATGACGAAACAGGCTCGCTCATAAAATGCCCGCACCAATAAAACTGCAAAGGCAATAATGCATTAATACCCGCAGCAACCAATCCCGTCATAATTCCCAACCGCATACGTACAACCAACAAATAAAGCAACCAACAAGTAGCAACGCCAACCAAACTAAGCATAACCCTATTCACCCAAAAATGCCTGCCAAACATTCTATATACCACAGACAAGATCAATGGATACCCAGGTGCACGAAATGCCGTAAGAGCTCCACCATCATACAACCGAAAACCTTCCCCCTCTGCTGCTGACCATGCCATATACTCAAATTCAACCGTATCCGCTCCACATGCCGCCTGATCAGGTCGTGAATCAAATCCAAGAAAAACACCTATCCCCAATCTCACAGCTAGGGATATAATCAGAATTATAATTAAAACAATCTTATTTCTCATCATCCGCCCCATCTACGGGCGGAAGATTTTCCGCCCCTACGCATTTCCCAAACGCATTATACAACGCCATATCCTTATCCGGCACTAATCCACGATTGTCAGGGTTTGCATTCAACAATAAATTACCATTATTTTCAATAGAACCTTTATACATCTTTATTAAATCATTAACCGTAAAAAGATTATCATCCGTATTTGGTCGCCAAAACCACTGTTTCTTTCTAATAGGCGAATCACACTCAACTGGCAAATAATATTTACCTTCTGGATTTCCAGAACCCATACTATAATATCGCCGAGCAGTATAATAACACGGAACCCCAACCATCCCAGTCTCTCCGCCTGAAAGACGAATTGTTGACGCATTCTGCCCCTTCATAACCATTGCGTCCGGTTGCAAACGTCGTATAATACTAGCAATCTCCGGCCCACCCTCATCAGGAAACAATACCCCGCCATCAAACCACAACTCCACCAACTTTCCATATCTAGAACATATTTCCGTTACCATCTTCTCAACCATCTTATTATACCGCTTCTGTTCAGAAGAATTTATACCCTCTTTAACAATACCGGGATATTTAACACCCCAATATGCATTATCAGCAATATTCAAATATATTCCCGGCTTAATACTATTACGCCGACACGCATCAACAAATTCTCTAACTAAATCTCCCTTGCCACTCTTCCATGGCGACTGCCTAACGCCATAATCATATAAATCAGTATTCCACAACAAAAAACCATCAGCATGCTGAGCTGTAAAAATTGCATATTTAGCCCCAATTGCCTTAGTCGCCTCCATCCACTGATCCATATCCAATTCTTCCGGATCAAACATCCTAGCATCTGCAACCTCACCCACAACACCACTAAACGTTGTCATCCCAAAATGAAAAAACACTCCCAACTTTAACTCCTGCCAGTCAAGCTGTTGCGGCGTAGGACTAGGCTGATTCCATTCAGAAAACCTCCTTATACCCTCAGGCGGAAA
The DNA here is from genome assembly GCA_947311825.1 of uncultured bacterium. GTDB lineage: Bacteria > Verrucomicrobiota > Kiritimatiellia > UBA8416 > CAMZLY01 > CAMZLY01. The sequence goes on from CAMZLY010000162.1 coordinate 2,208, forward strand.
TAATTTACTTCTAAAAATAAATATCCCCATACCAACCATAACAAAAACAACAAATAACATGCGATGTTTCATAAAACCATTTCTCAGGAACTACTTGCAAGCACCTCTAATATATAAACATTAAATATAAATCACAATTCACCACTATTTGTAATTACATTTCTTAACTTCTTTTCAGACCACATCCAATCACTAATCATACCGGCAACCACCTCAGAACCGTGGACAGTAAGGTGATCATCGTCAAGAAACATCATATCTATATTGCCGCCGTGGTTATTTATATAATTTTCCATCAAAGGCAAAAGATCAATATACATAATACCATTCAACTCACAAAACTCTCGTACCTTCTTCTGTGGTCTTTTAAGATTATCATCTCCATCAAACTGAAACGTAAAAGGAAAAATAACTAAAGCAAAAGGAATATTCTTCTCTCTGCACAACTTAGATATTTTCTGTAGATTATTAAAAGTTATTACCCAAGCATCTTCTATTTTTCTTGATTCTGTAGGCAAAATTAACTCCTTAACACTCACAAGCTCCTGCTCTACTGCCCCTGCATGAATATCACTTCCAAACTGAAACATTGCACGAAATTTCATAATCACAAACCAAAAAGCAGAATTATGCTGAAGCCAATCACTAAAAGATATATATGTTTTATTTAATTGATACCCCAAACTATTCCCCCCAAACCTTTGTAACTCCAACTTCTCAACAACATCATTTAATACAAACCCCAAGACAACAAGGTCAGGCTTATATTTCAATCCCTCATCCTCAAGAAATATATACTCCTGCCAAGGAGAATATCCACCAACTCCAGCATTTACAGTCTCAATATTTCCTCTTTTCTTATCTTCCAATATCTTCTCAATTTTATATGGAAAAGAATCACTATATTTCGACAACTTATACCCAAACGTTACAGAATCACCAAGATACATAATCCTAACCGCATTAGTACTACGTAAATAAGAAATCTCAGGGCCATAAAGACCTTTATTATTTATACAAACATCCACACCTCCCCATTTTTCTTTTGCCCCCGGAGCTAAACGCCATCCAATATTATCATCCTTAATAAATATAGTTTTAGATTTACTACGCATATGCGGAACAGTAAACGGCCTTACCATTATCTCTATAATTATTATAGGAATAATAAAAACAAAGACCGACATAAGCAATTTCGATACAATCGGCTTTGAAAACATACTTCGTATCCACCCCAACTGTCGAACAGATAGAAATAACTGCACAAATAAAAGAATCCCTACAGCAATAAAAAACAGATGCCTTCTTGAAATCAAAAGTTCATTATATGTAACACTTTCTAACGGCGGAGTAGGATCAAGCCTAGCCATTAACCATGGTGAACATAAGATTGCACTTACAAAGAAAATAAATGCCATAAACCGTAGTAGCAATACAACATCCCTACATTTATTCTTTTCCAAACTATCCACCATTTCTCATCCTCATCTTCACCTTTCTTAGAATAGAGCCTTTACCAAGAAGCAATTTACCAACACTAAAAATAACATCTATAAATCTTAATATACCAATAATCACCCACCCCTTGACAGAAGTTTTTACCCACAACTGCCCACGGATCTCTTTACGATTACCAAGCATCTCCTTGTACTGATTATATCCAAATCCAAAATCTACTATGTCTGGAACATTAGATTTAAACAAGTCTTCAAGAATATAATAATTCAAAACCAAACCGGGAGAATATTTTTTCCAGTCTTCATCATATGCAGGAGCTTCATCCATAAAAACTCTATTATACTGATAGCCCTGAACAGATGCTATCGGGATATCATCAACAAAAAGAACATAAAACCTAAGCCAACCATACCTTACTATTCTCTGCATAAACTCAACTGATGGCGGCGGTTGTTGACTCAACCGTCCATGCCAGCTTTTTTTCCAAATCATACAAAGATACCCAAACAACTCTTCCATTTCATGACCTTTAGAAAAACTTCTAACACTTAACCTCTCATCACATACCCTATTAAGTTTACGCACCCGTCGCCGCAAAGCCTGTCGAGTATTTGAACTTAACATTCCAAGCAACTCCTCAAAACCACTTGGCATATCAATCAAATATGTCGCCTGTACATTACGTGCATAAGACTCCGGCTCCGGCCAATTATCTGCCATAACTACGTCAAAAGATTTCATCTTCTTTAATTCCACGACAACAGAACTAAAAATATCAATTCTTTTATAACTGCCGAAAACAGCAAACTCATAATCAATCAACTTTAACATTCTGCCACGTATACTGCCTAAACGCCATAAGCCCAACCTAAAAGGAATAGTGTCTGCACTATAATTAAATGGCAAAACAGCAATTAACCTATCATTTTCATATACAAAACATACACGTTCCACAACACAAACAGACGGATCACACCAAAAACCACAGCTTGTATCCGGCAACGCAACAAATGCACACCACTCATCAAAATTATCTTTAAATTCAATTTTCATTTACTTATTCATTTGTGCCATTGCATAAACATCCAAATATTTATCCACCATAACATCCAATGAATAATATTTCTTAATTCTTTCTTGTGCTGCTTCTCCCATTATATCCCGCCGTACGGGCGGAATATTTTCCGCCCCTATTTCATTTTCCTCCCCCAGAATATTTTCTGCCCCTGCATATAATTGACAAAAAGCATCAGCCATTTTCTTCTCATCACCAAACGGAACAACTATACCAGTAACGCCATCCTCCACAATCTCCGCATTACCACCAACATCGGTAACAACCGCCGGCAATCCACATGCGCCAGCCTCCAATAATGTAATCGACGTCCCCTCCTGATCAGATGACAAACAAAAGATATCCATCTTATCTAGCCACCCCTGCACATCATCACTAATCCCCGGCAACAAAACCACATCCGACAATCCGCATCGCAATACTTCCTCTTCAATCCTATCCCTCTCGCCACCATCGCCCACCAAAATCAATCGTACGGGAGGAATGTTTCCCGCCCCTAAAGCATCCCTAAACCTAGCAAACGCCCTTACCAAAAACGGATACTGCTTCTCCGGCGAAAACCGCCCAATACTACCAATCACAAAACCATCTCTCTCCCGTAGAGCAGAAATAGTCCTGTCATCATTTCCCGTCGAGCGAAAAATAGTCCTGCCATTAAATGGTCCTGCCAATTCCTTTTCCGTCGAACGAAAAATAGTCCTGTCATCATTTTCCGTCGAACGAAAAATAGTCCTGCCATTAAATGGTCCTGCCAATTCCTTTTCCGTCGAACGAAAAATAGTCCTGTCATCATTTCCCGTCGAGCGAAAAATAGTCCTGCCATTAAATGGTCCTGCCAATTCCTTTTCCGTCGAACGAAAAATAGTCCTGCCATTAAATGGTCCTGCCAATTCCTTTTCCGTCGAACGAAAAATAGTCCTGCCAGAAACATCTACTCCATTCAGAATTGTAACAACTTTTCTACTCGGCACCTTCTCCACATCAACAACAATCGTCTCAATCTCCTTCGACACCGGCACAATA
>CAMZLY010000163.1 GCA_947311825.1 uncultured bacterium
GAAAGCAGAAATTAGCCTTCAAATACACCTACATAAAATACAGCACCATTACCGTAGAGCGGCAATCGTCCTGCCGCTAAATAGTCTTGCCAATTAAAATCAGAAATTAGCCTACCATACATCCAACCACATACTTCGCGTCTTCCTCCGTTATCTGTGGATAGATCGGCAAACTCAATATCGCACTACACAAAATCTCAGTATCCGGCAACGAGCATCGATTATCAGGATCAAAATATGCCGGTTGCAAATTAACCGGTGCCGGATAATGAATCGCCGTACCAACTCCTTTTTCTGCCAATTCCTCTCGTAACCCCTCTCGATCAATATACTGAATCACATATTGATGATATACATGATAAAATCCGGAAGGAACCTTTGGTGTGACAATATTACTATCCTCCAACATCGAATCATATATCCCGGCAATTCTTCTGCGTGCATCATTATCTTCATCTAAACACCTCAACTTAACCCTTAAAATAGCCGCCTGCATTTCATCAAGCCGACTATTCCATCCATGCGTCTTACTAATATATCGTTCCTCCCAACCATACTGTCTCAACACCCTAAGCGACTCTGCAATCCCATCATTGTTAGTAACCACTGCACCACCATCACCAAACGCCCCAAGATTCTTTGTCGGATAAAAACTAAACGTCGCCGCATCCCCAAATGTGCCCACATTCCGCCATCCTATTTCTGATTTCTGATTTCTGATTTCTGATTTTATCTGTGCACCTACCGCTTGTGCACAATCTTCAATCACCTTCAAACCATTTTCTTTTGCAACCGCCATAATGGCATCCATATCAGCCGGCATCCCGTAAATATGAACCGGTACAATTGCTTTTGTTTTTTCGGAAACAGCATCTTCCAGACGATACGGATTCATTGTATATGTAATAGGGTCAATATCAACAAACACCGGAATTGCGCCACACATTGTTATTGCGGCAGCAGTTGCCACAGCAGTATGAGCAACCGTAATGACCTCATCACCGGCATTCACGCCGCATGCTTTTAATGCTAACAGCAACGCATCCGTACCGCTCGCAACTCCAATAGCATGACTAACGCCAACATATTCGGCAAACTCACGCTCAAAAGATTCACATTCTTGCCCAAGAATATACCAGCCGCTATCAAGCACACGCTTAACAGCCGCATCTATCTCTTCCTTCTGTGCCAAATATGACGCATGTGGATTACATTGTAAGATTTTCATATTATAAAAAAGGTTCTAAAGGGGTTCTAAAAAAAGGTTCTAAAAGAGTTCTAAGGAGGTTCTAAGAGGGTTCAGACAAGTTTTATAATTAAAGACTAAAAATGAAACATCATTACCATAGCAGCACAAATTCGTGCATTCGTGGCAAATAATCTTTTAAGAAAAATCATTTTGTCACCCATCATTTTGTCAAACAATCTTTTAATTCGCCTAATTAGCTAAATTAGCTAAATTAGCGGTTATAAATATCTTTCTAAATTAGTCCGATAAAATTCAACCGTTCTTCTCAATCCTTCGCTAAGCTCAACCTCCGGCAACCAACCAAGCTCTTCACGAATTAAACTATCCTTAGAGAAAAAATCACCAATATCAATTTTCTTTCTCTCTGCCGGGAACTCGCACACTTCATAATTTCCACCACCATTAACCTCAATCAGCATATCAGCGGTCTCTTTCAAACTAACAACCTCACATCCGCTAAGATTATATATTTTGCCATTCGCCTTATCCGCACCGGCACAAATCATTAAGGCATCAACGGCATCATCAACATACGTAAAATCACGCCGCTGCTCACCACCCCACACCTCAAATTGCTTACCGGCAATAATCTGTTTAATCCATATACCGAGAAAAGTCTGCCGAGCATCTTTAACTCGCATTCTTGGGCCATACGTATTTGTTAGACGCAAAACAGTGGTCTTTATTCCATAAACATTATTATATAACAAATGATACTGCTCGCCCGCCGCCTTATTTATTCCGTTAACATCCACCGGATTAACCGGATGTTTTTCATCAACCGGCAAATATTGCGGTCGGTCATAAAGCTGACGAGTACTCGCAAAAACAATCTTTATATCAGGGTTATGATGTCGGCACATTTCTAAGATTGATAATTGTGCCGTTGCATTAATCTCCAAATCGGTAAAAGGGTTCTCCATAGAATCCACATGACTAGTCTGACCGGCAAGATTAAACAGATAATCTTGTCCTTTAATAATATGCTTCATGCTATGCACATCACGCACATCAGAAATATTTACCGTTACATCATCTTTTATAGATTCGATATTAAATAAGTTGCCGCCATATTCAGGGATAAGGCTATCAACAATTGTAACCTTTGCACCTTGGGCAACCAGGCGTATGGCAAGATTAGAACCGATAAAGCCCAGTCCGCCGGTAATTAAAATATTTTTGCCTGTGAAATTCATTTTTGCGTCGCCCCTATAGGGCGTTTGTTTGGTTTTGTTGCGCTTCGATCCTAGGGCTAAAGCCCTAGGCTATATTCCATTGCCCCTTCAGGGCATGAGGTCATTACCACCCTGAAAGGGTGGCGCATATTAGCCCAGGGTGATAACCCTGGGATTATACGCACACCCCCACACCCACACCCGCCCTGTAGGGGCGGTGCAAACTATCCAACATAATCATCAATATACTTCTGTGCCAATCCTAACCATGAATATTTATTTCTTATTTTTTCTGCACCGAATATACCCAATTCTTCCCTAACCGATAAATCTTGTAACTTCAATAATGCATCCACCATCGAACCAACATTATTCTCCTCATAAAAATATCCATTACCGTCTGCCCGTTCACGTACTGTTACATTGTCACTAATAATAATCGGCAATCCAGATGCCGCCGCATCAAGCTGACTAGTTGATTCCTGTCGTGGCCAAACACCAATATCTGCCATCTGATAAAATGGAGGAACATCACGAAACGGAACAAAAGGATAAACCTTACAACCTTTACATTTTTCAATAACATCCTTCTGTGGCCCCATTCCCACAAATAACCCCTTATATGACCGCCCATCCGCAACCAATTTATCTATCGCCTTTGCTAAACATAACGGGTTCTTCCCATTATCTAACCGCCCTGTATAAACACAAACTATATCATCATCTTTATAGCCATATTTTATACGTAATGCTTTTCTATCCTCTTTATTTAATTTGCAAAATAACTCCGTATCTACACCTAACGACCGAACTTCTATCTTTTTATCAGGAATATGTTCATATCTCCTAACAAGAGCCGCAGCATCCTCACTTACCGCATAACATTTTCTTGCCAATGCCCCAGTAATAACCCCAGGTACTACAACTTGAAAAAAAGATGATATTTTTTGTAAACCATGCAACTCCGAAGAAACAGAAGCATGACGTGAAGTCAGCAAAAAGAATTTATATTTCTTTAATATTGAATATAACGCCAACAAATATGTACTTGGTAAACGCGTATCTAATACTTGAACAACATCAGGCTTTATTTCATCTATTGTTCGAACAATCTCTTTTAATGCCATTTTTCCGCCACCATACGGAATACGGTACAAACTGTAGCCATCCAATTTCTTCCGCCCAACCTCAACTAAAGGCGGCCCGATAAAAGGTTCATATACACGCGAATAATCAACGGAGTTGCAATATACCTGTGCATTTGTGGTAACCAAATGGACATCATGTCCAAGCGATGCCAGAGCTTTCGGTAAGCAATTCTCACTATACCCCATTTTCTCGGCAAACCAAATTGATACTATTGCAATTCGCATTTTGCGTCGCCCTTTCAGGGCTCTTGTTTGTTGTGTTGCGCTTCAATCCTAGGGCTGAAGCCCTAGGCTATATTGCATTGCCCCTTCAGGGCATATATTGTGACCGCGGTATGTTTCATGGCATTACCACCCGGAAAGGGTGACGCATATTAACCCAGGGGTGATAACCCTGGGATTATACGCACCCCAACCACCCCCGCCCTGTAGGGGCGGTGCAAACTATTTCCGCCTCGCAACGGCAATCCCTTTACTAACCGGGGCTATACCATCAAACTTCCAATCACCTTGTTCTGCCAAATATGAAACAATCTTTAATTCATCATCACGTAAGGCATCATCCATTATCAAAATACATTCATCCGACAAATAATCCGCACAATCAGCTATTGCCGGCAACCGTCCCCAGCCGTCCGTTGCCGGACCATCAACAAATAAAATATCCGACTTCCATCCCTGAGGCAATTCACTAAATGTTTTATCGGTTACATTGTATCCTGTGATTTCACCCAACTCATGCTCACGCTCTCCTAACGGACAATGAATAACCGTTACATTATCCTCAAATCCGTCTGCTTTTATCATATCTCGTGATTGTTCTGCATAATCCTTATCCTGCTCCAATGAAACAATTACAGGGTTATGTTCCTCACCATTGCCACCACAAATATTCGCAAACAAAATCGAACTTGTTCCAGAACCAAACTCCAAAACTCTATCGTGTTTTTTTAAACCAACAAATTTTATTAGCCAATTTATAGAATCAACATCTAAACTCCACCTTGTTAACTTAACTGAACTCAACGCTTTTCTAATTTTCTCATCATTAATATTACTTGTAGAAAAATTAAAATCATCCGTATCCGGCAATAGAGGAGATTCCGCTCTGGTAATAATTCTTCCAAATTTATGCCAAAACATAGCTGCCCGTAAACTCATTAACCGCCCAAGGTAAATGCGTCGTATAATTTTACAAAATATATTTCTCATATTTATAAATCACTTCCAATGATACGGAACAACAATTGGCGGATGCCCTTGATCAAGCGGCTTTCCTCCATCAAAATATCCGGCATCCTGAACAGGAATCTCTGCAGCCTCTGTCACCCAATCGGCAATTCGCCCCTGTTCGGTACAGTGTAGATTTATCGTATAAGTGCCAGCAACTAACGGCCATTTCTCAACAACACAATCAATGTAGCCTGAACCTGAAATATTATCTAAATTAGAGCCGGAGCATTCTGTCCAGAAAACTATTATTGCATTACCATTCTTCTCAATAGCCATTGAAATAGAGACTTCTTTTAATGGCTCATTCCCCGCAACATTATAATGAATACGCATTATGCACTGCTTACCGGTTGTTGCACCAAGCTCCGGAGATACTACTTCAAACTTAGTAAATCGAAATTTACCATTTCCTTTACGATCAGTACGTCCATCTATATCCTGCTGTGCTTTTTCCATTGAATCTTCAAGATAATGTGCAATAACTTTATCAGACGATCCGATATCTTCAATTTCTCCATTCTTCAAATATATTGTCTTCGGACATAAATTTAGGACTGACGACATATTATGGCTTACAAACAAAATAGTCCTACCGCTATTTGATACATCCTGCATTTTACCAAGACACTTATGTTGGAACGATGCATCACCAACCGACAACACTTCATCAATCAGCATAATCTCCGGCTCCAACTGTGCGGCTACGGCAAATGCCAGACGAACCGTCATCCCGCTTGAATAACGCTTTACCGGAGTATCAATAAACTTCTCTACTCCGGAGAAATCAACAATCTCATCAAACTTAGCATCAACTTCAGCTTTCGTCATACCAAGAATAGTGCCATTAAGATAAACATTTTCACGTCCTGTAAGATCACCATGAAACCCCGTACCGACCTCTAATAACGAGCCAACTCGACCATACAATTCCGCCCGCCCGCCAGTAGGTTCAGTGATTCTTGTCAGCAATTTCAACAGTGTACTTTTTCCGGCACCATTCTTACCAATTACGCCAATAACCTCACCACGCTTAACATCAAATGATATATCACGTAATGCCCACAACTCTCCTCGCCGCTTCATACGATAGCTATCACGAGGATCACCACTTTCAATCAGCCCCGTATGCTCATTTGGATCACGTCCACGTAGCTTATGCCACGACCGCTCCAGTGCCTCCTTAAAAGTTGTCGCGCCAATCTCACCAAGATTATAATGCTTAGAAAGATTTCTTACTCTAATTGCTGTATCAGTTACCATCTCTATTCTTTCTGATCTGTCAGATCTGACTGATTCGACCGATCTTTAATCCCTTTAGAACCTTTTTAGAACCTTTTTTTAAACCCTTTTCAAACCGTATCAATAAACGAACGTTCGGTTCTGCTAAACATTAATACTCCAGTAAACAGCAGAACAACCGAAACAGTAACAGATATCAAAATATAATATGGCTGAACCGATGCCACACCAAAAAATGCATAGCGAAACGTTTCTACCACACCGGTAATTGGGTTTAATGCGGCAACCCAGCGCCATTTCTCCGGCACAATTGATAGCGGATAAATAACCGGCGTTCCATACATCCACGCCCTAGTTATAAAGCCCTGAATATGCCCAAAGTCACGATACTTTGCCGTTAAAGAGGAAAACCATAAGCCAGTTCCCATTCCGGCCATTGCACTGATCAACAACAAAAATGGAATTAATACAATCGCACTTGTAATCTGAAAATTTATACCGGTAACAAAAAATTTATAATAAAGCCAGAAACACAAGAAAGTAATAAACTGTATAGTATAACCTACTAGCCCAGAGATAACACGGGAAATAGGTATAGCCAAACGAGGGAAATAGACCTTACCAAATATTCCTGCATTGCTCGTAAACGTGTTTGAGGTTCCGCTCATACAGCCAGCAAAATATCCCCACCCCAAGGAACCACATAAATAAAACAAAGGCCTGGGTAATCCATCCGTAGAAATTTTCGCAATATGCCCAAAAATAATTGTAAAAACTAATGTATTCAATATCGGCTGTATAACATAAGCAAGCGGTCCCATGACCGTCTGTTTATAGATCGAAACAAAATCACGGCGCACCATTAAAAAAATCAAATCCTTATACCGTAATAGCTCACGCCACGGAACCCTGAACCATGAGCGATTTGGCTCAATGATCGTCAAATGCTCCCCACGTAACTCTTCTTTTTTCTTCATATTTCCCTTGTTTTTATCCATATCTTTCTCCTATTCGTATTTCCATTAGTGCATTCGTGGCAAAAATATTCACATACAATATTCGTATTTACCAAATGGCATTCAAAATGAGAATTGATATATAAATATAAAACACCGA
>CAMZLY010000164.1 GCA_947311825.1 uncultured bacterium
GAGCAATTGAGCATACCCGTAGGGTCTGTAAAATTGCGAAAAAGCAGAATATGCCGCATAAAATCAAAAAGTGTCCGCAGATAGTTTTGCAAGTGCCTCTTTTATTATATTTATTCTAAGATGTATCCACACTGAGCTAATTTTCATAGGACTTACTGTGACGTCTCTATAACTGACTCAGTCGGGAATTCCTCCTAATAACAATTACTCTAGTATCTGACAGCCCCATTGATTTAATATCAATATGAATAGCATCAGAAGGAAAAACCTCTTCTGCTCGTTCTGACCACTCGACAGCAATAACACCTTTCGCCTCAAGATATTCATCGAAACCAAGTGCAAGCACCTCATCCGCACCACTCAATCTATATAAATCAATATGACATAAATAACGATCTCCACAATATTCATTTACTATTGTAAATGTAGGACTTGTAATCGGCTGATTGATGCCCAATGCAATTGCTAGCCCCTGCACAAAACAGGTTTTACCGGCACCAAGATTACCATGTAAAGCTAGAACAGCCCGTAACGGTAACTCTGAGACTAAAGATGCGGCAACGGCCCAAGTATCCTCAACACTATTTGATATATACTCTCGTCCCCATTCAAATTCCAGCATAATAAATAACCTCTACTGAGAGCCTATATTTACAGTAATACCCCTAAATACTCCATAAGCTCTTTTTCTAAGTTACGGGTCTTATACCGCTCGATACGACTCTGTTGCAATTTAATTACCGATTCTCTTAAAGTGGCATCAGAAACAAGCTTCCCCATCATTTCAGCAATATCTTCATATTTCTTTTCATCAAACAATACACCCGCACCATCCATAGTCTCTGGCACCGCTGTTGATTTATATGCAAGCACAGGAAGGTTATGAACCATACTTTCTATCACCGGAATACAAAATCCCTCATGCTCACTCATACACAAAAATAAATCTGATATTGAATAATAAGCATTTAACTGATCCTGCGGAACCGAACCGGCAAAATAAACATTTTCCAACCCCAACTCCTTTGCCTGAGCCATAACCAGATAATAATAACGTTCAACCCCGGCAAATGATCCCACATGTATAAGTCTTGAAGCTGGCTCAACATATTTATTATAATAATAAAATGCCTGTACTAAATCTTCTATACATTTGTTGGGAGCACAGCGACCAACAAAAAGTATATTTTTCAATCCATCATCAAATCTTTTAACTGCTCGTCTATTTACTGAAATCTCTAATTTACTCAAATCAAGAACCAAGGGCAACACATCAACATCACCATACCCAACAGCAACCAGCTCATCAGCATTAAACCTGCTATCCGCCAATACTAAATCCGCCACTCCTGCCAACTCCTTAACCTGTTTCCGCCCTTGTGCAAGACTATAAGCAGTAGACTTGTTAATCAAATCAAAATAATGCGATGGCGTCACATTATGATAAAGAATAACCTTTTTACACGTTAACGACTTAAAAACGTTATTTACAACCGAGCCAATAGAGAGGTGAAGGATAACAATATCATCTTCTTGAATATTATCCACAGCCTGCGAAACATCCACGGCTTCACCTCGTAATTGCGGAAGAATACGCTTTGCCTCGCTATAGATATCTGATTTACAACCCCAGCTACGAAAGATAGAACGCATCACAGATGCCTCATTACTAATGGCATCTCCACCACTAAACCCAGCAACAAATTGATGAATAGCTAGCATAACCTATTTATTCCTATTCCGTATAACTTCCCTATTTTTCCTATTTTCTTCAAGAAGTTTATCAACATCAACATCCTGCTCGGTCAATTTGAGAATAAGTCGACTATTATCGGGAAAACGACGTAATGCTTTTGACCACTGCAATACTGCCGAAGAGGTATCACCCAAGACAAAATATATATCCCCCAAATGCTCTATAATCTCTAACCTACCCTTCATAAGTCGATTTGCCCTGCTAACTTCTTTAAGAGCACTAGTATATTCACCACGCTTATAATACACCCACCCTAAAGTATCAGCATAAGCACCGTTATCAGGTGCAGCTTTTGTGGCCTGTTTAGCATAAACAAGAGCTTTATCAAGTTCTACCCCTTGTTCTGCCCACATATAAGCAAGGTGATTTAAAACATCTATTGAATCAGGATATACTTCTAAGCATTTTTTTAATATTCTTTGTGCCGCATCATTTCTCCCCGCCTCAGCACAGGCTGTTGCATAAGTAAGAAAAAACTCAGGACTAAGTTCCTCGCTCTTAACCTTACTTACGACATTTACAATTTCATCATAAATATTAACAAAATCATCTGTCCGCCCTGCATCTCTGTATGCATAAGATAATGCCAATAAAATTAAGGGGGCGTTGGGGAGTTGATCTCTGCCGCGCTCTAAAGTTTGTATACTTTTTTTTGCGTCTTTTTTACTCTGCAGAATAGCCAAGCGAATAAAAGAATCTGGTAACGGATCTTTCTGTTTGGATGCCAACAAATAATTACGCATAGCCTTTTTATTATCTTTTAACCGTCGATATATCTCACCGAGTAAATAATAATATTGATGTGTATTAGCTGGACTGTTTTTAATTAAGAACTCAAAGCAAGGAATTGCACGGTCAAGCTCATCAGACACAACAAACTCTCGCCCCTGATTATGACATATACTAAGAAGCCCCTTTTTATTATCAGTAAGGCGTATACCTTCTTTCAAAAACCTAAATGCCGCCTTATCATCCCCCTGACCAAATGCAATACCAGCCATGGATGCATATATAGCTGCATTTGTGGGACTCAAAGCAACTGCATGCCTATAAGCCTCCAAAGCATCATTAGGTTTGCCTGCAACCCTATTAGCTCTAGCCAAATCCACCCATGCTACAAGTAGCTCATTATTCTCATTGCAGAATTTTTTAAGCCCAGATATGGCAATATCAGTATTACCCTGTAGAAGAGTCTCCAAGGTAACACGTGATTGAACACGATAGCTACTAGTATCAAGCTCTGCTGCAAGTTTAAATTGAGTCAATGCACCGGATGATGATTTTTGCCCTTCACCTTCAATGATAAGGCCTTGACCATAATGAGCCAAGGCCTTTGAAAAATCAACTTCCCTCACATTCAACTCTGGTTTCCACATACTTTTATCAGTATGTATAGACCTGCATCCAGCCAGAATCAGCACCAAGCATAGAATCCATGCCCGCATAATAAAGGGAACCTCACTTTAATTTATTTATTTTTATGACGATTAGCCTTAATACGCTTACGGTATTTATGCTTAGTCATCTTTTTCTGTCTCTTTTTCTTTATTGACCCCACGTGGTGTCTCCTTAATGTTATTGAGGTGCCCGCAGATAGTTTTGCAAGTGCCTCTATTTATTAAACTTTTTCTTCAAAACCAACCAAATACTACGCTATTATCTTATTTAATGGTAGCTCAATTATGCCTTCAGCACCATTTTTCTTCAATTCAGGAATAATGTCTCGGACAACAGTCTCGTCAACAACGGTCTCAACAGCCACCCATTCGTCTGAATTAAGCTTGTTAACCGTAGGTGCATGTAGCGAAGGTAAAATTGCAGTAATTGCATCTAATTGAGTCGCAGCAACATTTAATTTAAGCAAAACCTTACTTTCAGCCGCCAACGCCCCCTGCAACAACATCGCTAACTGTTCAATTTTTGTACGCTTCCACTCATCTGCCCATGCATCTTTATTTGCTATCAAACGAGTAGTTGATTCAAGAACTACCTCTACAATCCGAAGATTATTAGCCCTTAAAGATGAACCTGTTTCTGTTAACTCCACAATAGCATCAACCAATTCAGGAGTTTTAACCTCTGTTGCACCCCACGAGAATTCAACTTCAGCATTAACATTATTCTTTTTCAGATAGCGATTAGTAAGCCCTACAGCCTCAGTGGCAATACGCTTTCCCTCTAAATCCTTTACCGATTGAATTGAGGAATCTTCAGGAACAGCCAAAACCCATTTAACTGGACGGAACCCCTGCTTACCATAAACCAACTCTGTTATTTCAACAACATCAGAACCATTCTCTGCAATCCAATCATGCCCAGTCATCCCAGCATCCAACATACCTAATTCAACATAACGGCTTATTTCCTGTGCACGAATCAACCGAGCGTCAATTGTCGGATCATCAACACGAGGAATATATGAGCGTGAGCCGGAATCAATACGAAACCCCGCCTTCTTCATCATCGAAAATGTTGCCTCCTGCAAACTACCCTTGGGCAACCCTAAAACCAATTTATTCATACTAAATCCAATCTTTTTAACCTGCATCCTCAAATAAAGCAAAACATACTAAGCAAAATATATAGATACGTCTACATCAAAATGCCGTAATAACCAAACTTTTTTACAATATATCGCTAATCTCTAATTATTGCTCGTAAAATTCGAAGAGCATCCGGATATGCCTTATGCTCCTCCACCTGGATCCTAGTGTGTAATAACTCTGGTGTATCGTCATCAAGCACAGGAACAGCACGCTGAACAATTATTGAGCCGGTATCAATACCTTCGTCAACATAATGTACAGTACAACCGGCAATTTTAACACCATAATCCAATGCCTGCTTCCAGCTATCAACACCAGGAAATGCAGGCAAAAGTGCAGGATGTATATTAAGAATCCGCCGTGGAAAAGCATCAAGCAGTCTCTTTTTAACAATTCTCATAAAACCAGCCAATACTATAACTTCAGCATCATAACGCCTTAACTCTTCAAGATAATTCTGCTCCGCTTGACCATCCAGCTTTGTTTTATATGGTGCCGCACTAATAAACCTAGACGGAATCCCATTCTCTATCCCTCGCTCAATAATATATGCATCCTCCACATCAGAAATCACACACACAATCTCGGCAGAAAGTGAGCCATTTGCAATTGCATCAATAATTGACTGACAATTACTCCCTTTACCTGAACCAAGTACAGCAATACGAAGAGGTTCATTATTTTTTTTATTTTTTTTTAACATAGTCGTTTTTCCTAATAACCCCAATAAAAAGAGCTATATTTGTATCATACAAAACTACATTCCACAAATAATTTTATAAAATATTGATACAAGCTTGACATTATTTATCAATAAGCTATCTTACTCGCTCTTGTTACGACAAGACCCTTCAAAAAGGGCGATTAGCTCAGTTGGCTAGAGCGCCACGTTTACACCGTGGATGTCACAGGTTCGAGTCCTGTATCGCCCACCAGCCTTCGAAGCGAAGCGCAGAGTGAAGGATTAATCAGCACGCTGCATCAAAATAACGCCAACAAAGCCTCCAAGAACAATTGGTATCCATAAAATAAACTGCGGATAATGTTCAGGATTTCTTGAAAGTGATTCTCCGGCAATAATAAATATCTGAAAAATAACAATAATCATTAAACTCATGGCTATCCCAATTGAAGATTCTTTGCGATGAGTTTTGACTCCCAATGGAATCCCTAACAATACAAAAACAAAACATGATAAAGATTGAACAATTCTAAGATTGAATTCAACAATTAACCTACTATGTTCCTCGTTAATTGCTACTTCATCAAGTAACGGAAAATACTTAGCAGTATCCTTTATTCTATCTCGTATTTCCTGCAAAGTAAAATAAACAGGCTTCGTATTTACTCTATTGCCTATCTTTTTTCCAGGAAATTCCAAAGTCCACTCTTCAAGATATGCAACTCCACGCCGCCCCTCCATAAAAGGATCGATTCTAACTCCAGTAAGATAGACCATAATTTTACCCGACTCTTCATCTATCTTTATTCTTCCGGTTTCAGCGTTAATTTTGCGTTTTCCGCCCGACTCCATCAATTCAAAAATACGGACATCGTGCAAAACATCACCTTTTCTATTTCCAATATAAATTGATACCCCGGCAAATGGTTGCGTAAATCGCCCCTCCTCCAGCATCGCCAAAGGAACCGATGACTTTAACTCTCGTAATATCCCTTTTGATAAAGAGTAACTGCGCGGCACCACAAAGCTATAGATTAAAAAACATATTACCGAAAGTGCAACCGCAAACATTAATGGTGCCGAAGATATCTGCCACAACCCTAAACCACAGCTCTTCATTGCTGTAATCTCACTATCTGCTGACATCCTCCCGAAAACTAGCAATGTGCTTATCATAGCCGCCATGGGAATCGTAAAAGTAAACGCCTGAGGCATATTAAGAATCATAACCTTAACAATCGGTACCCACGGAACGCCACGAGTAATAAGCTCTGTAAGCTTAAAAATTCCGCCAATAGACATAACCACGGTGAGAACCATAAATGTCATAAAAAAAGAAACGGCATAAGATGATAACAAATATTTCTTTACTATTTTCATATTTAATAGCCTACCCTACTTTAACATCAAAATACAAATATTTTATGCTCCTTAATAAAGAAAACTTCAACTCCAGTTTGTGACATTAATGGCTTTATCTCCCCATTGTGCCCTCTAGGAAGTAGACTCAAATGTGCAAAGAAATAAAAAAACCTTGCTTTTATATTCTGTTTATAGTTCATTCACCACCTCTTTACAAATAACAAAGGAAAATTTTGCCGAAAAAACTATAATTTATGAATAAC
Organism: uncultured bacterium; assembly: GCA_947311825.1. GTDB lineage: Bacteria > Verrucomicrobiota > Kiritimatiellia > UBA8416 > CAMZLY01 > CAMZLY01. The sequence continues at coordinate 6,610 of CAMZLY010000164.1, forward strand.
TTCATCATCACCCCAGTACTAATCGTTTATACTATCTGCACAATCGGTCTCCTTATATACGGATTAAACTGCTATATCATGCTAATCCTTTTTGCACGCCGCCGCAAAGTTGCAAAAAGTGCACTAGGCGATATGCAAAAACGACAAGGCGACCTATCTAACCGTCAAGATATGCCACATGTAACAACTCAAATCGCTGTTTATAACGAAATAAATGTTGTAGAACGAGTTATGCGAGCCACCTGCAAAATGAAATATCCGGCAAGCAAACATGAAATACAAGTACTGGACGATTCAACCGACGAAACTTACGAACTCACAAAACGACTAGCCGCAGAACTACGTGCCGAAGGGCATGATATAAAGGTGTTGCACCGTGATAACCGTATTGGATACAAGGCAGGAGCCCTTGACGAAGGTGTAAAACAAGCTAAAGGTGAGTTTATTACTGTATTTGATGCTGATTTTATACCGCCGGAAGATTATCTGCTATCGGCAGTGCCTTTTCTAATGGAGGACGATAAAGTAGGTTTTGTCCAAGCACGCTGGGGACATCTTAACCGCCGTAAATCTCTCCTTACCCGCGTACAATCAATTGGTATTGACGGCCACTTTATCATAGAGCAGATTGCCCGTAACTGGAATAGCCTCTTTATGAACTTTAATGGCACGGCAGGAATATGGCGGAAAAAAGCAATCGAAACATCCGGCGGCTGGCAATGGGAAACATTAACTGAAGATCTCGACCTTTCATATCGCGTTCAGTTCAATGGATGGACAACCATGTACCTACCAAACCTAATTGTACCAGCAGAACTACCGGAAAATATTACCGCTTTCCGTAATCAGCAATTCCGCTGGGCAAAGGGATCAGTACAAACATTAATCAAATTATTCCCACAACTCATAAAAGCAAAAGTTCCTTTATTCAAAAAATTACAGGCAGTAATACACATGGGCGGCTATATTGTACATCCGCTAATGCTAACACTTGCCTTGCTGGCACTACCCGTTCTCATCATTTCCATGGACTTCGCCCCTCCCAAATGGATATTTGCCATACTTGCAGTTCCCTTGGCATTCTCGATTATAGCACCAAGTACAATGTATATTGTCGCACAAAAATCTGCTCACAAGAACTGGCTTTCACGTATCGCACTGATGCCAGCTTTAATGGTAATCGGTGTAGGTTTGGCGGTCTCCAATACTAAAGCAATTTTTCAAGCAATAATTGGGCACGAAAGCGAATTTGTTCGAACACCTAAAAGTGGCGAAAATGCAATAAAAAACTACAAAGTAAAACTACCTTTTATTTCCGTGCTTGAGGTTATAATTGGTCTCTACTGTGCTTATTCATTATCAATCTTTATCGGTACCGGTCATTTTCTTTCTAGCTTTTTTATAGCAATCTACACCGCCGGATTTCTTTTTATCGGATTATTAACTTTTGCCCATTCATTTGGTTTTTCTAAGAAATAATGAAAAATAACCCCAGCAAGCTTTTTAATTATTTTGTCAAAGCCTCTTCAGAAAAACAAAGCAATCGCAACTATCCACTACTTATATTTATTGTTAGCTCAATAATCTTTTTACTACTAACCTTATGGGGTGGATTATTTGGTATAATAGGAAAACATCCCCTACATATTCCATTTACTGATATTACAATCCACAGTGGACGTTTTATGTTCCTGTTCGCCATAACTTGGACAACAGGTTTATTACTTTTTCTAGTATGGCCACGAACATTAAGTAATCGGCAAACCATTATGCTAATGCTTATACTGGCAACCATTGCCCGTATCACCCTAATACCGGCACCTCCATCAGATGACATCAACCGCTACCTCTGGGAAGGCAAAGTACTCAATGCTGGCATCAGTCCCTATGCCGTAGCACCCAACGCCAAAGAACTCACAAAATTTGCGGCAACCGACCCATATCATGCTCAAATAAATCATCCTCACATGCCTGCCGCCTATCCGCCTCTGGTCATCGAACTCTTCGCCCTGATAGGATTACTCAGCTACACTCCGCTTGCCATCAAACTGCTACTAATAATCTGCGATATTGGGACATTATGGGGAATCATACTACTTTTACAGTATCGATCACTACCAATTCGGTGGGCTGCCATATATGCATTTAACCCCATAGTACTCTACGCCTTTGCCGGCCATGCACATTTCGATGCAATCCAAATGCTCTTTATCGTCCTGACACTTATTCTTTATGACCGCAAACAATGGGTTGCTTGTTTTCTAATGGCCGGTCTAATTTTCCAGGCCAAATATGTAGGAATACTCATATTTCCATTCCTACTACGCCGCGATAACCTCAAATATGCACCACTAGCCGCTATCACTGCCGTCATCCCCTACTTGCCTATCATAATATTAAATCCACATAATCTATTCTACTGCATCATCGCATTTGGTAATAAATTTGCATTTAACGGATCCATCCACGCCATATTAATGGCTCTTACCGGCAGCCTTTCACTAGCCACAATATTAACAAAAGCAATATTTGTTACCACTATTATCACCGGATACTTCTTCTTTCATCCGCAACTAAATCCTAGCTATAAAAATGATCCTATCTCGGGCTCATTTTTTGTACTCGGTGCATTGATTATACTATCACCAACAGTTCACTTCTGGTACTTAACTTGGATTATACCATTCCTTTGCATACGGTATGCCGCATCATGGCTAATACTCACATTCACTACCGGATTATATTTCGTGACCAACGGCATAATGTACCATACCGGCGAATGGATACTTCCGCCAACCGCACAAATATTAGAATGGACCCCATTCCTTTTACTACTCGCACGCGAAGCATATCTCACCATACGCAAAAACCAATCAAAAAATAATGACACATCACCTAGTAACATATCAGTCATTATCCCCACACTAAATGAAGCCGAACAAATAGCCACCTGTATCCAAAATATACAACGAGATCCCGCAATAAAAGAAATCATTGTTGTTGACGGCAACTCAATCGATAATACCGCTACCCGTGCAATAGAAGCGGGAGCAACCGTAATACATAATCATAAAACAATTGATAACGGTGGCGGCCGAGGTGGACAAATACTTACCGGCATCAACTATGCCTCATCCGATATCATCGCCATTGTCCATGCAGATACAATAGTGACTAAACCTGAGTTTTCAAACATACTTTCCGTTCTTCAAAAACAACCTATGGTCATAGGAGGCTCCATAGGCTCCACCTTTGACAGTCAAGGCTCAACCCCTACTCTGTTACCAATAGGAAACGATGCAAAATCAGCTCTAGCTGGCATAAGCTTTGGTGATCAAGTGCAATTTTTTAGAAGGCGACCAATAGTCAAAAACAATATATTCCCCGACTTGCCACTCATGGAAGATTTAGAGTTAGCTCTGAGACTAAAAACAGTAGGCAATACCGTACATTTATTCGGCAACGCCGTAGTATCAGCACGCCACTGGAAAAACAACGAAATCAAACGAACAATCATGATTCTCGGTCTACTCATAAGCTACTTTACTCAACGCCTATGGAAACAACCAGATATCATCAAAATGTACCGCAAATATTATAAAAAACAGTTGTAACTTCCCCAGCTCAATTCTCTGGCAATAACTCATGTAAACGAATCATATTATTATCGTTATTAGAATTCAACCTTCGTGCTTTGGATGCCCCTATTCTAGGTTTTGTAGCAGGCACAATCTCAATAACTTCCACTTCGTCTAAAACAGGTGACACAACCTCAACATCTTCAACCTGCACAGCTGTATCTTGATAATTTGATGGGGCAACTGAAGGCCTAGACTTCTTTTCTCTTCCAGGAGCACCATATTTACCATAACGGCGTTGTTCATAATTAACATCTTTTACAGATACCCCATAACGCCTAGCCAGCCATTCCCATTCGTATGGCTTAAAATTATAGCAACCACTCAATCCAGAAAGAATTTTTGCAACATCATACGTAGGCAGTAGTTTAACAGCACCGCCCCAAGTTCGACCTCCAATATAATTAATAAATTCGCCTCCATCAGGGCCAATCACCGCAGCAGCAATAGAATTAAAAACTCCACCAGACCGTAAATCACTAGGCATAATCTTTTGCCATGCACCCACAGATGAATTCCAGGCATGCAACAGCAAATCGCTTGATCCTGGTATTTTCTGATAAGATATAAGATTAACACTACGCAATGTCACTATATCAAAAGCAACTTGGACAACTTTATAGCGTGCAGGAACAACCAAAACGGTACTACTGCGACTTGCCGCCATTGCACAGTTTACGCTAATAACTAATGCCATAATCATTCCACTCAATAATTTCTTTGTCATATTTGCTACTCCTGTTAGATTTAAATTAATAACAGTACCACCATCAACTATATATCTATAATTATGCTGACAGTACTGTCTGTCAACACTACTTACCAAGTATTTTCTTGAATGCAGCCGTTAGTAAAGGAACAATTGTCAGAGCATCACCAACAATCCCGTAAGTTGCAACCTTGAAAATTGGTGCATCAGCATCTTTATTGATAGCAACAATTATATCAGCCGATGACATTCCAGCAAGATGTTGGATCTGACCACTAATACCGCAAGCAATATAGATCTTTGGACACACAGTTTTACCGGTCTGACCAACTTGATGTGAATATGGAATCCAATCAGCATCAACTGCTGCTCGCGAAGCACCTACTCCACCGCCGATAACTTCGGCAAGCTCATGTAGAATAGCAAAGCTCTCAGGTTTCTGTAAACCACGACCACCAGAGACAATAATATCCGCTTCAGCTATATTCACAATATTATCCTCTTCAGGCACCATCTTAATTCTCTTTGTACGAGCCTTTAAGATTGCTTCGGCAACTTCATGCAATTCCTTTTCACCTGTACGAGTTGTATCTGCATCAGACTCCTTCATCACCTTATGACGAACAGTTGCCATTTGTGGACGGTGGTAAGGCGTCTCAATCTGTGCCATAATATTTCCACCAAAAGCTGGACGGGTTTGAATCAGATTCTTCGATTCAGGATCAATATGAAGTTCAGTACAATCGGCAGTGAGACCAGCATTAACAGAAACCGCTACTCGTGAGATAAGACTACGACCAACAGTAGTAGCACCACAAAGTACGATATTTGGTTTATGCTTATTAACCAAATCAATCATTACAGCGGCATAAGGTTCATCCTTAAAATACTCCAATTCAGGACGATCAACCATATAAACTTTATCGGCACCACGAGAAATCAGGGTATCAGCCATAGATTGCACATCTGCCCCCATCAGTACTGCACAAAGATTCATTCCTAGATCATCAGCAAGTTTGCGCCCTTCGCCAAGAAGTTCATACGTAATAGACTCAATCTTACCATCATCCTGCTCTACAATAACCCACACATCTTTAAATGCACTTAAATCGCATTTTGCACTAACCGTTTTTTCTGCCATTTCAATGGCATCAAATTTACAGGCTTCAACACACGAACCACAAACAGTACAGATGTGTAAATCAATTACCGCTAGTTTTTCATCCATTTCAATTGCACCAAATGGACATGCTTTAACACAAGCTGTACATCCGATACACTTATCATCAAGAACTTTAATCGGTACATCGCTCATTATGAAACCCCCAATACTACATCTTTAAGTTTACTTACCAACTGCTCAACAATCTCATTAGGTTCACCTTCAAGCATTTCACCATCAGCATGTCGCTCCGGCGTAAAAATCTTTACAACTTTTGTTGGAGATCCATCCAAACCTAACATTTCCGGATCAGCATCAATATCTGCCGCATTCCAAGTTGTTATCTCCGCTTTACGTGCCTTCATTTTCCCTTTAAGAGATGGCAAACGTGGTTCATTTATTTCTTTAACCACAGTCAACATACATGGAAGTTCAGATTCAACAACCTCATACCCCGATTCAAGCAATCGTTCTGCAACAATATGATTTTCATCCAGCTCATCAACCTTACGCACATAAGTAACCTGAGCCATATCAAGATGTGTTGCCATACCAGGTCCCACCTGGGCAGTATCACCATCAGACGCCTGTTTACCACAAATAACCAATGTCGCATCACCAATTTTACGTAATGCCATTGCCAAAGTATAACTCGTAGCATAAGTATCGCTACCGGCAAATGCGCGGTCAGAAACAAGAATTGCTTCATCAACCCCCATAGAAATAGCCTCACGTAAGGCCGCTTCTGCCTGTGGTGGTCCCATTGTTAGTGCAGTAATCTTACCGCCATGTTTTTCTTTTAAACGTATCGCCTCTTCAATGGCATACATATCAAATGGGTTAATAATTGCTGCAACACCATCACGCATAAGCGTATTAGTGTTAGGATCAATCTTAACATCATTTGTATCCGGAACCTGCTTAATACATACTACAAAGTGCATTATATATTCCTCTCTGAATACTCTGTTATAAAATAAATTTATACTAATATACGTAACTATTGCTATTCAAGCAAGATTGAAAAATAGAAACATAAAAAAAGGTATCTTCTCAACAACATAGTGATCGCAGGGTCGTAGCCCCTGCTGTACTACTAGTTAATTTAAGTACAGCACCGGCTACGACGGTGCAGTTTCGGCAATTGCTATGTTGCAAAAACTTATTGAGAAGATACAAAAAAAGGACCTACGTTACCGTAAGCCCTGTAAATTGGTAGCGGGGACAGGATTCGAACCTGTGACCTTCAGGTTATGAGCCTGACGAGCTGCCGGACTGCTCCACCCCGCAATCAAAATCATATAAAATCAATCTCTTTTTCGTTGAAGCAGAGGGGAGACTATGACATTAAAAATTCTTTTGCAACCTTTTTTTATAGAATTTTAGTTTTTTTTATTAATGGTACCCCGGATAGGATTTGAACCTACGACCTACGGATTAGGAATCCGTTGCTCTGTCCTGCTGAGCTACCGGGGTAAAATAAAATTACGGACAGAATATATTTTAAATTTTATAGGATATCAATATTTATCGCAACGAAGAGGAAATATAATTTTTTAACTCTTCATCATTACATTTTTTATCTAATTTAAACATTTGCCACTGTTCATCTAAAACTGTTGTTTCACCGGGTGCAAGATTTACCAATGGTCCAATATGCTCCAACTCAACATAGCTACCGTTTGTATAAACTTCAGCATTGCCTTCCCCTGCCGGATATTTCGCATTTTGATTAGCATTAAATGATAAAACATAAACTGTATCACCGTAAACATAAGCTACCCATCCATCTGATGATGTTGCAAATATTTTTGAGGTCTGATTGGTATGCTGCATAACAAACATATCATTTTCTTGTCTCCAAAACTTAAAGACACCACCTTTTATAGGATTCCATATCCCCGTTCCTTCTTTTTCTGTAGCCTCCCATATTTTGGCATCTTTCGGAGCAGGAAGTAAAATTTTTCCACCAGCTTTTAACTGTACAATATTCCATATTCCCCATGACACCGCATTGCTACTTATATTTTGCATACTATAACGTAAATGAAGAGATGATGATTTTTTATCCATCCATATTGCCCGATCCAAACGTACGCCTAAAACAGGTGCAGGTTCTCCTTTTATATTGAGGACACCAGAAATGATATCCGCTTTACAGGCACCTCTATCAAGCAGAGGATCAGGAGGCCAGCCCCATTTAGCCTGTGGTGAAACAGACAACCGCACTCCCCCAAAATTCTGCCAGTCACTATTGGTTACAATAGATTCTTTTCCCAACATCGACTCATTCTGCCAAATAACATTATCACCACCATCAAGCCTGAAATCCATGATTCGTGCAATACTGGGCACAACAACAGCTGTAGCTGTACCATTATCAAGTTTATAAGCATCCCAGCCGTGATATTTTTGAGCTATAATAGAATAATTTTTGTAAGATTCGCCAAATAAGTAGGAATTATTTATGCATCCCGAGAAAAAAAGAAATAGAGATAAAATAACTAGCTCACCTAAAGCAAAACCTCCATTCTTCTTATATGTTTTCATGTAAAGAGAATATTATTTATAACATACTATAATCAAGATAAAAAAAGATAAATTAATGCTTGATTAGAAATTCTCAATATGACAATCTAAAAGCAGTCTGCGGTTTGTTTTAAGTAACAGGTGAATAGTTGTGAACCCCTTGTAATTAAACTCAAAGGATAATATAATGAAAAATTATAGAATTGGTGGATATTTATTTTTGACTATATTTATTATTTCGGGAATAATAAATGCGGAAAACAACAAAGATATAAACAAGTTGCTTCTTGATAAAGGAATTATTACTACCAACGAATATAACGATCTATCTACCCCACCCCCTACAACATCATCAATGAAACCAACCATAAAAGTTGGTGGGCGCATAATGATTGATGCGGCTTTTTACGACAGCGATGATGCTAACTTCCATAATGGAACAGAAATCAGACGGGCACGTATTTTTGTAGCAGGCGATATCGGTGACAAATGGTTTTATAAAACTCAATATGATCTTGTTTATCCCGGTCGCGAAGGTATAAGGGATATGTACCTAGGCCACCTAATTAATGAAAACACCAAACTTAGAATCGGTAATTTTCCTGTTTTTGGAAGCATGGAAGATACAACTAGCTCGAAATATATAACATTTATGGAACGCTCCACCCCAATGCTATTATTCCAGCCAGCAGTACGGCGTATCGGTATTGGGATAAACTCGTATGACACACACTGGTATGCCGGTGGCGGCGTATTTGGCAAAAGACCAGATGTCGATGATACTGGCGACGAAAGTATAGGTTCCAGCGTACGATTTGCAGCAATTCCAATTAACTCCAAAAAACGTACTCTACATATAGGTGTATCAGGTGGCTGGCGGCAACCGGATAATGACGTTCTACAATTCAAAGCACGCCCAGAATCACACATAAGTAACATAAAAATTCTAAACACCTTAGCCATCAGCAACGTAAATGATAGAATATCTTATGGAGCTGAACTCGCTGGTACTTACGGACGTTTCTCGGCACAGGCTGAATACCTAGGCGTTATAATTAGCCGATATGATTACGAAGACGAAAGTTTTAATGGATTTTATGCACAAGGAAGTTGGTTTCTCACAGGAGAATCCAGACCATACTATTCAGAATATGGCACATTCGGACGAATCAAACCAATAAAGAGCATCGGCAACGGCGGTATCGGAGCTTGGGAACTGGCGGCAAGATACAGCAATATTGATATATCAGGACATGAATATAACGGTAAAGTCGACAATATAACCATTGGTCTTAACTGGTATACAACCCCACATACAAGGTTTATGCTGAACTACGTCAACTCTAGTACAACTACTGCCATAGGCGAGATTGATGTAAATATAGTCCAAATGCGTGCTCAAGTTGATTTCTAACCATAAGACGGGAGATATAATGAAGTTATTAACACATTTTATAATACCGATAATATTACTTGCCATTAATTCATATACTGTAGCGATACCCGCATCAAAACATTCAACGCTTGTAATTGCGGCTGAAGAATATCCTCCATTTGAGTTTTTAGAGAACGGTAAGCCTGCCGGTATTGATGTTGAGATCATCACAAATATTATGAAAAAACTAAATATTCCGATCGAGTTCAAATTTTATCCATTTGCAAGAATTAACATGCTAATGAAAAAAGGGAGGATTGATGCTGCAACCAGCATATCACATAATAAAAAAAGAGAGGATTTCTTATATTTTAGTGATGCTCAAAAATCTTTCTCCACAACAGGAAAAATACCTGATGACAGCATGTGGGTATCCGAATATGTCTTTTTTGTTAACAGACGCTTTACATGCTCTCTTCACTTTAATTCTTATGATCAAATGATAAAAGAAAAATATCGAGTAGGAATAATACGCAATTACAGCTATAATCAACAATTCTCGGATGCGAAACTTGATAAATATGTATATTCAAATCAACCAGAAGCACTCAGAGCACTTGCTGAAGGTATTATCGATGTATTTCCTTGCGACCACACAATTGGGTTATGGCTATTAAAAAAACACCACCTTGAAAAGCAACTAACATTTTTACCCAAACCTCTATTTTGCAAACCATATAATCTAGTATTCTCAAAAAAATCTGACTATCCAAATCTAGAAAATATTATATTGCAATTTAATAACGAACTAAAAAAAATGCATAAATCAGGAGAAGTTGAGACTATCACAAAAAAATATATACCTACAATGAACTATAAAAAAAATAAACGTCCACTTATATTTGTTTGTGAAAACTGGAAACCATTTGAATATATGGACAACAATGAGCTAAAAGGTATAGATGTCGAAGTCGTTGACAGAATAATGAAACGCCTTTGTATTCCGTACGAAATAAAAATATATCCATGGAAACGTGCTTGGATGCTTGCACAAAAAGGGAAAGCTGATGCTGTTCTTTCTATTTCATATAAAGCATCACGGGAACCAATATTATATTACACCCAAGAACAACGCGAATTTAACGAAACCGGAATTGTTCCACCAGACTACCTATGGCAATCAGAATACGTGTTTTTTATTAAGAAAAGTAATCTTAACAGAATTAAATTTGAGTCATACCTCCAACTTGCTGCTGATGGATATAAAATCGGCAAAAATAACGACTACTCATACAACTCCGAATTTCGTTCTATAAAACTTAATACAACCATGTACAACAGCACTGAAGACGGCTTAATCGCTCTCGCCGCCGGAGATATTGATTTGTACCCAATGGATAAAAGTGTCGGCATAGAAACATTAAAATCACTTGGCTTATCAGCAAGCATAACTTATCTACCAAAAATAATGTTCAGTAAACCATACCTAGCTCCTTTCTGCAAAAAATCCGACTATCCCGAGCTTGAAGAAATTATGAAATCATTCTATAAAGAATTAAATCTTATGCGAAAAAGTGGTGAATATAAGAAGATTCAAGAAAATATATATACTAAATAAGACCGGCAAAGATTATGATAAAACAAGAAGAGCTTTCAATACAAACACAAATAATATTTTGGGTAACACTCACTATCATTTTGATGGCTACTATTCTCGTATCAATCAATTCATATAAACTAACTCGCATTCTAAAAAAAGATATAAAAGAAAAAACCAAGCTAACCTGTCAAAAGATGGCAAAAGTTTTGGATGAAGCCACTTGGAACCTTGATAAAGTTAAAATGAAGAAATACTTCGAAAATTACCCGTGGGAATTATCAGGAATGGCAAGAGTTACGGTTTATACCGAATTTAATGACCATATTTTTACTGTAAAACTAAAAGAAACAACTGATATCAACAAATGTAAACAAGCAATCTATTACAATAATGAGATTGTAGGGTATATTGAAATTTCTATTGATCAAACAAGTAGCACAAAGATTAAAGCTGTTATTGTAAGGTTTTGGATTGCCACAATGACCGTAACCGTCATTATTATGCTAATAATACTATTGTTAACCATAAAAGTTCTCATTGGTGATCCCATAAAATTACTCATAGGTGGACTGTCTGAAATTCAATCAGGTAATCTTGATTTCAGATTCCCCCTAGTTAACAATAGTCGTGAGGCTCTCATAATCTCCACAACAGTAGACAACATGAGTGTAGAGATAGCAAAACGAAGCAAACAACTTAAACGAGAAAATGAAATCAGAAAAGCCACAGAAGATAAACTGAAAGAATTCAGTGAAAGCTTAGAAGAACAGGTTCAACAACGAACACGCTCATTGCAAAAAGCATATAAATCACTACAAGAAGAATCAAAAGAACGTCGCCAATTGCAAAATGAAATTTTGTCAATCAGCGATAGAGAACAACAACGTATTGGTAGTGATTTACATGACAGTCTAGGTCAACAACTCACCGGCGTATCTCTACTACTATCAATCTTAACTAAAACTCTCCAAAAGAAAGGCTTCCCTGATATGGGACCAGCAATAGCTCTAGAACAACAGATGAAAAATGTTATCAAGGAAGCTCGTAGCCTTTCCCATGGACTTAGCCCCATGCGACTTCATGATGATGGTTTAGTAACAACATTACAAAATTTTGCCACAGATACGGAACAAGTCCGTGGTATTACCTGTAATTTTGAATGTATTGATGACGCAAATGTTTTTGATGAAAATATTGCCATGCATATATATAGAATAACTCAAGAAGCAGTTAGTAATGCCCATAAACACGGGAAAGCTGATGTCATAAATATTATAATGAATAAACACCAAGAATATGAAACCATGGGAGAAATTCATATCATAGATAATGGTTCCGGCATTGATGAAGCATCACTTTCATCTGACGGTATCGGATTACGAATCATGAAATTCCGTGCAGAATCAATAGGCGGATCAATCAGCATTATGAAAAATAATCTAGGAGGAACCACTATTAAAATCACCTATACCAATACTGAAAACAATTAAAAACAAGGAGAACAAAAATGACACAATATATAAAAGTAGGACAGCTTATTTTTGTAAGCTTAGTCTGTTCCGTGGTTTCCGCCTTTGCCGCCACAACCATCGATCACGCCCACCCTTACGCCTACGCTGCCAATACAGGCTGGGTGAATGCCGAGGGCGATACCGCCAACGGTGCGGTAATTGGCGAATCGCACTGTTCCGGCTATATCTGGAGCGCCAACTGTGGGTGGATAGCGCTCGGCGCAGGCACCCCCACCAACGGCTGGCATTACAACAATACAGCCGCCAACGACTGGGGCGTAAATCATGACGGACATGGCAATCTTACCGGCTACGCCTACGGTGCCAACATCGGCTGGATCAACTTTGAACAGACCTACGGACAGCCTAAAGTTGACCTAACCAGCGGCAATCTAAGCGGTTATATCTGGAGCGCCAATACCGGCTGGATTTCACTTTCCAACGCACAGGCATACGTACGGACAGAAACTATCGATGCCGGGCCTGA
>CAMZLY010000165.1 GCA_947311825.1 uncultured bacterium
GCGGCATATTCCGCTTTTTCGCAATTTCACAGACCCTACGGGTATGCTCCAATTGCTCAAAAGGCAGAATCTGCTCGCCTAAAATGCAGAAAAATTGCCTCGTACAAGTAGTTTTGCAAGCACCTCCTATGAAATATAATTTTGATTACAATAAAGAGCACAACGAATTTAGTCTTGTAGTGGATGATTGCAAGAGAGTTGTTTTTGTTGATGACATAACAACGGATTTATCTCACGACTGGGGACTTTTATCATGCTGGCAATATGATGACGGAATAACATTTATTTCATCTGTACTTGCAACATATATTCATATTTGACATCATCCGCCTTGATTTTAGGAGAATATTGTTTGATTTAAATACGAACTTTTAAATATTGAAGAAAATAATGAAAATTGTTAATCATAAATTTGAGATGTGTGTTGTTGGTGGGGGAATGGCCGGGCTTATTGCGGCAATTTCTGCGGCTAGACATGGTGTTAAGGTTGTGTTGGTGCATGATCGTCCAGTTCTAGGGGGCAACGCTTCTAGTGAAATTCGTATGCATATTTGTGGTGCTCACGGGAAAAATATGCGCGAGACCGGTATATTAGAGGAAATTCAGCTTGAGAATCATTATCGTAATCCGTTAACAAATTATTCTATTTGGGATAGTGTGCTTTGGGGTATAGCAAAGTATCAGGAGAATTTGACCTTGTTTCTTAATTGTTCAGTGATGGACTGCGAAACAGAAAATAATAAGATTATATCGGTAACTGGCTGGCAGTTTACAAGTGAAACCACTCATATTATTGAGGCGGAACTATTTGCCGATTGCTCGGGGGATGGTATTCTTGCTCCATTATCAGGTGCAGAGTTTAGAATTGGACGCGAAGCTAGTAGTGAATTCAGTGAATCAATTGCTCCTGTTGACGGTGATACGAAAACCATGGGATTGACGTGCCTTTTTCAGGCTAGGGAGTATGATAAGCCGCAACCGTATATTGCTCCTGATTGGGCTCATAAATTTACTTCGCCGGAAGATTTACGTAAACGTAATACCAATTTGAGAAACACTAATTTCTGGTGGATGGAAGTTGGTGGAGAGTATGATTCTATTCACGATGCCGATATATTGCATGAGGATTTGCAGAAGATTGTTTATGGAGTTTGGGATTACATAAAGAATTATGCTCCTGATCGTGAACAATATGCTAATTGGGCATTAGATTGGGTCGGTTCGTTGCCGGGTAAAAGAGAAAGCCGTCGTTATATAGGAGATCATATTCTCACGCAGAATGATATTGAGTCTGAAGGGCATTTTGATGATATTGTTGCTTATGGCGGGTGGTCAATGGATGATCATTTTCCGGCAGGGTTTTATCATCCGGAAGAGGGAACAATTTTTCATCCTGCACCAAGTCCATTTGGCATTCCTTATCGGACTTTATATTCAAAAAATGTTGAAAATCTTTTTTGTGCTGGCAGATGTCACAGTGCGACACATGCGGCAATGAGTGCAACTAGGGTGATGGCGACAACATCATTAATGGGACAGGCGGTTGGTACTGCCGCTGCGGTTGCGATACGGAACGACATTACTCCTAGAGGGGTATATGAAACAAAGATTAGAGAGGTTCAGCAAATATTGATGGATGATGATGTCTATTTGCCATGGCATACTCGTGAAATATCTGCATTATCAAAGGTTGCCGCCCTTAACGGTGATTGCTCAAGCCTTGATTTGCTGAGAAGCGGCATTGATAGACCTGTGGGCAATGATGATAATGGTTGCCGGATACCCATTGACGGTCATATTATATATACATTTAATGAGCCTCTGAAAATTTCGTCGATTCGGCTTGTTTTTGATAGTAATCTTAACCGTTATGATGAAGTGCATCATCCTGAATTTATGACACGAAATATGCGCCATTTTTATAATTTAGATGCCCCGCCTTGGGTTGTTCCAGCAACACTGATTAAGGAATTTATAATCGAAACAGAGAACGGGAACGGCTGTTGGTCTAGAGCTTATGAGTGTACTAATAATTATCAGCGACTTGTTCGTATTAATATTGATATTGATAATGTTAGTGCCGTTAGATTTATTCCGAAAGCTACGTGGGGGTCGGAGCAAGCTCATATTTATGGATTTGAAGTAAGTTGAAGTATTGACTATAAAGTCGTTGCTCTTATTCGCAATTTTGTGACATTTATCTGGCTGTTTGTTTTGTCACATATCCGTTAATTTTCATATTTTGTGACATTTATGGGAAATTACATGTGAGGTATTGACTATGTGGTATACTACTGTATTATATACATGTTTAGTTTACTGAAGGTTTTGTGCTCAGGATAGGGTAATAGTTTTGTGAAACTGAGGTTCGTGAAAAACTAACGTAAATCGGCTCATAGAGCCGTCGCTACAGTTAATTTTAAAAGGAGTATTTTGGTATGGCAAGATCTAGTGATCTTTATAAAAAAATATATGAGGATATTCTTCGAAAAGTTCTTTCCGGTAAAATAGCACCGGGTACACGACTTGTTGAACGTGATTTGGCAGAAGAACTTGGCGTTAGCCGCGTTCCTGTTCGGGAAGTGTTGACGCGTTTGATTGCTGGAGGCTTGCTCAC
>CAMZLY010000166.1 GCA_947311825.1 uncultured bacterium
AGGCATGTTGATGGTAAAGTAATAATGTATGCCGATAATATCACAAAATCAATGCAACACATGTTAGATAAAACTTCAGCTAGGCGAGAAATACAAATTGCATATAATAAAGAGCATAATATAACGCCGAAAGGAATTACAAAGGCACGAGGGGAAAGCTTATCTTCATATACTGCTTCTGATGACTTGGATCATGAAATAATAAAAGAGTCCGGCATCGATTATAATGTACATCAGGCAATTCAGGAGATTGAAAAGGAGATGTTGGAAGCCGCTGATGCGTTAGAGTTTGAGCGAGCCGCTATGCTACGAGATGAGGTGCGAGAACTCAAACGAGAAACTGATATAGATTGATATCAGAGTCTGCTGTGGCGGTTTATTTTATAGTACTCATGTTTTTAAACTAATTGTACCTATTGAGGCTTACTGCTTATAGTACAGTTTCCAGAACTGACTTGGTTTTCTACGGTTTTCGAGAGTGGTTCCTAATTTTTGTATCGTACTCATGCCTTTTGTTGTCTCCAGACCGTTGGTGACAATTCTTGTGGAGTATACCAGACTGGTAAGTTGCAAATCTTTTATTGGGCTTATATCTTTAACTAATGTATGGCCTATATGGAGGATGCGTAATGTTTTACACTGTGAAAGTGAACTAATATCCTCCACCTTGGTTTTATACAAGGTTAAGTTTACTAATGGGCAATTAGCAATTGGTGAGATATCTATAACCTTTGATTTATTAAGCCATAAGAAGTTAAGTGGCATATTTTTCAAGGGGGAGAGATTGGTGATTTTAGTTCCCTTAATACTTAACGTGTGCAATGGTATATCTTTTATCGGCGTTAAATCTGTTACTTTTGAATTGTCAATATATAGCTTTGTAAGAGGCATACCTTTTATAGGCGAAAGATCTTCAACAATAGTATCATTTAAAAACAACTGAGATATTTGCATGCCTTCTAGTGGAGAAATATCAGATATGTTATTTTTACTAATATCAACGCCTGTAAGCGGTAATCCTTTTAGCGGCGAGATGTTTGTTACTCCACAATTTGATAAATCAATTGATGAAATACTACCTTTTCTATTTTTACCTGTTTTGGCTGTGTTAGTATAGTCAGGATTTACTGCCTTTAACGCAGTGTTAAGCTGATCTTGAGCAGATGGTGGTTTTGATGGAACTTGTGCTTTTTTCTTTGCTGTTTCTTTTTCTTTAGTACATCCTGCGACAAAGAGTATGCAAGTCAAACTTAGTGCGAATATAATTTTTGTTTTATGCATGTTTTTCCTTTATATTATGATTTTATTAACTGTAATAAAATTTAACATACCTGTTTAACAATTATAAGTCCATAAAAAAATATTTAGTCTATAAAAAAAATATATTTTTATAAGATGAGGTGCTTATAAAACTATTCTGCGAGAACATTTTTTGTGTTCAACGTAATCTTTTCTTTAGAGTGCTAATGGTCATTGGGATTTGTTTTGTTGTTTATTTTTCAGGTTTTCCATATTCCGCTTTTTGTTTTGCTTTTATAAAGCACCATACCAGCCCTATAATGATAATACTCAGGGCAATAGTTAGCGTTATGTAGCCAGTCACTCCTAATGTCTTCGGTTCAAATTGAGTTGCGGTCATTGTCTTTTTGATGATTTCTGTGGCAGGTCTGAAAATTCTCCATAGTCCTAATAAACTTCCAGTTATTATGGATGCAAGTGGCACTAGTATAACTAGAGTTGTTACCGTTTTTTCCGTAGGCTCAAGTTTTTGTTTTTTATCTGCTCTAAGTAACCACGTCATTATTGGTATAGCAATGAAAACTGCTGAGCCAATAAGGTTAATCATGTCATGTTTGTATACCGCCTCTGATATACTCCAAGTTATTAGTACGACAAGGAAAATGGGTGCAATATATTTTATTATTATATCCCATATAACCGATAGTTGCCAGTCGGAGTTTTCGTTGGCATGTTTGCGCATTTTTGTTACAAAATTTCCATTATGAGCCCAACCGACAACTAGGCATTCCACTAATGCTACCAGTAGTATTCCCAATGGTCCGTTAATGAGGTCATCAACAAAGCCCAATATATTTAATCCGCCGCCACCGAAACAGAAAATAATACCAATAACAAAACCAATTATGCATATAGCCGGTAAAACTATTGCACGTGGCCATTTCGGTTTGTTATCGCATACTCCCGCTAAACATGCCTCGACAATACTGAATGCAGAGTCTATGCCGAGGGTTAGTAGTGCAACGAAAAATATTAGACTAAACATGCCTTGTCCTGCCGGTAGGGTTGAAAGTGCGTAGGGAAAGGTTACAAATGCTAGTCCTGGACCTTTTGCAACAACCTGCTCTACTGCGGCATTGTCAACCATTGCCATGGCTCCTAAAGTGGCAAAAACGGCTATACCGGCAATAAAACTGGTTGCAAGGTCACCTAAGCCAATTATAAGTGCATTGTTATTTATGTCGCTTCGTTTTGGGAGAAAACTTGCATAGCTTATCATCACGGCGAATCCTAGGCTCATAGAGAAGAAAACTTGTCCAAATGCAAAACGCCAAGTATCAACTTCAGCCAGTTTGCCCCAGTGTGGTTCAAGGTAAAAGTGTAGTCCGGTTATTGCTCCATCAAGAGTTAAACCTCTAATGGTGAGAATTATAAGCATTATCCACGGAAGCGGAACCGTGATAAGAACTACTTTACTTACCCATTTTACGCCTTTGAATAGGCAGAGATATATCATAATCCATGATAGTAGCATGGCACCCAGTATTGGCCAGCGTATGCCGGATAGTTTAAATCCATCAGCATAAGCAAGAGTGTTTTGAAAAAAGTGATTGCGTGCAATTTCTGTACTCCCTGCCCACGGTAGCGAACCGGAAAAAATTCCATGAATAGATTGAATAAGAAATAGTACGCAGTATCCTAGAATAACGGTGTAGTAGGTTATAATAATAAAGGCTAGTATTGTGAGCCACCAGCCAACAAATTTATATCTTTGTGAAATTGCAGCAAATGCTCCGGGTGGTGATTGTCTTGCCCAATGCCCGATAGAAAATTCCATTATAAGGAGCGGAATGCCGATTACTAGCATGGCGATAAAGTATGGGATAAGAAATGCTCCACCACCATAGGCGTATAATTTATATGGGAATCCCCAAAGGTTGCCGAGTCCAACTGCTGATCCTATTGCCGCTAAAATGAATGCGGTACGAGTGTTCCAAGTTCCTCTTTTTTCTTTTTTTAGTTTTGTACCCATAATCTACCTTTAACGATTTATATGTTTAAATTTTCAGTAAGATTGAAAACAAGTAACAAGTTATTAGTTAATTATATTTTTTTCAAGTAATTATTAAAACTTAACATTTAAAGTAGTATATAAAAGCATCCAAATCTGTTGATTTCTATTGTGATTATGGTTGTTGTTGGATTATGGACGGGCAAAATTTTTTGGAAACTAGAAGGAGATTATTGGTAGGATAGCAACGGTTATTTTTCGAAAATTACAGGCGTAACTTGTTAGATTTATTACGAATTTATTTTGGTTGTTCTAAAGTGAGAAGTTTAGAAAACTCACCTCCCCGCATTCATATATCAATATTTTTATAATACTAGCAAGTTTTTTTTTATTTTCTAAAAAAATAAAAAATAATAGTTGCTTACATCGTATAACTCATATACTGTGCAGCTGATTTTTTGAGAAGGTCTCATTTGATAATTGTTAACAAACAGAAAAAGAAAAGGTATGTAATTAATGACAGAATCAATATCAATTATTCCTAGTATATGGTGGATAGCCCCAATAGCTTCAATCTTAGCTTTGGTGTTTGCTCGTTACTTTTATGTGAAAATGGTAAGTGCCAGTGAGGGGACTGATCGCATGAAAGAAATTGCACAATATGTACGTGAAGGTGCAATGGCTTATCTTTCTAGCCAGTATAAGGTGGTCACAATGGTGTTTATTGCATTATTGGTTGTGTTTGCAATATTGGCAAAAATGGGGATTCAGAATCCTTTTGTTCCTATCGCCTTTTTAACCGGTGGTTTCTTTTCCGGGTTGTGTGGTTATATCGGTATGCGTACGGCAACAGCGGCTTCTGCTCGTACAGCTCAAGGTTGTAGCGAAAGTCTTAATAAAGGTTTACAGGTTGCTTTTCGTTCAGGTGCTGTTATGGGACTTGTTGTAGTCGGCTTTGGGTTGCTTGATATTTGTTTATGGTATTTGATTCTCGATAAGCTTGTTTACACTCCAGAGCACATGCTTAGTGGCTGGCACTTTCTTGGTATGGAGATGGTTCCTGCTGGCTGTGATGCTGCCGAGAAATTGGTGCACATTACAACAACAATGATTACTTTCGGTATGGGTGCTTCTACACAGGCTCTATTTGCCCGTGTTGGTGGTGGTATTTACACTAAAGCTGCTGATGTTGGGGCTGACCTTGTTGGTAAGGTTGAAGCTGGTATTCCTGAAGATGATCCACGTAACCCTGCAACAATCGCTGATAACGTTGGTGATAATGTTGGTGATGTCGCCGGTATGGGGGCTGACCTTTATGAATCATATTGTGGTTCTATTCTTGCTACTGCTGCTCTTGGTGCCGCTGTTGGCGTGCATAAAGTTAATGAACTTGGTGCTGATGAAGGGGTAAAAGTTGCAGTAGGTTTAGTTACTGCACCGATGATCGTCGCTGGTATCGGTACGCTTCTTTCTATTGTCGGTATGTTTATGGTTAGAACTAAAGAAGGAGCTACACAGAAAAGCCTTTTGAAATCACTTCTTACCGGAACACTTGGTAGCTCCGTTTTGATTATTGCCGCAGTTTGCGGGTTGGCAGCTACAGATATTATTACATGGCCTATCGTATTTGCTGTACTTTCCGGCCTGATTGCTGGTGTTGTTATCGGGCAGGCTACTGAATATTATACTTCTGCTGAATATAAGCCCACGCAGGGGATTGCAGAGCAGACAGAGATGGGTGCAGCTACAACTATTATTGATGGTTTGGCTACCGGAATGTTCTCCGCCGGGATTCCTGTTATTACTATTGTTATAGGTATTCTTTGTGCTTTCGGTTTTGCTGGTGGCTTTAGTGACCTAAGTATGGGACTTTATGGTATTGGTTTTGCCGCTGTAGGTATGCTTTCAACTCTCGGTATTACATTAGCAACAGATGCTTATGGTCCAATTGCTGATAATGCTGGCGGTAATGCAGAAATGGCCGGTCTTCCTTCACGTGTACGTGAACGTACCGATGCACTTGATTCTCTTGGGAACACTACTGCTGCTACGGGTAAAGGTTTTGCTATTGGGTCTGCCGCTCTTACCGCTATGGCTCTTCTTGCCGCATATATTGAGGAAGTTAAGTTGTGGGTTGGTAAACTTGCAGGAGACGGAGATTTTATGGGCTTTACTGCCGCAACTGCGGCAAAGGCCGAGATTATGGATTTTGTTAATGTTTACCAATTGCATATTATGAACCCAATGCTGATTTGTGGATTATTCCTTGGCGGCATGATGGCTTTTGTGTTTTGTGCTATGACAATGAAAGCTGTTGGTCGTGCCGCCGGTGCTATGGTAAATGAAGTTAGACGCCAGTTTAAAGAAATCCCTGGTATTATGGAAGGTACAGGAACACCTGATTATGCACGTTGTGTAGAAATTTCCACTAAGGGTGCTCAGAAGGAGATGATTATTCCTTCAGTTTTGGCTATTGTTGTTCCTGTATTAGCCGGTTTGGTGCTTGGTGTACCTGGTGTTCTCGGTTTGTTGGTTGGCGGATTGGTTTGTGGGTTTGTTCTTGCAACAATGCTTAACAACGCTGGTGGTGCTTGGGATAATGCTAAGAAGTACGTTGAACAAGGACATCATGGCGGTAAAGGATCGGAAGCTCATAAAGCTGCGGTTGTAGGTGATACTGTAGGTGATCCATGCAAGGATACATCAGGCCCTTCACTGAATATCCTGATCAAACTTATGACTATGGTAAGTGTTGTATTTGCTCCTGTTGTTGAATTTATAAATTTTGAATTTTATTATGAATTATGCATTTCTTTTCTTTTTATTTTTTCATTCTGGCTGTTGAATGAAACCTTGCAATTGCCTATACAATTAATTCATTTAGTATTTTAATTCCTATAATTTTATCTGTTATTTTTTATAAAGAAGAGATGACTTTTAAAAAAGGATTTGTGATCTTTTTATCTATAATTTCTATGTTGTTATTTATTTAAAAATGAATATAATACAAAAAAATTATTTTTAATATAAATAATATGTTAAATAAAATAAAAGTTAAATGAGTTGAATGGATTGATTGAATTTGACTTTCAAATAATGAGATTGAAAAGGTTTTAAAAAAGTATGATTTTCATGAACTAGATATTGAGGCTTGTATGGAGCAGAACCAAAGAGCTAGAATTGATAGCTATGATGACTATATTTTTATGGTGCTACATTTTCCTAAATATAATCAAAAAACAAAAGTATATAGTTTGAATGAATTTAATATTTTTCTTTGAAAAGATTTTTTAATAACTTTTAGAGAATTTGAAGGAAAAAATATTGATAAAATTTTTCAAGATTATAAAACACTAAATATAGAAGATGATTCTGAATTTAAAATTAGTTCTGGTTATATTTTGTATGAAATTATACAATCTATGCTTGAGAAAATGTTTAAATTTATAGATAATATAAAAAAAGATTTAAAGCAAGTAGAATGATTAGTTTTTGAAAAGGCAAATGCTAGTCTTGTAAAG
>CAMZLY010000167.1 GCA_947311825.1 uncultured bacterium
ATTGGGTTTTAATTTTATTAAATAATTTATAATTTTAATTAGTGGTATTAAGTCTTTTGGGGAGCCGCCTATAATCATGTGTGGGGTTGCGTTAAGTCTAGTTGATGAGAAGTTAATACCGTTCATCATTATTTCTGCCGGTGCGTATATGTTGCCCCAAGGCATGTTGGCAGGGAATACTTCATGAATAGGCACTGAACCGTAATCCACTGATAAAGATTCTCCGGTATATTGGTGAGCCTCTGCTACGGCGGAATATTCAGGAATTAAAATAAAACCGATGTGTAGCATGCCAGGATTATGCCTGCCATCGTAGAGGAGTATTTTATCGGCACATCCGGCATTTACAGTGTAAGGACCTATCTTGGCATAGAATGTCCAGCTATCAATTGGACCTTGAGTACATTAATATTTGGATATCCGGCATGTACCATTGCCGGATTGAATCTGCTGAATTTTTTTAATATGAATTTGTTATTTGATTTCATGATGAAAGAGAGATTATCAGATCATGCGTATAGTGGATAGTAAATTTTATGTTTTATTTGTACCGTTTGAGAAACGTGAGAATGTTGTCTGTATAAGAGCTGTATATAGTAAGAAAGGAAAGTAAAAGTTATGAAGAAGATTGTTGGTTTGTTGGCTGTAGCATTTGTTTTGGTTAGTGGTATTAATGCGAGAGCTGAGGATGGTGAATGGGACTGGAACATTTCACCTTATGCGTGGCTTATTGGGTTGGATGGTGATATTGAGGCAAGGGGAGTGCTGACATCTATTGATGAGAGTTTTACTGATGCTATCAGTAAGTTAACGGTTGCCGGAATGTTGCATGTTGATGGTAATGATGGGAACTGGGGTACTATGGGCGATCTGGTATATTTGAACTTGGATGACAGTAGCGATACACCTATTGGGAAAATTGATGCTGGCGTGGAACAGTGGATTATGTCTGTTATACCTTATGTGCGCGTTCGATCGGGAGAAATGACAACATTGGATGTTGGTATTGGTGCCCGTTATCTTTATACGTCTCTTGATGTTGATACACCTATTGCTTCTGTTTCGGAGTCCAAGAGTTGGGTTGATCCTATTCTTCTTGCACGTCTGAATATTCAGGCAACTGATAATCTCTATTTCAGCTTGATTGGCGATATTGGTGGGTTTGGGCTTAGTTCAGATTTCACATGGCAGGCGGCTGCAACAGCTGGTTATAAGGTTTCCGAGCTTATTGACTTAATGCTAGGCTTCCGTTATTTGGATGTTGATTATTCTGACAGTAGTTTTAGATATGATGCAGTATCAAGTGGTTTAACTCTTGGCGTACGCTTTACGCTATAATTAATAATAAAAGGAAATAGTAATGAATAAAAAAAATATGTTTGGTTTGTTAGTTTTGGTATCAGTAATGTTTGGTTTGTCTGCCGTAGCACAGGAGAAGGTAGCGTCAAAAGCAGATTTGGCAAAGGTCGCTCAGAATCCGATTGGTAATTTGATAAGTGTACCTTTTCAGTATAATGCTAATTTTGGGACTGGACCTAATAATGATGTGCAGAGTATTCTGAATATTCAGCCTGTATTACCTGTAGGTGTTGGGGACGATTGGAATTTAATTAACCGTTTTATTGTTCCTGTTATAGATCAGCCAAAGCCTGTTGATGAGACCGGAATGGGTGATATTCAGTATCAAGGATTTTTTACACCGTCTAGACCTAAAGGGTTAATATGGGGTATTGGTCCGGTATTGTCATTTCCTACTGCAACAGAAGATCTTTTGGGATCTGAACAGTGGAGTGCAGGACCTGGCATCGTTTTACTAAAAATGGCAGGGCCATGGGTATTTGGCTGTGTTGCTGATAATATCTGGTCTTTTTCAGGTGATAATGATCGTTCCAATGTTAACGCATTTTTCTTTCAATATTTTGTAAATTATAACTTTGAGGACTTTTATTTAACATCAGTACCAGCAATTACAGCAAACTGGAAAGCTGATAGCAGTGACCGTTGGACGGTTCCGTTTGGTGCCGGTATTGGTAAAATCTTTAAGATTGGCAGACTACCAATTAACTGCCAGTTACACGCCTACTACAATGTAGAGCATCCTGATAATGCGGCCAACTGGCAGGCACGTTTACAGATTCAGTTAATGTTTCCTAAAAAGAGTAACATCTAATATCCCTTAGAATTTCATCTGCACTTTTGAGGATAGGCTGCGTCTGTGGATTTTGGTAGGGCGGAGAGCTCGCCCTACCAATTGAATGAAATCACAATACTAGTATGTGCCCATAATAACGGGCTTTCCCGGTGGTTTATCCCGTTCAACTGCCGAATCTAGGGTTATTGCCTAATCAGAAATCGTTTATTGCCCCAATAATCTTATAACTGCAATATACGGGAACAGTTATAATGCCGTGCTTGTTCTTATTGATAAAGTTTTGACGTGTTAACTTTATCGCCTGAGTTGGCGAATATCTTGCTATATATGCATCCATACTTTTTGCTCGCCTACTTCGTGTTGCTGATTTAACTTCAATGGGGACTATTTCTTTGCCATTAGTAATTAGAAACTCTAGCTCTGAGATTCCCTGTTGCCATGAAATATGATTTTTGTTTGTTGCGGCAAATAATTCTTGTGCAACAAAATTTTCCAGCATAAATCCTTTGAATGAGTCAAGATCTTTACTGGATATAATTTCTGGTGGAATATTGAGCATACAATTAAGTATACCTATATCAAAAAGAAATACTTTAAACTTATTATCATCACAATAGCTAATTAGTGGATGTCCTGATTTTTTTGCAATAAATGATTTAATGCATAATCTTGATTCCGACAACCATGACAAAGGTCCTCGTATCACTTCAAACCCTTTTCTGTTAGGAATTACATTTTTAAATTTAAATTTCTTTACTCCCTCGTTGTGTTCTTTTGAGAGTTGATATGGGATTGCATCAAAAACACTGTTTATATGATTGGCATTTACAACTCCTGAATATTTTGAGAAATCAGAACGATACCCTTCAATGAGTTCTTCTTGTATGGTTCTTGCCGCAATTATCCCTTCTTTTATATTGTATGATAATTTTGCTTTAAATGCCGATACAACTTCTGGTAATCCACCAGTGATAGAATATAATGAAAAAAGTTCTAACAATCTTGTATGAACCACTAATGAAAAAGGTATTTCGAAATTAAAATGATTCAGATATGAAAAGGCACTCTCATCTATTGCTTGAACAAACTCAGCAAATGTCATGGGAAACATATACAGGAAATTAACTTTACCTACAGGGAAGCTTTCTTCATTTTTAAGTAGTCCCATATGCGAGCCTGCACCAATAATATCAAGTTGTTTAAGTTCTTGTTCGAAATATTTAAAAGATGTAATTGCTTGCGGGCATTCTTGGATTTCATCAAAGATGATTAGATCATTGTTAATATCAATATTGATTTTTAACAGAAATTCCAGAAGAGGTGCTTGCAAAACTACTGTGCGAGGCAATTTTTCGTGTTTTAGGCGAGCAAATTCTGCCTTTTGAACAATTGGAGCATACCCGTAGGGTCTGTAAAATTGCGAAAAAGCGGAATATGCCGCATAAAATCAAAAAGTGCCCGCAGATAGTTTTGCAAGTGCCTCTAATTCATATCAAAAGTAATACTATCATTATAACTATATTCATTACAAAATAACTTTTCAGATAGGGTTTTATTAGCTATTTTCTATAATTCTTATAAATAAGCATCTTCACCATGAAGTGTTTTATCCACCCCTAATTCCTGTTCTTCTTCCGACACCTTAACCTCTGTGACAAAACTAATTGCAAACAGCATAAAATAGGTAAAAACAAAAGCGTAAACAGAAGCTGCCAAAACAGCAACTACTTCTTTTATAAAAAATGACAAATTACCTCTCAAAAGTCCATCTGCTCCAGCAGGATTTATAACTTTACTTGCAAATATTCCTAGCAAAATAACGCCGAGAATACCACCTACGCCATGAACGCCCCAAACATCCAATGCATCATCCCATTTCATCTTATTTTTTAATTCTACGGCAAAGAACGATACAAAGCCGGCGATAATGCCAATTAAAGCAGCAACAGGTAGTGAGACAAAGCCAGCGGCTGGCGTAATTGTTGCAAGTCCAGCAACAGCTCCAGTTAATAACCCCAGAAATTTAGGTTTACCTGTTTTTATCACCTCCACAATAAGCCATGTTATAGCGGCAAAAGATGCAGCGATATCAGTGTTTAAGAATGCCAAGGATGTAATCTGATCAACTCTAAGTTCACTTCCAGCATTAAATCCATACCAACCAAACCACAGTAGCCCAGTGCCCAGTGCGACCAATGGAATACTATGAGGGCCTGCACTTATAACTTTTCTTTTCCCTACATAAAAAACGGAAGCTAACGCCGCCATGCCTGCCGTAGCATGAACGACAATTCCTCCTGCGAAATCAAGAACTCCCCACGTTTGTAATAATCCACCACCCCAAATCATATGAACAAACGGAAAATAAACAAATAACTGCCATGAAATTAGAAAAATGATATAAGCTCCGAATTTTATTCTATTTGTAAAGGCTCCCGTAATAAGAGCCGGGGTAATCACAGCAAACATCATTTGATAAGCAATAAATACAACTAAGGGTATATGACCATCTCCAAAAATTTGATTAGCATCCACACCTAAAAGAAAAGCATTATGCAAATTGCCAATTATTCCTCCCTCACCTCCGCTAAAGCAAAGAGAGTAACCAACTGCAAACCACAAAATTGTGGTTATTCCCATTGACACAAAACTCTGCATCATAATAGTTAACACACTTTTTCTACCTACAAGTCCTCCATAAAAGAAAGCCAACCCCGGAGTCATTAACATGACAAGACTTGTAGCCAACAACATAAAACCAGTATTACCAGTATCAAACATAATTAACTCCTTAATTTTATCATTCACATTAGCCAGTAGCTATTGCTAACACTACCCTACCTATCAAAAAACTTCAACAGTCCTCATAATATTGCTAAAAAATGTAGGTTAGAAGTAACATAAATGCAAGCAAAAACCGTTTTATAAATTATATACCACCACGCCATAAGGTCATAATATAGGCATATTTCCTTCGTGAAATCCAATATTTTCGGGACTTCTAGTTCTAACTTACACCCCAGTAAAACGGTGATTTACTCCGTTCACAGCACACAATTTTCAATAAAACCCACCAATTTAAAAAAAATTGCAATAAAACTAAGGCAGTATCGTTCTTATGGTGTCGGAAGAAGTTTGTTAATGCTCACAAAACAAAAAAGGAGAATATAATGAGCACAAAAAAAGTAGTAGTAATGACAATGGCAGCCTTAATGATTGCCGGTAGCTGTATCGCAGGACAAAGAAATGGCGAAAAAAAAGGTCGTGGTAAATGTGATGAAAAAAATCGCCAAGAACAAATATATAAAAAGAGGCATCACCAGAGACCTCGAAGTGGTGGCATCGACCGCATTATAAATAACGAAAAACTTCGCAAAGAACTCGGTATTACAGATGATCAGATAGAAAGGCTGAAAGAGTCAAAAGAAGAACTAAATGATCAACGCCAAAAACTAATCGAAAAAATGAAAGAAACACGTCAAAAACAAATGGAATTGATGAAAGCTGATAACCTAGATAGAAAAGCCATTATGACAGCAATTAGCCAATCCGGTAAAATAAGAACAAAATTAGAAAAACTAAGAGTAAAAAAGCTTTTCCGTGTACAAGATATTCTTACAGACGATCAAATGGCAAAAGTCAAAGAACGTATACAGCAACATATGCGAGAACGCCGCAAAGAATATGAAATGCGTCGCAGCAAAGATGGTAAAAGAAAACAGAATAAAAACAAAGATCAGAGTAAACCTATAGCTGCCCCAACCAGATAGGGCGAGCTGTCCCAGCGAGCCGGATAGCCGTAATAATGCGACAGAACGTTTCAAAGTCACAATTTTTCATAAGGTGACAGCCTTATGAAAATATTGTGCACTTTTTTATTGGTTTTATTTCAAGATTTTTTAGAGGAATGACAAAATAATTTAACCTATATTCGGCAGTTAACACAGATACTGCCATTTGTGGGTTAAAATCTAAGTCCGATTGATCCCGTCAAAATTGTCATATTAATATCAACATTTTTCTTGAAACGTCCATCATCTAAATCCATATCAGAAGAAGCATCCATTGATTCATATTGAACCCCGACTAACCAAGCCCTACCCTTATCCCCGCAAGGGAACTCAAGCCACCCATTAATCTTAGCATTGAAATAATCCAGACTAACATCAGTGGCTCCACTTTGTTCAGAAACAACCTGCCCAAAAGTATCTCCCATTGGCAAAATAGAATAGCTAACATCAAGAACAAAGTTAATATTATTCTCGGCACCAATTCTTACTTCACCACCAAAGCCAACTTCTGGCACAACAAATCCCGCCTTTCCACTGGCACTCCCACCAACCGAAAAAGATTCTGATAAACCACCATAACTTACAGTTGCAGTAGTCTTACCATTATCAAGGTCATAATTACCACCCAAAACCAGCAGTCCCATACTAACCCACGGCGTAAAACTCACAGTATCTGACAACTCTATAGATATCGGGGTAAATAATCCCGCAAGCT
Organism: uncultured bacterium; assembly: GCA_947311825.1. GTDB lineage: Bacteria > Verrucomicrobiota > Kiritimatiellia > UBA8416 > CAMZLY01 > CAMZLY01. Next base: position 6,659 of record CAMZLY010000167.1, read on the forward strand.
CAACAACCCCCCCCGAAAACTCCGCCTTAATATCTGTATTTGCCTCAACATGCAAATAATCTATACCACCAGAATCTATATTTATATTATAACTTTGCTGAGCATTTATATCTTCTGATATGCCAAAATATAAAAGATCAAACTGAACACCAAAAAACTTCCACGCCTTATCAGCCGACAATCCATAGGTAACATAACCGCCCTCAACCCCAAAATCTTTAAGTGAATAATCTTGCCGTAAGAAACCGGTATTCTGACTCCTATCTTTAACAGACGCCTCCAAGCCGGCAATCTGCCCCATCTTAATAGTGACACCAGCATTCCTCCCTTTTGGAACAGAACGTCCGGCAACCACACCTGCATTTATTGATGATACAAATATCTGCAGAATAGCAAAAATAAAGATTAATTGTAATTTCACCATAAAACTAAACTTTTATTCCAATATTTTTATAAATCACCAAATGGATTCTTCACAACAAAATTAGCCTGTAACATAATGGTGGATTCGCTACCAATCTCATCAGGAAAAATGATACTATGTTGATACTCAAGCATTAACATTACCGGCATCGGACCAAGTTTTACCATTTTTCCAAGACCAAGAGCTATAGGCAGAGTTAGTTTATTATCACTGCTCGCTTCCCAGTCAACGGTAACGTGAGGACTAGCACGGAGTTGCCACGCATTTGGAAGGTTACGAACAATAAAATATTGTATATCAGTATGATTCAGATCTTTATCATGTGCCGCTTTAATAATTGGATCGCTGTCAGATCCGTTGTCATCGGAAATTCCCCACCAATGTTGCAGATGACTACCAATCAACCAATCATCATTAGCCCATAATAATAGTGCTGTCGGCCCGCCCTGATATTGATGAGAACCTAATAAATCATTCTGAGACGTAGGAAATATAAAGGTTCCGCCCACACCCCAAGACCATCCAAGTGCTTTTGCAACACCAACCCCAACAGGTAATATCATATCACCAAACCTAGCAGAGCGGTCACTACCATGTCCAATGGGCTGTACCGGTGTTCCTCCGGTAATACCCACTTTAGTTGGCCCCTCATAATAAGTTATTACAGGGCGAGCAAAAGCCGTATACTTATCACCTAACGGAATAGGTAAAACAGGTTGAAAAACTCCGGTTTGAATATGGTCACTCCCATCAACAAGATCACCTTTTACCGTCGTATAATTATACATAAAAGAAAGGTTCCAAACCTGAGCCAGAGGATTAGCAATCTCCCTACTTAATTCATCCATACTTTTTGTTTCTTCTGAATTCACACCAATTTGCAGTAAACCTACCGCAATAAAAACCGCACATATAATCTTCCTCATCTTTTCTACTCCTTTTATTTAAGTTTATCCGTTACATCAATAATTGGTTGTGTGCTTTTGGTATTAATCTTTTTAATAGACTTTGCGGCAAGGTCAAACTTCATAAGATCAATCATACGAATGGATTGATCATCATAAGTATGAAAATAATATTTAAGATTCTTTGCATCTCGTGCAACAGTCAGCATTGTGTAATCTGAGTGAATAACTCCTTCATGTACTTCTCGTGCGACACCTACTGGAATATCAAAGTTATTAAGGATATGGAATACTTGCTTGATTCCATCTTCAGCATTTTTCTCTGGTATAGCAGTTGCACTAAAAACTGCGGCACGAACAAAGCGAGATGGTGGAGTAAAATCACCAGGTAGACCCAGCATTCCTGAACCTTGACCTAACTGGGTAAAAGTTTTACCAAAAATAGAGATAGGTGGTATATTATTGGGATCTAATGCAATATAATTACGGAGGTTTATCATATGCCAGTCAAATGTAGGAGAGTTAGCAAATGCACCAGTAGGATTATCATAAAGTTTTAATTTTCCATCCAACGGCTCTACAACAAGGCTCTTTCCACTATTGTCATACACAATAAAATGAAAAGGCTGAACTTCCGGCGGCCATCCGGGAGTCAAAACAGGAGATATAGCTACTTCATTATTTTCAATGGCAGCGCGCACTTCTGCAATAGTAGCAAATTGTGAAACAATCCATTGCGTAATATCTGATGAAGACATAGATATTGCCTGGTTTTCAGGTGTAGTAACGGAATATTTAGCAAATCCGGGAAAATAAAAGCTCCCTACCGAAAGCCCCTTCTCATTTATTCCATCCATAATGATTGCATTATCTTCGACCATAACTCCTACAGATGCATATTTTGCCTTCCACTTCTTCCCTGGTCCCAAAGTTGTTTGCCCTATAAACTCATAATTGCGTGGTACAACAATAACGCTACTATCAAACGTAATTCCAAACTCCAAGGTACGACCACTCACAAACGCCTTATCTTCCGTCTGCAATTGAATTCCTGTACATGATTTAGCGACCGGCTGCGTAGCAAACAATACTAAACAAACAAAACTTACTATTATTGACATACTACCAACTCTACTCTTGCTCATATCACTTACTCCTTATCTATTATGTTACCAAAAAACATAACTTAACATCGCCAACCATACACCCCATATATATAACAAGTCAAGTTTCTAAACCGTTTCTAAACCACTGTATATTACATCACCACTGGGCTTGTCCCCAGGGAACCATTTTGGAATAGAGTCTATTTAGCCCCTATTTAGGTTAAAACTACAAAAAAGATCGTTATTGCAAAACAATCACCAACATGAGAACCTACAACAATGAAAACAGATATAAATTGGCAAGAGGAAAATGACGAAACTCTCGTCTGCTATTGTAGCAAAGTAAATAAGAAAACCGTAGTTGATGCGCTTAAAAATGGTGCAAGCGATATAAAATCTATACAAAAAGCAACCAATGCCGGTATTGGTGGACGCTGTAAAGAGCTAAACCCAAATGGACGTTGCTGTCACCCTGATATTGCCGCCATCTTAAAACTATATAATTATATTCTTAATCCAACAAAGCCTACAAATGACTTCTGATGTCCTAACCAAGCTCTTAACAATTTCAATATATTCAATTTAATTTAGCAACTTTCCCGGAAAACCATCCGCAAGCGATGCAAATAAGAGGGCAAGCAAAAATAGTCCTGCCCTCAATAGTCCTGTCAAAATATCTTTCCGTAGGAAAAACGGCCCTCGACAATTGACATTTAGCATTATCGAACAACAATGACGAACTACCCAAAAATAATTCTGTCACCCATGATTCTGTCACAACATCTTTTCAACAGACAAAAAATTATTTTGCGTGCCCGCCGTAGCTCGAAGAGCAAAGGACGGGGCGAGCAATCATTTTGTCGAAATATTTTATCTTTGTGCCACTCTTTCAGGGGCACAGCCGGTATTAAATATAGATTCCTATCCCCTGCGAACCAGAACTATTCTACAATTCAGATATTTTCTCTTTCTAATTACTCTACACCAATAAAGTAAGGCTATCATGTTCTGCAGCTTTTCGATCAAAAGTATATGAAGTAACAGTATGTTTTGTTTGATTATGTAGGCCAATTATATAATCAGCCATACCAGCCTTACCTCTTTTAAACGCAGTAAGTGCACGCCATACAGTTTCTGATTCTTCAACAACTAACTCCACAGAGGTAAGAATATTTTGTACTACAGCCGCAACCGTTTCACGCTTATATTTATAGCCGCGTGTAAGTACCCAACAAACTTCACAAATCACAATTAGATTTATAAACCCCGGATTATCAACTGTACACATAGACTCTATTAGCTCTGTAGCACGTTTAGACTGGCGTGCATCATCCTGCACAATGTAACGAATGATAACATTGGTATCTAAACCTATCATTGTGATGCTCCAGCGGCAATTGCATTGTCCATTTCATCAAGACTAAGTTTACGATCAGACTTAGGCACCATTCCTTTCAATTGCTTAACTGAACAGGAAACGGGAATCATTTCCAAATGATCACTATCATTAATAATAAAATCAATCCGTGATCCAGGATTTAGTCCAAGATTCTTTCGAGCACTAGCCGGTATTGTTATCTGTCCTTTGGATGTTATTGTCGCAATCATGTTCTTCCCCATGTTTTTTGTTTCCTTACATTACTCCATTACATTTATTTAAAAAATAGCATTAAAACTAGGAGATTGGCAATTGATTTTTCTCAATTAATATAAAAAATCAGCCCTCAACAATTGACATTTAGCATTATCGAACAACAATGACGAACTACCCAAAAATAATTCTGTCACCCATGATTCTGTCACAACATCTTTTCAACAGACAAAAAATCATTTTGCGTGCCCGCCGTAGTTCGAAGAGCAAAGGACGGGGCGAGCAATCATTTTGTCGAAATATTTTATCTTTGTGCCACCCTTTCAGGGTTAGTGTGGATTTGTTACGTTTGTTCACAGGGATAAATCCCTGTGCTATATTGCGTAGGACTTTCAGCCCTATAACGGGCGGTAGAAGAATTCAATTTAGTATTGACGAATCAATGCCACTTGTAGAGAAGCAGAAAGAATGAAAATAAAACCCATAGAGCATTATCCTAAAAAGAGCAGTTAAAAAGTTCCTAGTGGTGACATCTTATACGAAGTTTCCCATGATTCTGTCATTCCTCTTGAGCATGAGCAAGAAGGAACATTAACCATTAATAATTAATACAGCACTTTCTGTACTAATTTGATACCTCACCATGTGAGGTATCATCCACCAACACACAACCTTCTTCTTTTATCTAAAAATCTTTTCCCATAGAGCAGAAAATAATTTTGTCTTTCATTATTTTGTCAAAACAGTTTTTCAGTAGAGCGGAAAATCATTTTGTCTTTCATCATTTTGTCAAAACAGTTTTTCAGTAGAACGGAAAACATTTTGTCTTTCATCATTTTGTCAAAATAGTTCTTCAGTAGAGTGGAAAATCATTTTGTCTTTCATCATTTTGTCAAAACAGTTTTTCAGTAGAACGGAAAATATTTTGTCTTTCATCATTTTGTCAAAACAGTTTTTCAGTAGAACGGAAAATAATTTTGTCTTTCATTATTTTGTCAAAATAGTTCTTCAGTAGAACGGAAAATCATTTTGTCTTTCATCATTTTGTCAAAACAGTTCTTCAGTAGAGTGGAAAATCATTTTGTCTTTCATCATTTTGTCAAAATATCTTTTCCAACCGCAAGTTTAAGATTTATAATCGCTATCTGTTGTTCATGTCGTGCCTGACTATATTGAGAGTCGGCAACTAACTTCGCTGCCTCTGCATCCAACAAATCATTAATGGTACTTTTGCCAAGATCATATTTCTGCTGTTCATCAGCAAGAGCCTGTTTTGCAGCAACCACAGATTCCGCAAAAGCGGAAGTACGCATTGTTGCACTATTAAGCTCGGCAACAGCTGTTCTCACTTCCTTCTCAATTTGCAAATATAATTCTGTCCGCAGTGCTTCTGCTTTTCTTCTTTGTGCCTCCGCTGCCTCAATTTGCCCTGTACGTAAACTGAAATCTAAAATCGGCAGACTTAACCTGGCACCAACAACATAATTATCTTCCCAACCGTCTGACTGATTACCATTAACCAAATTACCCGGCACAGGATTATTTCCATTATACTGCCCATAAGTTCCAAATGCAGATACAGTTGGCCAACGTGAACGATGAGCCGACTTTTCCCCCGCTTCTCCTGCTTCCACCAACTGTTCACGTGCCTGAAGATCAGCACGATACTGATATGCTTGTTCTATCCATTCTTTAACAGAACGTTTTTTCATACCTCCTTCAATCGGCAATGCTAATTGATTTGTTGTACAAATAAACGGCTCGCCTTTATACCCCATTACAACTTGCAAACCGCTCTGACTATTTATCTGCTGTGCTGCTAATGATGCCAACCTGCTATTTACATCCGCCTGTTTAACTTGCACTTTCAATAAATCAAGACGAGCAGCTTTACCGGCATCCAGTCGTGCCTGAATATTTTCTACAAGTTGATTAAGTGATTTTTCTGTCGCCTTACTGGCAACAACAAGATCATCAAGCATTAAGCGTTGATGATATAACGCTGTCACACGAAATATAATTTCATTGCGTATCCTGTCAGTCATTCTTTCAGAAGCTTCCGCTTGTTGTCGCATAGCCTTCATACGATTTCTGGTTTTTCCAAAATCTAATAATAATTGCGAGACATCCAAACTAAATGAGTACGTCGTATCACTAAAGCGGATATCATCTGGTGGTGCACCAAACCTAACCGGATAGCCATTTTGAGAATGCAAGATATTGCCAGTCAGTCCGAGCTTAGGCAACAGTCCTGATTTTGCTGTTGTTGCTTCACCGTATTGCATCATGGTATCTGCTTTTGATGCTAATAATAATGGACTATTTTCTATAGCATAATCAACTGCACTTTTCAGCGTCATTACGCTATTACTTTCTGCAGCATCAACAGAGGACGCAAGCAAACCGCTAAACAATAATATTATAATAGCCGTTGCCGCATATTTCGGTGTCTGGCGTTTTAGTTTCTCCGCCGCACTATCAAATAAAGAGTATATGACAGGGTAAATCCATACCGAGCCGAAGATACCGACCATAAGACCAAACGCCGCGACAATTCCTAATGGTGACATACGCTCCATGCCTACTGCTAATTCAAAAACCAACGGTGTCAGACCAAGTGCGGTTGATGCAGCAGTCATAACAATCGGACGGAATCGGAGTCGAACAGCCTGTACAATTGCTTCATCTTTTGGCATGCCTTTTTTACGAGCCTCAACAATAAAATCTAATAATAAGATTGCATTATTTACCACCGTACCCGCCAATAAAATCATGCCCATCATTGCCGGCTTACACATCGGTTTGTGGAACAATAATAATCCCCACATTCCGGCAGCAATCGGAACCAAGATTGATAACATAATTGTTACAGGATACATAAAAGATTTATACATCCATACAAGTAAGATATAAAGCAATACAACGCCAATAAGAAGAGCCTTGCCCATTTCTTTACCTCCGGTTTTCATATCGGCCAAGGTCCCCGATATTGTGAGGGAATAATCTGCCGGTAATTTTATTCCGTGCATTTTCTTTTGAACCTGTTTACCAATTTGAGCAATAGTCAGTCCACTATTTATCCCGGTAATATCTATTGTGTTACGTAAATTTTCTCTAGTAATAAATGGTGCATTTTTAACAGTGGTTAAAGATGCTAAGGCACGTAAAGGTACAGTTCCATTTCTTGTCATAAGCGGAATATTTTTTATATCAGATAACTGATTAATCTGTTCTTCTTGATACTGAACGGCAATAGGAATATCAAGCGTGCCTTGTAAACGCATTTGACTTGCCGGCACACCTTTTATCGCGGTCTTTACCGATTTGGCAACATCCAACGGTGTCAGGTTATATAGACGAGCCAACTCGGGATTTAGAACAATATTTTGTTCAATCTTATCAATATACCATGAACGCCTAACATCAGTAAGACCTTTAACACCCTTTAAGCGAGCCATAACTTTATCAGCCAGTTGACTTAATATTTTTGGATCAGGACCGCTTACCACAATATCGAGCGGTGCTTTAGTTGTTGATAACGGTGTCGCTCCATATTCAGTCACATCAAAAGTACGCACGCCATTAATTTGCCTGAGACCATCACGCCAACGCTGTTCCAATTCCCAGATGGTAGCTTTTCTATGTTTGCGATCTTGCAGTGTAACTGTCATTATCACTGATTGTGCTGTTGCACCGCCACCACCAAAACTCACCTGACCGGGCTCAGAGCCGATAACCGTAGAAATCCATTTTAAGCCTTCACTATTTTTATGCACCATTTGATCTACTGTTTTTGCCACGTCTTTTACTTGTGCCGGTGTATAATGTGTAGGTGTATCAAAACGAATAATCCCGACTCCAGTATCCATTTTGGGCATTAATTCCTGACCATTAATCGGCTTAACAATTCGCATAGAAATTACAATAAACGGCAATGCCATAAGTAATCCGAGTTTACGATGCTTTAATAAATAGCCGGCAACGGATGCAACATTTTCTGTGCGTCTATCCATCCAACGGCTGAACGGTTGCAACATACCCGATATAAATGATAATCCTTTCGATTCCGGCCTTGATAACATCTTTATTGCAACCAACGGAACAATTGTGAAGGCCGCAACTAGCGATGATAGAATTGTTGCCGTAATCATCATGTTAAGCGGACGCATTACCTGCTCCGTATAGCCCCCGGCAAACATTACCGGAACCAAAACGATTACTGTTGTAAATACTCCGGCAGAGACACCATGAAAAATTTCTTCTGCACCTTCTATTGCTATTTTCTGTACAGGAACATCCGGTTGCTCTTTATGCTTACGGTATATTATTTCCAGCACCACAATAGACGCATCAACCACCATTCCAACAGCTATTATAATCCCAGATAACGTAACCATATTTAATGTATAAGGGCTAAACCACAAGACAACCAAAGCGGTTAGAAACGCCATAGGAATGGAAAGTGATATCGCAAGTGCCGCACGAGCATCAGCCAAGAATATTAGAATGATAAAAATCGTTAGCAGTACCGCCTGATAAACAGAGGCACGCATACCTTTTACATTTGTATCAATAATCGGTTGCTGATCATTTGTTATTTCAAACTTAACATCCGGGTACCGCAATTTTAATTTATGGAGTTCCTTTTTTACATTATGAATTGCCCATACTGTATGCCCACCTTCAGGACGCATTATATTCATTGCTATTGCCGCTTTGCCGTTGCCAAAATAACCACTTCTCGGCTCTTTGCTACCAAGTTTTACTTCTGCCACATTACGTAAAAGAACCTGTCCATCAGCTGAACGTTTAACTGGTAAATCTCGCAGTTGCTCTATGCTCCGAAATTCACCTTGCACACGAATCAAGTATTCTCCGCTCGTGCTATAGATTGTGCCGGCCGGTGCCGCAACATTTTGCTTTGCTATTTCTCCTATAATCTGCTCAAGAGATAATCCTTGTGCAACAAGCTTATCACGATCAACACGAATTTTTATCTCCGGTTGATTTGCCCCAAACACATCAACATCACCAACACCGGGCACACGAAGAAAATCATCCATAATCTGATTTTCTGCCAACATACGAATTATTGAAAGATCTTTTATAGAATCTTTCTTAGGTGATAGAGCAATGGTTGTGAGAGCCTTAGTGGAATCCGTTATGCGGTATATACGAGGCTCTTGAATATCAGTTGGAAGCTGAGACCTAATTCTGGCAACCGCATTTTGAACATCTGTTACCGCTTCACCAATCTTCTTGCTGTACAAAAATTCAGCTGTAATTGCAGAAACTTCATCACGAGAGGTGGAGCGAATTCTTTTCAGCCCTGATATTGTATTAAGTTCTTTTTCAACAATCTGCGTAATCTTATCCGCCACATCATTTGCCGATGCACCCGGACGCACAGTTATTACCGACACCTGTGGTGGTGCAGTATCAGGAAAAAGATCGGTCGGTGTACGAAAAAAAGCAAACACTCCCAGAGCAACCACCACTAGAGAAAGAGCTATAACTCCATAAGGATTATTAACTGATGCTCGCGTTAAACTCATTTTACCACCTCAACATTCAACCCCGAAGCCAATGATGCCCAGCCAAGAAAAGTACTAGTTACTACTTGTTCCCCTTCAGCTACCCCGGTAACTTCAATTCGATTATTATTAGTCATTATTATTTCAACATCTTTAGCCATAAGCTGTCCTCCATTAACAACAAAAACTACAGTCTTACCTGCCGGATTTTGCATAAGGCTTTCTTGCGGAATAGTTATCACATTTTTATGTTGAACAAGAACGACCGACAACGGAACAAAAGTGCCAATGCGAATATTTTCTGACGGTGCAATTTCCGCTTCAACACGTATCATACGTGCTTTATTAAAGCTAGGATAAATATGCGTAATTTTCAGATCCATCTGTTTATTATTTATTTTTGCATGAACAGGTAATCCGACACTTAACTGTGCGGCATCCTCCTGCGGTGCATCAAAAGCAATTTTGTATTTAGATCGATCTTCCAGCACTAATAATATTTTACCTGGTACAGCAAGATCTCCTGGATCAACATTACGAGCCGTAACCAGACCCTCAAAAGGACTAACCATCTTGGTATATTCCATTTTGGCTGCTATAGTTTTCTGGTTTTGTTTTAATGTATTTAAACTATCTCTGGCCGACTGCAACTTAGCAACTGCATCAGCAAATTTATTCCCCGTATTATCAGCTTCTGCCCGTGGGATAACCCCCTTCTCTACAAGTTTTATATTGCGTTCATTTTCCTTAGTCCAATAATCAAGATTGATTTCCAAACTTTTTATTGTCGCATTCAGCCCCTTAATTCTTGCATCAAGAGCACCATTCTCCGCCTCAAGATCTTGATCATCAAGCTGAACAAGTAGTGCTCCTTTCTTAACATCATCACCTTCAGTTACAGGAACAATATTTACCCGCGCAGATATCCTCGATGATATCATTGCCTGCCGATTAGCTTCAATAACCCCAAGATAATCATGCGTCTTTTCCATTGTTTCCTTGCTTACTGATGCAACATGAACCGGAATTGGTCTAACGCCGCATGGTGTTGCCATTTTAATCTCTTTTTTTCGTTTGATAACCAAAACAACCATTAATACAACTATAACAACTATCGGAACAACTCTTATTACTCTTTTCATTATACCACCCTTTCCTTTTACATTATTTTATCAAAGCAGTTTTTCGTAAAACAACAATACTCCTGCCCCTAATAGTCCTGCCAAAACATCTTTTCAGCACCCAAGAAACGTACTTCATAAAACATCTCGGTATATTTGGCAAAACAGCCAATTATAAAATATAATTTTTCCTAACTTCGTATATTTAGAAAATTAATACCCTCGTTCAGCCAAAGCCTTATCGACACAACGTACAAAACCTAATGTGCATGGCAGACGCAAGGAATAGAAAACTTGTTTTCCCTGTTTATCAGATTCAACAAGCCCAGCAGATCGTAATACAGAAAGATGTTTCGATACCGTTGAAATATCAGATTCAACAATCTTCTGCAACTCACATACACAAAGCGACTGTTCACCAAGTGCAATAACCATTGCCAAGCGTGCCGGATGCCCAAGAGCCTTAAACATATCAGCTCTCGCCTGCATAAGTTTTTGTTCATTTTTCTTCATGATGATAGGGTTACATATACTTGGTCGTTTTGTCAAACATCAAAAGAACCATCATTACGAGCTGTAAACGGCTCATTTTTAGAGTAACTATGACCTTCACCGTACGAAAATTGCAGTTACTTCCGTAACATCATATCATGCGAATCTCTTATTGGTGTTCTAAAAAAAACAACCGCCGATAAAAATGGGTTGGAAACTTGTTCCACATCCTACTCTTACTTTTAATCATAATATTTTGTTTTTAGTTTCTTTTAACTTTCATTTAACTCATAAACCCGTATATTATTTTGTCATGAACTCTAACCAACAAAATATAATATTAAAAGCCAAAGCCATCATTTTTGATATGGATGGCGTACTATGCGACTCAGAACCATTTATCCTTGAAGCCGCAATGTGGATGTTCGAGACCAGTTATAACACAAAAGTCGTCGCCGAAGATTTTCTGCCATTTGTCGGTGCCGGAGAAGATCGATATCTGGGTGGCGTTGCTGAAAAATACGGAATCACCCTTGATCTTAAAGCCGATAAAGCCAGCGTTTATGCCCGCTACCTAACCGTTATAAAAGGTCGCCTACAGTCAATGAACGGAGTCAAAGAATTTATTGCCCTCTGCCGACAACATAAACTCAAACTGGCCGTCGCTACCAGTGCCGATCTAATCAAAATGGAAGGCAACCTGCAAGAAATCGGATTACCTCGGGAAACATTTGACACCTGCGTAAACGGCCTTGACATAACCAACAAAAAGCCCGACCCCGAGATTTTCTTAACCGCCGCCGCTAGGCTAAATCTTCCGGCAACCGACTGCATTGTCATAGAAGACGCACCCAACGGAATTCAAGCAGCAAAAGCCGCTGGTGCACGATGCCTCGGGCTAACTAGTTCATTTTCAGAAACCGAACTTAAAGCGACCGGTGCCGACTGGATAGCCAAAGACCTCAGTACAAACACCTGATTCCCACACACACTTCGGCTTAGATTGCCAAAAAAC
>CAMZLY010000168.1 GCA_947311825.1 uncultured bacterium
CCCCCATTCTCTGGGTGTCATCTATTATGAGTCAACCAATACTTACTTCGTTCTTTCAGCTCTTCCGTTCGGTGTCATCTATTATGAGGCAATTCGCCCTCAAAATGACAATTTCTGTTGTTTTTATAAAAATCGATGTAATTTGATAAAATTGTTGATTAATCAACAATTTCATAGTACTATACCTTATTCGAGGATAATCTATGAAAAACATTTATAACCTAATTCTTATAATCGTAACGCTATTAGTAGTAAATAGTAAATTGTTTGGAAATGAAATAAACAGACCTATTGATCCAATTGTTATCTCGGGCATAAATCTACCATCATTTATAAATACGGATCCAACGAATATTGTCGCATTTAATTTTAACGGCAGCTGGCATCAAATCCCATTACAAGTTGACGAACGGATAATAACACCATTTAAACAAGTCTATGACAACATATTCACCCAGATGCCTGGTAATGTTACTTTTCTTGCTTACGCAGACGAAAACACATTTACCGGTGCTGATACCAATTCTTTATTTGATATGGATGATGAAATTGCATTTATGGCTTTTGATGCCGCCGACCAAGCAGAATTAAACAGTACACTACCGGCACATGTAGTTTCAGGAAGTGGTATAAAATTATCAATTAACAACCCCTTAAATAACAGAACCAACTATGTATATCTTTTCAAGTCAGACGGTACTATACCCCAAGATGCAGGCACAAATTATATAACCTATACCTTTTCTTTGGCAAGTGGTAACTATAAAACAACCTACAACAAGAATAATGGTCCTAATCAAGAATCATCCATTATTAACTCTAGCTGTTATCATACTGAATTCAGTGATCGTTGGATACGCGAAGTGGAGAAAATTTATACAGGTGCTGCTGACGGTATTGACATACTAGACAGACACCGTACCAGCTTACCAGGGAACGGCGTTGCCCGTAATGAAGAAACGTTTACCGCCGCCGAAGGAGCGTTTATTGCAAATATAAACGGTCCAATAAGAGCCATTCGGTCTTACCTCGGTGCAAACAGCGGCCCCGCAACGCAAAGATTACACATCTTTTACAAACAACGTCAATACATATATACTTATCTTCGCGTTCACAGTGGAATTACCGGACCGAGAGCAACATATAACTACGCACCGACAGCAACCAATATGACATACTACAACCAAAACGAAACTAACGGTGTATCAATTGACGGCTTTCCCGATGTAATAAGCAGTAACGCACCTTCATGGGAAATGGTAACAGGGGGACATGGCACCCTTATTTTCGAAAACATTACGGACTCAGATATTCCAGGATTTAACCAAGTAGAATATTATAATGATAACAAAAACGAGAATCCACCAACAGGAAGTTCATACTACTTTGGAATGCATGGCCCTTGGGTGAATATGAATAACCTTCCGGTAACCGACCCTCTAATTGACCCTAACCATAAATATTTAAATTCAACCTTAATAATAACATACGAAGGAATTAATAAAACTATTGTTGATGCGTACAATATACACAATCAAATAACCGCCCCACTTCAAATAAACAAGAGTGAGTTTTCAGGTGATTCTGATGGCGATATGATACCTGACAATTGGGAATTAACGTTTTTTTCAGACTTAACACATTCTGCAACAGATGATGACGATAAGATTATGCAAGACGGTGCAAATAATTTAACAGAATACATAGCAGGAACAGATCCCATTGACCCTTCCAGTTTTCCTAAAATAAATATCAGTAATACAAACAATAATATTTTAATACAATTTGATACAACAAAAGCTAACGGGGCAGGATATGAAGGGTATAGCAGATTTTATTCACTAAAAATATCCACATCTCTCGTAAATGACACATGGGAATATGTATCTGGATATTCAAATATTATTGGAACAAACCAATCAATAATCTATACAAATAATACGGGATTAGATGTAAATTGCTACCGTACTGAAATAAACCTTCACTAGCAAAACAGTGTGTAAATCTTAATTCCGTAGAGGTGCTTGCAAAACTACTTGTGCGTGGCAATTTTTTGTATTTTAGGAGAGCAGATTCTGCCTTTTGAGCAATTGCACATACCCGTAGGGTCTGTAGAATTGCGAAAATGCGGAATATGCCGCATAAAATCAAAAAGTGTCCGCAGATAGTTTTGCAAGTGCCTCCGTATACTGTTATTTTTCTTCATTTTTTCGCACTATAAGCTTGCCACTACCACAACTCATTGTTATAGTATTTTTTTTGTGAATTTAGAGAGGAAAACGGTATATGTCAGAACCGAAAACTGAACAGAGTTATGATGCGACAAGCATTACAGTACTAGAAGGAATTGAGGCCGTTCGTAAGCGTCCTGCCATGTATATTGGCGACACAGCAATTCGTGGATTTCACCATTGTGTATATGAAGTTGTAGATAACAGTATTGATGAGGCTCTAGCCGGGTACTGTACAAAAATCCAAGTCACTATACATGCAGATGGCTCTTTATCAGTAAATGATAATGGTCGCGGTATCCCCGTTGATATGCACGCAACAGAAAACAAACCGGCGGTAGAAGTTGTATTAACAACCCTCCATGCCGGTGGTAAATTCGATAGCGATTCCTATAAAGTATCAGGCGGATTGCATGGTGTTGGTGTTTCTTGCGTAAACGGTCTTAGCGAATGGTTTGAAGTAGAAGTTAGACGTGATGGAAAAATCCATCATCAACGCTTTGAAGCAGGTCACCCTGTATCAAAGTTAACCGTTATAGGGAAAACCCAAAATACCGGAACAAAAATAACTTTCAAGCCGGATAGTACCATATTTTCAACCGATAAATTTGAATGGGATATCCTAACAACACGTTTACGTGAATTAGCTTTCCTTAATAAAGGTATTAACATCAATCTTAAAGATGAGATAACAGAACAAGAAGAAACCTTCAAATTTGATGGTGGACTGGCTGAATTTGTCCTTTATCTCAATCGCAATAAAACAGAAATAACACCGAGCGTATTCTCCATTGATAAAACAAAAGATGATGTTGAAGTCGAGATTGCTATGCAATACACTGACGCATATAGCGAAAACATCTATAGCTTTTGTAATAATATTAATACTATTGAGGGCGGAACACATCTAAGTGGATTCCGTTCTGCACTTACCCGCACAGTAAATGCATACGCAAAATCAAATAAGATTTTTAAAAATGATGGTGATTCTATGAGCGGAGATGATATCCGTGAAGGGTTAACTGCCATTATCAGCGTAAAAGTTCCCGACCCACAATTTGAAGGGCAAACCAAGACGAAGCTAGGGAATAGTGAAGTGCAGGGTATTGTCGAATCAATTGTTAACGAACAGCTCGCAATTTTCTTTGAGGAAACGCCAAAAATTGCCAGACTAATCATTGATAAAGCAATTGTTGCCGCCCGTGCCCGTGCTGCTGCCCGTAAAGCCAGAGACCTAACGAGACGTAAAGGTGCACTTGATTCCAACGCTCTGCCTGGTAAGCTTGCCGATTGCTCAGAGCGAGATCCTAAGAAATGCGAACTATATATTGTGGAAGGTGACAGTGCTGGTGGTTCCGCCAAGCAAGGACGTAACCGTAAAATACAGGCAATTCTACCATTGCGTGGAAAAGTTCTTAACGTAGAAAAAGCACGTCTTGATAAGATCCTCAATAATAAGGAAATCAGAACACTTATAACAGCTATTGGTGCCGGTATAGGACAAGATGATTTTAATATTGAAAAAATTAGATACCATAAAATCATTATCATGACCGATGCGGACGTAGATGGTGCACATATCCGTACCCTACTCCTAACATTCTTATATCGTCAAATGCCGGAACTAATTGAAAGCGGTTATGTTTACTTGGCACAGCCACCTCTATATAAGATCACAAAAGGTAAGTCTGAAGAGTATATCGACTCTGACCCACAGCTTACCGATCGTCTCTTAGCTTTAGGTACTCAAGGTGTCACTCTAAAACTTAACGATAACAAATCGTTAGAAGGCGAAGAACTTCTTAAATTGCTAACGACTCTAACCGAACTAGATTCTGTCATTCAGATTCTAACAAGACGCCGTATTGATGTAGCAACGTACTTAAACACTCGCAATAGCGCAAATGGAAAATTTCCACGCTACTTTGTGACAATAGAAACAGCGACTGATATCAACAAAAAGTATATCTATACCGACCAAGAGCTTGCTTCACTACAAGAAGAAATAGAACAAACATCAGGCCAAGAAGTTGAAGTTGTTGATGAAGTAACAGAGCTAGAAAGCAAGCCGGAAACAGCAATAAGCTGGGTAGAAATCCATATCGCATCACGACTTGAAGCCATCGTCGCCAAACTTGATGAATTCGGTTTTGCGACAGAATGCTATACCCCTTCAAAAGTAGCTTTTTGTACATTGCTAAATGGTGATGAACCAAAGGAAATATTCTCACTACCTGAAGTTTTGGAGACTGTACGAGAATTAGGCAGAAAAGGACGTCGTATTCAACGCTTTAAAGGTTTGGGTGAAATGAACCCTGACCAGCTATACGAAACAACAATGGCTCCCGAAACTCGTAAACTACTTAAAGTAGTACTTGATGATGCCGTAAAAGCCGATGATATGTTTACTGTGCTAATGGGTGATGAAGTATTACCTCGTCGTGAATTCATTCAGAAAAATGCTCTTAACGCTAACTTGGATATTTAATAATTATGGAAAACAATACACCTGAAGATATAAAGCCGGAAGATGTGACATCTGAAAATGTGACATCTGAAGAAGTAATGCCTGATAATATCAGCAACATTCCAATTGAACTGGAAATGAGTAACTCCTACATTGACTACTCAATGAGCGTCATTGTGGGTAGAGCCTTACCGGATGTTCGTGACGGACTAAAACCAGTTCATCGCCGCGTACTCTTTGCCATGAAAGAACTTAACAACACCCACGCAGCAGCATACAAAAAGTCTGCCCGTGTAGTTGGTGATGTTATTGGTAAATACCATCCACATGGTGATACCGCCGTTTATGATACTATCGTAAGAATGGCACAGGATTTCTCTATGCGATACCCGCTAGTTGATGGTCAAGGTAACTTCGGTTCCCGTGATGGCGACTCCGCCGCCGCTATGCGTTATACAGAAATACGCATGCAACGTATGGCAGAAGATTTATTAGCCGATATAGACAAAAAAACCGTCGATTTTGGCCCCAACTACGATGAATCACTCGAACAACCACTTGTGTTACCATCAAAAATACCAAATCTACTACTAAACGGGTCAACCGGTATTGCTGTTGGTATGGCAACAAACATCCCACCACATAACTTATGCGAACTGGTAGATGGAACAACACACCTAATAGATAATCCACGGGCAACAGTTGCTGACCTTATGCAGTTTATCAAAGGGCCTGACTTCCCTACCGAAGGCATTATATGCGGATTACAGCCAATTGATGATATGTACAAGACAGGACGCGGGCAAATGCGTGTTCGTGGTCGTGCAGAAATCATTCCAAACGAAAAGAGCGGCAAAGACACCATTATTATCACCGAACTTCCTTATCAAGTTAATAAGGCTAAATTCGTTGAAAATATTGCCCATCTTGTACACGAGAAAACCATCGAAGGTATTTCAGCACTACGTGATGAATCAAACACAAAAGAACCGGTTCGTGTTGTAATTGAACTCAAAAAAGGCATCATGGCAGATGTAATAATCAGCAGCCTATACAAGTTTACACAACTACAAACAACTTTTGGTGCAAATATGCTTGCCATTGTAGATGGTCAACCAAAGGTTATGAACCTTAAAGAAATCCTTGGGCATTTTATAGCACACAGGTTCGAAGTTGTCACTAGACGTATCCAGTTCGACTTAGCAAAAGCTGAAGCACGTCAACACATCCTCGAAGGTCTGCTAAAAGCACTTGATAACCTTGATGATATTGTAAAACTTATCCGTGCCGCCAAAACTAGAGATGAAGCTAGAATTGCTATTATTGACAAATACGCATTCAGCCAAATCCAAGCAAAAGCAATTCTAGAAATGCGACTATACCAACTTACCGGTCTAGAACGAGAAAAAGTAGAAGATGAATATAATGAGCTATGTAAATATATCGATTATCTAACAGATCTATTAGCACATGACGAAAAAATATATGCATTAATCAAAGAAGAATTAGCAGAAATTAAAGAACGTTACGGCGATGTACGCAGAACTGAAATCACAGTTTCTCAAGATGACGTAAATATCATGGATCTAATTGCTGATGAACCATGCATCATTACAATTAGTCATGAAGGATATATCAAGCGCGTCCCAGTTGATACCTACC
The DNA here is from genome assembly GCA_947311825.1 of uncultured bacterium. GTDB lineage: Bacteria > Verrucomicrobiota > Kiritimatiellia > UBA8416 > CAMZLY01 > CAMZLY01. Next base: position 6,361 of record CAMZLY010000168.1, read on the forward strand.
GCGAACAACGCCGCGGCGGTAAAGGCGTCTCCGGTATGACAACCAAAGAAGACGATTTCGTTGAACATCTCTTTATGGCAAAAACCCATGATAAAATGTTGTTCTTCACTAAGGATGGACGCGTTTACTGGAAAATGGCATTTCAAATTCCGGAAGCAGGCAGAACAGCCCGTGGCAAAGCAATTGTCAACCTACTCAACCTCAGAGAAGATGAAAAAATTGCGGCAACCATTCCAATTAGAGAATTTGATGAAAGCCAGTTTATGATCCTTGCCACTCGTAAAGGCGTGATCAAAAAAACCAACCTTTCAAAATACAGTAATGTGCGTAAAGACGGCATTATCGCCATCAATATTGATGAAGACGATGAGTTGCTGGCAGTAAAACTCACTAACGGCAACAATCAACTGTTAATCGCAACTGAAAATGGTATGAGCAACCGCTTTGAGGAAACTCAACTACGCGATCAAGGTCGTGTTACACGCGGTGTCCGTGGCATCAAACTCCGTGAAGGCGATCAGGTAAACAGCCTTAGCATCATTGACGAAGATTCAACATACCTAGTCTGTACCGAAAACGGATATGGTAAACGCTCGTCATTTGACGAATGGCGCATAACCAAACGTGGTGGTATCGGTATTATAGCCATCAAAACAACTGAGCGTAACGGTAAAGTTGTTGGCGCGCATGTTGCACACGAAAACGATTCACTAATGCTCATTACAGCCAACGGCATAATGATCAAGATGGCAGTAAACTCCATCTCAGTTATCGGCAGGGCAACACAAGGCGTACGCCTAGTTAAGCTTAATGAAGGTGACAAACTAGTCTCAGCCAGCATAGTAAAAGCAGAAGACAATGTTGTACCAGAAACTGATGACACAACAGACGGAGAAACTACTGAATTACCAGCAGACAACGCAACAGAAGAAACAACCAAAGAGGTTGAAACACCCGTTGCGGAAGATGCACCGGAGCCAAAACCAGAAGAATAGAGATGCTTACAAAACTACTGTGCGTGGCATTTTTTCCGTTTTAGGCGAGCAGATTATGCCTTTTAAGCAATTGAGCATGCCCGTAGGGTATGTAAAATTGCGAAAAAGCACCTTAACGATGGTGTGATGGTTCTCTATGACAATTACTTTGTGATTCCCCTACGTAATGCGGGCAGAATTTCTTTCTCTAGTTCACGATTGAGGCTAAATAGAATAAAACCACCTGTAGCATTCTCTCTGGTCGTCTTAATCTGTTTTATTACTTCAAACTTATCTAGGTGACTCTCTGTAGCTGTCACCCCTATCCCAGGATAAATTCTTTTTCTGGAATATGGTAATGCAATTTGATCTTTAACTAATCTGGAAAATTGATCCAGATTTTCTGAATAATCCATCGGACACACAAAATCAACAATGTCATGTTTTAGCCAGAACCCCCAGTCCTGACCGACACTAAGTCCACACAGTGGATACATACCATACACAGCTACTGACAACTTCACTGCCGGTTTTTCCTGTTGTATCATAGTATGTACAGATTTAACAAAACTTGTTATCTGCCAACTACGCCAACGAATATAAGCAAGTTTTAGTTTTCCATTACGTACAGCTGCCGGCCAATTTGATATCTTTCGTTTTGAATATTTCTCAAAACTCTTATGGCATTCAGTACAATAACAATAGTGCGAATCAGGATATCTAATATAATCAAGATGAATGCCATCAATGTTATAGTTATGCACAATCTCTCTGATTACCGATAGTTCCATCTGAATATTTTTTTTGTTTGATGGACATAACCAGTTTTTTGTCTGCCCGATATCAGAAACCTGCAAACGACCTTGTTTATTCATCTCTGCCACAAACTCAGGTGACGCCTTAACTAGGTTCCAACACACTTTCCAGGCATGCAGTTTTAATCCGGCACGATGTGCTGCATCAATAGATGCCTTTAGTTGATCACCACGCAACTGTACCATATTTGATTGTGGCGTTGTCTTGCTTGGATAATGTGCTAATCCTGCCCAAACAATGTTAGAAAAAATATCTGTTAGCCCCGCTTTTTTTAAGATGTCACATGTTTTAATCCAGTTGCCAGGATAAAGTCCCATCCCCGTATGATCCCATACCCCACGAAATTCACCCTTAGCAGATTTCTGCAATACTGCGTAAACACGCATAGCTAGTGTAAAAACTATATCTGCCTGAGTAACCGCTGCCGCATATTTTTCGTTTTTCATTAATAATTTAAATTGTTCATAATCCTTTGCCCATACATCGGATATTTTCTTTACCGCACGTTGACCATCGCTTTTTCGTACATCAGCAACCACCGCTGCTAATTTGTAGTCAAGCTCGCTCATACGTTGAATAGCCGCTGGCTTCCATAAAGATAAATCACATGCGGCAATTAATCCCAATAGCATTTTCTGCTTTGCCGATGTATCTCCATCATCAACAAGAACATGCGTCATCCAATATCCATACCTTGATTCTAGCCAGGCAGGATCATTTCCACGGTGACTATTAGCATCAGCCCAATATGCAATCACACGTGCGCTACTACTTGCTGGTGTTGCAATTCTTATATTGCGAGAATTCTGATATACCACACGTGGAATATATAATGGAATTTTTTTGTTAAAATTAATTTCATTCCATCTGTCGCCTAATGGTGCAGATTTGTATTTTCCAAGTTTAAATCCCATCATAGAGGCGAGCTCTGCGCTAGAAGAATAAAAAACCATCAATTTACCGCCACTATTAATAAACTTTCTCAGTTCACGCAGTTCCGATGACGGCGGATTAGGATTATAACCCAAAATAATTACTTTTGCCTTACCAATAGAAGCAATAAGCGTATCATCATAAACAACAGTATTTGCCACCCCTGTTTCCGCAAGCCAGCGAGAAAGTCGTTTCGTCAATGATTTTGCATAATTACGCTCTGTCGGATTTTTTGCTGAACTTGTAGCCTGCACTAGCACAACTTTCTCAACAGCAAAAACGGATGAAGCCAGTACAAATAACATTATCATAAAAAAAATAATTTTCTGCATAATTATTTTCCGCCTTTATCCCTTAGGCGAATGAGGTGTCGGTTTTTTATGACTAGCACTACGATGTTTATGACTACTGTTATTACGCTGTCCACCACCATTACGAGGCGGTCGTCTACCACTACTACGTGTTTTCCCATTACCGTGAGTTACCGCATCCTGTCGTGGTTTAGGTTTTTGCGTCGGCTTAGGAGCCGGTTTTAGTAATTCCTCATCAACTTGTTTATAGGAAAGAGCTTTACCAATATACTCCTCAATATCAGGTAAAGTAAACGCTTCCTCCTCACAAGCAAAAGTATAAGCAGTGCCACTTGTGCCAGCTCTCCCAGTACGCCCTATGCGATGCACATAATCTTCCGGTTCATAAGGGATATCATAATTAACAACAATTTCAATATCATCCACATGAATTCCGCGTCCTGCAACATCAGTAGCAATCACCAAATTAATTTTGCCAGCCCTAAAATTATCTAGTGTACGTAACCGTACCTTTTGGTTTACCGAACCGGAGAGCAATGAACAATCTATACCGCGAGACTGTAATGCATCAGCCAAACGTTGCGAGCTATCGCGCCTATTACAAAAGATAAGAGCTCTACCGGGCTTATCAATTTTCAGAATATTGTACAAAACATTAAACTTGTCACTTGCCGAAAGTAGCAATACGTGCTGTTCAACAGTATCAACCGCCACCTGATCTGGTTCAATCTCAACACTTACCGGATTTTTTGTCCATTGTGATGCTAAACGATTAACAGTGTCATTTAATGTAGCACTATAAAACATAGTTTGGCGTCTATCTTTATTCGGCAATGAACCAACAATGCGTCTAACATCGGGAATAAACCCCATATCCAGCATACGGTCAGCCTCATCAACAACCAAAATCTCAACTTTACTTAAATCAATATCACGACGTTGTTTGAAATCAAGTAAACGACCCGGTGTCGCCGCAACAATATCAATCACCTTAGATTTAACTTCATCCTGTTGCTTTTTATAATCCATGCCACCGTATATAGCCATGCTATGGCAATCACAATATTTACCAAGGTCATCCGCATCACGTGCAATTTGTATAACAAGCTCACGAGTCGGGGCAATTATCAAAACCCTCGGGGTTCCCTTTTTTCTATTTTGATTATCTGATTCTGCTGTTATTCGTGACAAAGCTGCAACCAAAAAAGCTGCGGTTTTGCCGGTACCCGTCTGTGCTTTACCAAGAATATCCTTTCCTGCCAAAGCGTGAAATAGAGTCTGAGCCTGAATTGGTGTACTATATTCGAACTTAAGATCAGCAATAGCATGCATAATCTCGTCGGACAATTTAAAATCTTGAAAACGAACCATCCCCTCCTTTTCAAGAACTTTAAAAGAATTTAGATCCCATTTGGGCAATGGTTTCTTTTTTTGCTCTTTTTTTGGTCTACGCTGTTGTGGTCCATTATCTTGTTTGTTTTTTGGCTGTTGCCGCTGCTGACCATTTTTAGCTTTACCACCGCCTTGCGATACTTTTTTATTCTGATTTTTATTGTCAGATGAAGCTTTTTTGCATTTTTTTGCAATACTTGATTTGGAAGGCTCCCAAACTGTAGCCGTACCCACTTCTGTTACGGGACATGTCGCCCGCGAACTATTGACTGCTTTTGATGGATTCGAAACTTTCGTCTTTCGACCACCAAAACTATTTCTTATTTTATTTATTAAACCTTTAACCATTCTATTTCCTTAATATAGACCTAAATTGAGTATTTTATACTGTTTTTAAACCTTAACATTTTTTCTTTTGATTTCTATAAATCTGGTGGAAACCATACAGCAGGAGAAAAGTAGCATACTCATGACATAGTAGATTTTGTCCAAAACAACCCAAACAATGTCAATTTTATGCTGTAATGTCAATTCAAATGGTTAAACAACACATTAATCATTGATAATAAACCATTAATAATGAATAATCCCACCCATGTATAAAAATAAAACAATCTTAAAGTATACTTTAAATAGCCTTCTACCTGCTGTTTTTGCGATTATATTCATATTATTATCAGGGTGTTCAAGCCTGCCTAAACTTGACATAGCACTTACACGGTCCTATAAAATGCTTGCACCTAACAGGACAAACAGCAAACAACCCATCGCATCAACATACACAGATGTTGCCAGTATTGTATTTCACGAAAACAAGAGCAGCAACATCATGCATTACGCCACCATTCTTGATACTGGTGACGATGCACTATTAGCCCGTACTCACCTTATACGTGCTGCAAAAAAAAGCATTGATATACAAACTTTTATATGGAAACGAGATCAGACTTCTGATTTCCTGTTTGCAGAACTCTTAAAAGCCGCCGAACGCGGTGTACATGTGCGGCTTCTAATTGATGCACTCAATTATATAGCCAAGCCGAAACAGCTTGCACGCATGGCCACTGCTCATGAAAATTTTGATATATGTCTTTATCGCCCAACTGCCGATGTTGTCTGCAATACAAAAATCAACACTATAAGTTCTGCGGTCTTCAGATTGCGCCGATTCAATCGACGTATGCACAACAAAACATTTATTGTTGATGGAAAGATCGGTATTACTGGCGGGCGCAACTACGAAGGAAAATACTTTGACCGTGATAGTAAATTTATATTTAAAGACCGTGATATGCTGCTCATCAGTCCAGTTATAACAAATATGACGGTTTCATTTGAAAAATTCTGGAACAATAATAAATCGGTTAATTTACTACAATTTACTGATGTACAAAAACGTTTAGGATCAATAAAAGAATCGCCATGGAGCTATAACTATACAAATGATTATTATGATCTCACCAGCATCTCAGATCTTGCAAATACAAATTATCTCGGATCAGTTCGCCCGCAGCTTAATCTTATAAAAATAGAATCGGTCATTTTTGCAAGTGATACTCCTTCAAAATTTGATATAAGAAAACCAAAGCAAGAAATGGTTAATATTTTAAATGAAGTCTTGCCTGAAGCAAAAGAATATATATTTCTACAAACCCCATATTTGATCTACGACAAAAAAGCAAAGAGAATAATAAAAAAACTACGTAAAAAAAATCCTGATCTGAAGGTAATATTCTCCAGCAATAGCCTTGCTGCCGCTGATCACGTAAATGTTTTTGCCCTTTCATATAAATATAGAAAAAAACTATACAAAAAAATTGGACTTGATATTTATGAATTCAAGCCATTTCCAAAAGATATTGAATACTTTGTGCCTCGTTATGTAAAACTAATAAATATACCAATAGAAAAAGTTGAAAAATATATAAAGGATGATAATATTGCACCTATAAAAAAGAAAGCACCACGCCTCAGTATCCATGCAAAATCGTTTGTAATAGATCATAATATTGCACTGATTGGTTCTCATAATTTTGATCCACGCTCAGCCAAATACAATACCGAATGCGGTTTTTTAGTGAAAGATGAATTTTTCTGCAAACTTGTTGCCGACAGTATGCTCAGAATGGTCGCCCCAGAAAATAGCTGGGTTGTCGGAAAACGTATACAAAAAGAAAATTTAAGGTCAAAGTTCAGCGGTCTTATTGGTTCAATCTCATCAGCTTTACCAATCTTTGATGTATGGCCATTCCAATACACTACCGTATATGAACTAAGGGAAAATGCAACTCCGGTAATGTCACGTGATCCTGATTTTTACAAAAACTATAAAGACGTAGGTCAATTCCCTGAAGTGGATAGTACCGCTACTGACATTCAAGCAAGCCTTTTTAAAGTATTTGGCGGTTGGTCGAACCATCTGATGTAAAACATGCCAATACAACAGCTAAATTTATTATTGTATTTATTGACTTAAATGTTAAAAAAAAGCATAGTTGACGTTATGAGTAAATCACGCACCATTATGAGCTTCGACTGGGCAATTAAAACCGTTTTGCGAGACAAGGCGAATTTTGATGTGCTTGAAGGATTCCTTTCGGCCTTACTAAAGGAACGCATAACAGTGCTTGAACTTCTCGAAAGTGAAAGTAATCAGCTAGAACCAGATCAAAAATACAACCGTGTTGATCTGATGGTTAAAGACGAGAAAAATCGCCAGATTATTATTGAACTGCAATACACCTCTGAAACCGCTTTTCTTGAACGTTTACTATATAGCACTTCAAAAGTCATTGTGGAAAACCTGAAACTTGGTGATTGCTATCAAAATATAAAGAAAGTTATTTCAATAAGCATTGTTTACTTTAGCGTAGGTGAAGGTAACGATTATGTCTATCACGGCACAACAGAATTCAAGGGCATTCATACAAAAGACCTTTTACAGGTAAAGGAAGCCGCAGCCCCATACCTCGTAGGTCAACCGCCATCCTCAGCTCTTGATAAAAATGTTTTTCCTGAATATTATCTTATTCCACTAAGATGTTTTGATGATGATGTCCAAGATGACCTAGACGAGTGGATATATGCATTCAAACATACCGAAGTATTAGATGAATTCCATTCATTTAATATTGATGCCCTAAAAACAAAATTGACACCATTTACAATGGACAAAAAGTCATTTAAACTCTACGAAGCACACATGCGTGCTATGGCATCTGCCGAAGATATGCGCACCACTGCTGAAAATGCCGAAAAAAATGCTCGGGAACGAGGTCTTGCAAAAGGGCTTGAACAAGGACTTGAGCAAGGACTTGCAAAAGGACTTGCAAAAGGACTTGAGCAAGGGCTTGAGCAGGGGTTGCTAAAGGGGAGACAAGCAGGACAGCTCGAAGAACGAGAAAAACTTCGTAAAAATTTAATAGCAGCAGGTCTTTCTCACAATGAGATTGAAAAAATACTGGAATAGTGCCGATTGCAAAACTTCAAAAAAACTATAGTAATTGGTGGTGGTGCAACTGGTTTAATCGCCGCAGGTTATGCGGCTAAATCAGGTGCGGACGTAACTCTACTCGAAAAAATGAAACGACCAGGTCGTAAACTATGTATTACCGGTAAAGGGCGTTGCAACATTACAAATAGTGCACCAATTTCAAAATTCTTTTCCCACTACGGCAGAACAAAAGACTTTCTAAGACCTGCCTTCAACAACTACTCAAATACAGATATTATCAATCTACTGGAAACAAACGGTCTTAAAACAGTAAAAGAGCGTGGTGGTCGAATCTTCCCAGCCAACGGCAAAGCACCTGATGTGGTGGCAACATTACTCAACTGGACAAAAAAATGTGGAGTAAAAATTGTAAACCAAACTAGAGTAGAAAAATTGATTATTACCGACAACCAGATAGAAGGAGTCATAGCAAATAATAAAAGAATAGATTGTGATATCGTAATCCTTGCAACTGGTGGTGCATCATATCCTGTTACAGGATCAACTGGCGACGGATATCAACTGGCAAAATCAGCCGGACACACAATTATTACACCTCGCCCAGCCCTTGTACCTCTAGAAACTACATCTGATATTGCTGGAAAAATGAACGACCTTAATCTCCGTAATATCAATGCCACACTTATTGTTGATGATAAAGAAACCACTTCTGCATTCGGAGAACTAACATTCACCAAACACGGCATATCTGGTCCGGTAATACTTACACTTAGCGGAACTGCCGTTGATGCACTACAAGCAAAGAAACATGTTTACATTACAATCGACCTTAAACCTGCACTAAACGAAGCTAAACTTTATGCCCGCCTACAACGTGATTTCACCTCCAGAGCAAAAGAACCGCTATTCAGCATTCTGCGTGGACTTTTACCAAAACCTCTTGTTCAAATTTGCATTAACCAAAACAAGATTCCAAGTTATACTCTTGGTCAGAACATCTCAACTAAACAGCGAAGGAAAATACTAACTTGGCTAAAGAACTTTAAAATAACTATAACCGGACACCGCCCATTTGCAGAAGCTATTATCACTGCTGGTGGCGTCAACACAAATGAAATAAACCCAGAAACAATGGAGTCAAAAATAACCGAAGGATTATATATTGTCGGTGAACTACTTGACGTACAAGCCGATACCGGTGGTTATAATTTACAAGCAGCATTCTCTACCGGATATCTCGCAGGCTCATCGGTTAGTCGTAAATTTTTCTAGAAACGGTAATTATTTTACCACACATAGTTTTGCAAGTGCCTCAACCACAAAACAAATATACCGGCATTCCTGTCAGTTTGATTTTATTGCCATCAGGTTCTACAACATCCCCGTTTAACATCTGTATCTCTATACATTTAAATGGCAACTCTATTTCAACTGTCGCATCCAGGTTTACCCAGGCTAGACACACCACACCTATTTCAGGAACATTATATTTAAAAACATATACGTTATCTAACTCATCGATCTTGATTCTACTATCAAAAACAGAGTCACCTAATATCTCTAGGTAAATTTTTAATGCATCGTATGCTGGACGCTTACGTAATTTTGATAAGTCGGCATCATCTACAATACCAAAGCCATGCGCAACCATTCTCCACCAGTAAACTCTTTCGACCATACCGGATGATACAGCTATTGCTATATATCGAATCATAAAACTTGTATAATCCTCTTCACTGACGCTGGGGTCATTATAACGAACACCGGGGGAAACATACGGTGCGCCTACCGGCGAATAAACTCCTGAACCTAATAACGGCCAGTTTACTTCAGAAACAATAAGCTTATCATCACATTTTAAAGAGGTTCTCGCTATTGCTCTAGCCATAACAAATTTATCAAGAGCATCAAATTTACCTTGTCTATTTTCCGGTGCACCGCGCCTATCAACATACAAATGATGCGATAAAGCAGCAAAATGAATATTTTTCGGGACTTCCCGTAATGCAGCCATCACAAATGGATACTCAAAATCAATTGCCGAAGGACCCGTAAGTCTCAAGCCAGACCACTTAGATGCAACATCTGCAACAATATCCATTAACTGTTTTAATTCGGAAAAGCTCCATATCCCCCACTTCACCCTATTAATAGCATGACCAACTTCTACATATTCTACAAGTTCCGCTACACAACCTAAAACTTTCTCAACAAATATCCGCCATGCTGCAGAATCAGTAACTGCTATCCTATCCTGAACTAATGCAATAGAAACGGTAAATCCTATATCAGATAATTCACGGACAACGCCTATCTTAAACTCACATTGATCTACAGATTCATGACGATAAAACCGCATTGATACCGGCATTATTCTCAGTTCTTTCAACAACTCCAACTGTTGTCGCCATATTTCTTTACGCGGCTCAATGCTTATACCAAGCCGATCAAGCATATTTACTGTTTTTTTGTAACATTCTAACTTTAATTTTTTATATTCTTTTTTTACAGGTAAAAAATCTGCAGCCACAGCACATACAGGCTTAGTTATCCATGAAGACGAGTAAAACTTATGCCGATCCTTTGATTTCATGATTACTATAGGTTGTGCAGAACGCTCATCCCATATCCACAAATCACGCGGTGCAGGATATATCTCTGGCTTTTTCTCTGTATTTCTGTTTTTAAAAGTTTTTATTGGATGACGAAGTTTCCTCGTTGCCGCATGTTTCGCATAACGCCTTCGATAAATAAGTTCCCATTTAACAAAATCCTCTGCCGGGACTTTTCCCCCATAATACATCTCTACAAAAACCCGTAATAAATCTGATGGCAGCCATATTCTGGAAATATCACGGGCACGTTGTTTGTTAGATAATGTTTTTTCTATATTAGCTCGGTTAAGATCAATAAACTGAACATTACCCCACTTACCGTCACCAATATATGAAAGCATAACATTTTGATTACCAAGATCATTATGCTGACAGCCACACCGATGCATATTAGCAACAGCCTCGGCGACGACCTGTAAAAGATTCATAAACTTCCAGCATTCAGGTTCTTCTTTAAAAAGACGAGAAAGTTCAGTCGTAAAGTCTGATATACCAGCTTGATAAACTGACACAAAATAGCTTTCTAATAATTTCTTGCCCTCCCATCGTTCAAGGAACGCAACAGGTTCCGGTGTGCCAACACCATTCTTCTGTAAATGCCTGGCAACCATCCAAGTACGGAGAGCCTTGCTCCCACGTGTTGAATCTAACATATTTTTTACTGCCGATTCTCTTCCAAACGACTTCACAACCAAATCAAACAACTGTCCCTGTTCAAAGATTCTAATTCTAATGTTACTATTTCGACCCACAGCCAACACTTCTGCAGCAGAATCAGCAATAAGGCTTCTTATTTTCGGCAAGTGAATAGACAGCAAGTCCCTATATTGCGAAGCAATAACCCCACGATACATTCCTATATCAATTAAATTATCCAGTTCTAATATCATATTAAGCTTTATTTACCCATTAGTAAGGTAGCTTTTATTTCTCAGGTAGCTTGTAATATAAACTTATCTGCATGTAATTATTTTCCGGATGTGTATCACGATGTTCCTGCATAACAGCTTCTGCTGATACATCAATATTCCCAGAAACTTCTAAACTACTCGATGGAACACGAAAACTATCACTAACAGTACGTGCCACAGGAATATTCTGAAAATAAACAGAATATCTGGCACCATCTATATTCACCTCTAATTTTACCGTTTCAATTTCTTCAGTCCCACGATTTTGCAAAGAAACAATTAACCTAACATCACCCCCATCAATAGTTTCAAGATATGGCGAATTAACCACAATATCATATATTCCCTTCTTATCACGATCCTTCACCCTACCCATATCAATAACTCCAGCCCCTAACTCAGCATCCGGCCCCGGCTTACCACCATCATCACTGTAATATATTAAAATGCCTAAAGCCTCTGCGGCACTAATCCCGGGTGACTCAGACATTATTGCCGCTATAGCTCCACTAATAAATGGTGCAGCAGCTGAAGTCCCGCTAAATAAATCCATAGTATTATCAACCCCAGCGGCATTTATGCCCAAACCAGGACCAGAAATGTCAGCCGTATCACCTCGATTAGAGAAAGGTAAATGTCGACCGGCTGCATCAACTGCTGGCACCGCAACAACATTATCGTATCCAGCAGGAAAAGATATTCCATAAGATGCATCATTCCCCGTTGCCGCAACAATTATAACACCATGCTCAGCCGCATAGTTTACGGCATCACGCAACAAGTAACTGTCCGACCTTGTGCCCATAGACAAGTTTATAATATTAACACCGGCATCAACAGCCGTTACAATGCCTTCAGCAACAGTAAATATATTCCCTTTACCATTCTCGTCAAGAACACGAATACCCAAAATCTCAGATGCAGGTGCAATACCACGCATAAACTCATTGTTTCCGACAATCAATGATGCCACTGATGTTCCATGCGCACCGGCAGTCGAGGAATCATGTCCATCCCCACCAATCATATCCAATAAACTAATATCAGCCTTAGCCAATGCCGAATGATTATTTATTCCAGAATCCAATACAGCAATCTTTACCCCACTACCCCAATCAATATTATCACTTACCCCCATCCAGGCGAGTGCACCATTGCCGAACATATTATATGCACCTTTAGGAGCTTCCGGATCAAGTATTGGCAATGGAGGATTGTTTATTTCCCTGTTATGGTCAAATCCAACCGATTGGGGGCCCTCCTCCTGTAATTTTTTTAAGGTGGCGGCATCAGCTCTTATACTAACACTATTCCCCAACGTCATACGGCCTAACACCTTTGCCCCCATAGACTTTGCCAAACGAATAAACTCATCAAGATCATTCTCACTGTAAAAGCTAAGAATATATTCATTGGGTATAACTCCAGATATATCACTACCTGATACGTTCGTAGGCGATGTCGTTTTTGTACTAAAATCGGGAGGTGCTGAGCATTTGTCGGACGCCCGCATAACTTCTGTTTCGAAAGATGGCGATATATATTTATGATGAGCAACGTTATTCACGCTAATATCAGCAGATACAGTTGTGGATTCTGGCAGATCATCATCCTGCAACATACGCAGCCAATACCATCCCACCAACGCAAGTACCAACAACAATAATATTATTATATTTTTTCTCATTTTATCCCTTAGAATATATTTAAGATAAATATACTTTATTACTCATACATTATCAATGATTATAATAAACAGACCTACAAAATCAAAGAAGATCTCAATATTTGTTCACTATCGGCAATTATCATTTATAACAGCCTTATTAATAGAAACGCCCTGACGGGCACACTAAAACAGATTTTTTCGATAATTCACTATTCGTAGTTCCGCCGTAAGGCGGGATCCTCTCAAAACAAGAATTGCTAGTGTTCTATCTCCAAACCTTGCATGACTTGCCGCATTATGCAATAATAGATCACTTCAAATATAAACAAATAATTATGGAACTATAGATAATGTCAAAAATAGATATTCAAATAGAAAATAAACCTATTGAGAAATATGAAGCAGGAATAACCGTAGGCTCATTACTCACCCCTGAAGATAAATCAAAAAAACTGCCGTATATTGCAGCAATAGTAAACAACGACCTTGCATCACTCTCCTATCCAATAACAGTAAACAGTTCAATTCGCTTTATTACAATGCTTGATCCCAACGGTTGGCGTGTATATAGAAATTCAGTCTCTTTTTTATTAGCAAAAGCAGTTAAAGACCTTTTTCAATACGCAACTGTGTCTATTGATTATTCACTTGGCCTAGGACTTTTCTGCTCCTTTAAAGAAACAGATGATGCTCCTGACGGAATAAGTGATGCACAATTGGCAAAACTATATTTGCACATGAAAAAACTTGTAGAGAACGACCTTGCTATAAATCGAATTAAAATTGCCTATACTGATGCAATTAACCTTCTGGAAAAATCAGGCAAATCAGATACTGCAAGCCTATTGGCACACAGAAATCCACCAAATACTGTTATGCACGAATGTGATGGCTTTTGCGACCTTGCCCACGGTCCACTAGTTACATCAACAAAAGTACTTACATGCTTTGAACTTATAAACTATACCGCAGGATCAAGCAACTCAGGGCAAATAGGATTTATCCTAAACCTCCCTGAACGATGCGATGCATGTGAATTAAAACCTTTTGATGACCAACCACACCTTGCAAAGATTTTTCGCGAACATACAGAATGGGGACGAATTCTAGGAGTAACCACAACTGGTAAACTAAACGAAATCATTGCCGATAATAATGTAAAGTCATTTATCCATACTGCAGAAGCACTACATGAAAAGAAAATATCAAATATTGCTGATAGAATAAGCAGCTTAAGCAATACAGTTAAATTTGTACTTATTGCCGGACCATCCTCTGCCGGAAAAACAACCTTCGCCAAACGTTTATCAGTTCAACTACGAGTTAACGGCTTACACCCCATAACATTATCCACTGACGATTATTTTGTTGGTGATGTTCGTAACCCTAAGGATGAAAACGGTAAACCAGACTATGAACACGTTGAAGCTGTGGACATAAAGTTATTCAATGAACACCTGAACCGACTAGCAAAAGGTGAAAAAGTTGAAATACCACGCTTTAACTTTGAAACAAAAAAACAGGAGTTTCGTGGAAACTTTCTGCAAGTTAGAAAAAACACCGTAGTTATTATTGAAGGAATTCACGCCCTTAACCCAATACTAACCGCAGATGTTGCTGCTGAAAATAAATTCAAAATATACGTCAGTGCATTAACACAAATGAGCATAGACTCAAACAACCGCATATCAACCACTGATAATCGCCTTCTCCGACGCATGGTGCGTGACAACAACTTCCGCGGCCATTCCGCACTAGCAACATTACGTATGTGGCCATCCGTACGACGCGGAGAAAAAAAATGGATATTCCCGTTCCAGAAAGAAGCTGATGAAACTTTTAACTCCGCACTAGATTACGAAATGGCGGTTTTAAAACCCATTGCCGAACCGTTACTGGCACAAGTAAAACCAAGCGAACTGGAATATGCTGAATCTCGACGATTAACCGAGTTTCTGCTTAATTTTCGTGGAATTAGCGATAACAACGTACCAAACACATCAATATTACGTGAATATGTAGGCAAAAGTGATTTTGACTATTGAAACACAGTACGATAGTTTAACTACATTATAAATAGGATATCAATATTAATGACAACACTATCAATTGAACAAAGTACTATTATCGAACTACCCGACATCACTAACAAACTAAACTTGGAAGGGTTGTTCGCTAAAGAATCACCAATCGAAATTGATATAGGTTGCGGCAAGGGACGTTTTCTACTATCACGTGCAGCATCATATCCGGACACTAACTTCATCGGTATAGACCGTATGAATGGAAGACTTGGTAAGCTTGATCGCAAGATTATACGTGCCAACTTAGAAAATGTTCGACTCATAAAACTGGAAGCTGCTTATGTGATATCAGAACTTATGCCACCAAATGCTATTTCTACATATTATATTTTCTTTCCCGACCCTTGGCCAAAGCGTAAACATCACCGACGCCGACTTATGAGTACAGACTTCCTGGACGCACTGCATCGCACGCTAATTTCCGGTGGTACAGTAAACTTCTCAACAGATCACCTTGACTACTTCGATGCAGGATACAAACTACTATGTAATGATAAACGATTTGAAGAAATAGAAACCTTTCAACGCACAGAAAGTGAAAAAACAGACTTTGAACTTATTTTTACAAACCAAAATTTACCTATCGGTAATTGCTCCTTTAAAAAATCAAAATAAGAGAGGTGCTTGCAAAACTACTGTGCGAGGCAATGTTTCGTATTTTAGGCGAGCAAATTCTGCCTTTTAAACAATTGGAGCATACCTGTAGGGTCTGTAAAATTGCGAAAAAGCGGAATATGCCGCATAAAATCAAAAAGTGCCCGCAGATAGTTTTGCAAGTGCCTCAAGAAACATACATAATAACTTGCACACACCACTATTATCAGATAATCTTTCTTTTTAATAGTTTTGCAAGTACCTCAATATTAACACCATAATTAAAGGAAGTTTATAATGATAAAACAAGTATTAACCACAGCTGCTAGCCTTACATTAATAGCATTACTAACTGGCAATATCAGAGCACAAACAGTCTCAGCAAATTCTGAAAAATCTGAAAAAACATTTAATACCATTATGACTCATCTTGATAAAGGTGGTGATTTACTGGTTGTTGCCAATGTGGAGGGATGGCTGGAAAACTTGTTTGAATTTGTTCCACAACTAACCAAACTACAAGCCATTACCGATCCATCTACGGCACAGGCCATCTCCGCAATAGAAAAACTACCAAAATTCCTACAGAAAAACGGGTTTTATTCAGTAACAGGTATTGGTATGAGCGTTGTACCGCAAAAAGGTGGTCTAAATGATTATAAATCATTTATTGCCCGTAAACAAAGTGCTATTGATCTACCTTTGTGGCGTGCACTGGTGGGAACAGCACCAAAAGAACTAACTAGTTTAAACTTTATCCCCGCAGATTCAGTGCTAACTCGTATATGCATTAATGAACCTGCTCAATTATGGACGATGATTAAATCCGGAATAACAGAAATTGGAGGAGATGAAGCAGAAACAAATTTCGCCATGGGTATAGAAATGCTTACCGCTCAAATGGGCATAAGCATTGATGAACTGATTGCAAGCCTAGACGGGGAAGGATTCTTTTCTGTTCAATTATCAACTACCAAAACAATAACCCTCCCACTCACCCCAGGACAAGATCCTCTATCAATACCAGAGCCGTCACTTCTGATTGGACTATCAGTTAAAAATGATACTTTAAGAACGCTTATAAGTACTCAACTAAAAAAAAGTGGCATGCCTATTGGCGAAATAACAGTTGATAACAATACTATTCAATCAATAAACATTCCGGCACCACTACATATACCGCTAAAACTCTCATTTACAACTGACTCTGGAATGTTGTTGCTGGCATCCAATGATGAAATACTAAAAACAGCCTTAACAACAAAGAAAACAAAAAGCGGACTGGTTAATACTAAAGAATTTAAAACTGCTTTTGATGGGTTACCACTTAAAAACAATGGACTGCTTTATATAGCACCACGCTTTAGCAAAGTAATCACGGATATTCAAATGCAAGCAATGGCCAACAGCTCTGATATTACTTCAGATGAAACTATTGCACTTATCAAAAATATCACCGGTATGAGTGAACCACAATCAGCAGCTCTAATAATACAAAATCTAAAGAGCGGAATTTCCATAAAAGGAATAAGCTCCAGTGGTGGACGTGAAATTGCAGCAAGTGTAATTGCCGCACCTGTAGGAATGGTGGCGGCCATCGCCATTCCGTCATTTATAAAGGCAAGATCAACATCACAAAAGAATGCTTGTATAAATAACTTACGTCAACTTGATTCAGCAAAAGAACAATGGGCATTAGCAGAAAAAAAAGTAACCGGTGTTACGCCTGATGTGAAAGGCGTACTTGAATACATAAAAGGTGAAAAAATGCCGATCTGTCCTGATGGAGGAACATATACCCTAAATGCCATCGGTGAAAACCCCACATGTAGCAAAGGACATGAAGGCCACCATTTATAGAAATTTAATAATATAAGTAAGGTAAAAGCAGTGAAACCAATAAAACAAATTGCAACCGCAACTACGCCCGACGGTAGTGTTCTAGTTCTTAATCAACACGATAAAGACTTCACTATCAATGTTGATAGAAAAGAACTCATGTCAAGTCGTAGACATGAGTCAGAAGTTCAACTGGCAATACTGGGTTGCCGTAACATGAAACGAAACAACCAGCCAAGAGTACTGGTTGGTGGACTGGGTATGGGCTACACACTACGTGCCGCACTAGATATGCTAAAGCCGGGTGCAAAAATAACTGTATCAGAACTTATGCCGGAAGTTGTTGAGTGGAATAAAAAATATATGGGGCAATTAACAGACAACGCATTAAACGATAAGCGGGTAACTGTTAGAATTGGTGACGTAGTTGAGCTTCTTAAGGAATCATCAAGCACCTTTGATTCAATCCTACTCGATATTGATAACGGACCTGCGGCAATAACCAATATTGCAAATGCCAGACTTTATAATCGTAACGGTATTAATACCATTATCAATGCACTAAGCGAAAAAGGCTGTGTTGCATTCTGGTCATCTGCAAGAGATAAAACCTTTGAAAGGCGGCTTAGAAAGTTTGGTTTAATATCTAGATTCTTCAAAGTTCCGGTATATAAAGGTGCAAAAGCTACTCCCGTATGTATTCTAGTGGCATCCCGAGAATTCAGCTCATTACCCCCACTCCCACCACCACGGGTAAGAGACAAGTAGTTACCTATCTCCGAGAGGTAACCACAGATGGCAAAATACTAAATCACTCTACCTCTCGGAGATAGGTAGATACTTTAAAAAATAAGAAATCGATGAAAACAAACTTAATTATATTCCTAACACTAATCTGCGTTACGACCTATGCAGGAAAGATAATACGACTTGGTGAAACTAATCCAAAAGTTAGAAAAATAGGAGAATCTGCTCGCAATAGCCACATATTGAAAGGATCTGCCGCCCCAAAACAGAAAAAGACTGAAATTCACAAAAAGGATTTAATAAAAGAAATCATTGATGCTCCACTCAGGAAATGGACATCGAAAAAAGGCAATAGCATAAAAGCTCAACCAATAGGATTAAGCTCTACACTGGTAGTTTTCGAAAAGAAAAATGGTAAAAAAATCAAAATATCAAGAAGCAAACTCGTAAAAAGTGACCAAGATTACCTTAACCATTATGATGAAACAAGAGAGTTCCCACCCACATATACAAAGAAAAATATAACCATAACTTTTTTAGCAGCTAGTGCAATCTTATTCTTCGCTATCTGGTTTGTAAGAAAGCCTAAAAAAAAGTACAAAGCACCAAAACGAAACATTACTATTGGAACCGGATTATAAAGGAAAACAACAGTAACCGGTAACTATTTAAAACCTCTTTCTTGCAACATATAATAATATTTACTACATTTACAACATGACAAAAAAAACATCATATACATTTAAGCTGAACGATATTGAACAGGCAACCTTAATAAGTATTCTTTCCGGAGATATGTACCAGCCAGTAACTGTGCCACACACTATTATGGCTGTACGTGCAGAAAACTGCGGCGTAAACTTATACAAAAGTGGAAAATGCCTTATTCAAGGTAAAGGTGCCGAAGATTTTATCACCTTCACAATGGAACCACTTGTCCTTAAACGAATTGCGATTGGATATGATGAAGTTCTCAACCCCGACGCCGGAAAGCCACACATGGGTGTTGACGAAAGTGGCAAAGGTGACTTCTTTGGTCCGATCGTAATTGCTGCCGCATATATCGATAACGAGCTTTTAAAAATCATGGTAAAAATGGGGGTCAAAGATAGTAAAGCCATTTCCAGTGATGATAAAGCACTCGGAATGGGACGGGAATTACGGCGTTTACTTGGTACTCGTTATAGCGTCGTAAAAATTGGTCCTTCAGCATACAATAGGCTTTATTCCAAAATGCGGAATGTTAATACACTGTTAGCGTGGGCACATGCAAGAGCTATTGAGAACCTACTTGAAAAAGTTCCAAGCTGTCCAAAAGCTATTTCCGATCAATTTGGCAAAAAAGAACTAATTGAAAAATCACTAATGAAAAACGGCAAAAACATTGAATTAATTCAGATGCCGCGTGCTGAATCTGATACTGCCGTAGCCGCCGCCTCAATTATTGCACGTGAACAGTTCTTACTTTCATTAAAAAGTATGTCAGAAAAATATAAAGTGAAAATACCAAAAGGTGCATCAGCTCATGTACGAGAAATTGCTGTCGAATTAGTAAAACAAAATGGCCCCAAAGTCTTACTAGAAGCCAACAAATGCCATTTCAAAACAACAGATCAAGTACTGGAAACCGCTGGTAGCAACAGAGAGGCTTTAGGACCTGAAGGCAAAGCAGTATCGCGACCGCTAACCGGAAGAAGTTTTCATAGGAAAAAAACTAAATAGTCCCAAATAAACGATCACCGGCATCCCCTAACCCGGGAACAATGTATTTATCGTCATTAAGACATTCATCAATAGCCGCACAATAAATATTAACATCACTATGAGCCGCCTCAACCACCTCAATACCGTCAGGTGCAGCAACAATTGATAAAACCACAATTTGCTCAAAACCGGCACGCTTAATCATATCAATTGCCGCACTAGTTGATCCTCCGGTAGCGAGCATGGGATCAACTAATAAGACCAACGCATCATCACTAGACTCAGGTAGTTTTGAATAATATTCAACCGGCATCTTCGTATCATGATCACGATACAAGCCAATAAAGCCGGTTCTTGCTGTCGGCATAATTTCACATACGCTATTTAGCATCCCTACCCCAGCCCTCAGCACCGGCACCACAACTATATCATGACTCACCTCATATCCCACAGTAGGTGCCACTGGAGTATTAATCTCCACCTCACGTAATCCAACGTGTTTTAAAGCCTCATACGTAAGTAGCATTGTTATTTCGCTAACAATCTCTCTGAACTCTTTATGCTTAGTTCGTTCATTACGTAAAATTGTTAATTTATGCTGAATTATTGGATGCGTGACTTCTTTATGCATTATTTTTTCCTTTTAATTTTCGACCCTCGACTAATACTATCATCACCTAGGCTATCACGAATAGCATCAACAGTACGACTAAGTTTCTCTTTTTTGTCATTCATATCATTCTCTGCTCCGAACAAAGATAATTGCCTCGGTGCAGAAGATGTGAGCTTGCCAACCCCAAAACCAATCAGACGGACAGGTTTAATTATTTTTTCATTATCAAATATTGTATTCGCCATTTCCCGTAAACTAAAATCATCACATATAGGATTATTAAATATTCGTTGCCGTGTAATTGTCTGAAACCCTTGCCAGCGTAATTTAAGCTTTGCTTGCCCTGCAAAATATCCTGATTTTCTCAAGCGTTGACCAACATCATCAACAAGTTCAGACAATACAGACTTTAATTCTTCTGGCGACTGACAGTCAAACTCAAAAGTATACTCCTTAGATATACTTTTTTCCCCTCTTCCCATATCTAAATCACGCTCATCTTCTCCAATTGCAAGATGCAACAAATGCTTTGCAGAATGTTTTCCAATAATTGCACCCAATTCTGATTCCGTAATATTCTGTAACTGCCCAATAGTAGTAATTCCATACTCAGCCAGTTTGGCACCGGTAACTTTCCCCACTCCCCATATCCTACCAACGGACAAAGGGGCTAAAAATGTCATAACCTCAGAGCATTTAGAAGGAACAATAGTCAGACCATCAGGTTTTTCTAAATCACTCGCCAGTTTTGCTAAAAACTTATTATGTGCCACACCTACAGATGCATTTAAACCTGTAACCGATTTTATCCGTTTTTTAATCTTAAGAGCTATCTCTGCACCATAACCAAAAAGTCTAAAAGAACCTGTTACATCTAAAAATGCTTCATCAATTGAAAGCGGCTCCACTAACGGAGTGAATTCTATAAAAATTGCTTGAATAGTCCTTGATACCTCAATGTACCGACTCATATTAACTGGCATAAATACTGCATGTGGACATTGTTTATATGCTTCGCTCGACGGCATTGCTGAATGAATACCATATTTCCTTGCTTCATACGATGCTGCCGAAACAACACCACGTTTATCAGGAGATGCACCTACAACTACCGGCTTACCTTGTAATTCAGGATGGTCATGCTGTTCTACCGACGCAAAAAATGCATCCATATCAACATGTAAAATAGTCTTATTACCGCTTGGATTCAATTTTATCCTCAATATTATTAACCTTATAAGGTGCAAGTACCTCCTACATAAATTAAAATAATACCATGAATACATACAAGAGCAAGCAAAACAGTAAACATCCATCAGAGAACCAGAGAAAATAAGTACCACTTCGAGCAAACTTTGGTCAGATACGAGGGAACTCCAAAATTTAAAGAAAATAAAAGCTGACACATTACTTGAACAATCCGTGTCGAACTGCTATTTTCAAATCATGCAAGAAAAACTAAAACCATTTAAAAAGACCGCGAAACGACATCAACCAAAAGGGCTTCCTATACTTTATGAAGATCACGATATAATTGTCGTAAACAAGAGATGCGGTCTATTAACAATAAGTAACGATAACGTCAAGGAAAACACTGCATATTATATACTTAACGACTACGTTCGTAAAGGAAACTATAAATCAAGAAATAGAGTATTTATCGTACATCGGCTGGACAGGGATACCTCTGGAGTTATCGTTTTTGCTAAAAACGAACAAAGCAAACGTTACCTGCAGGATCAATGGAAAAACTTTAGCAAAACGTACTATGCTGTAGTTCATGGAATATTATCAAAAAAAGAAAATATCATAACGTCATACCTCACAGAAAATAGTGCTCACAAGATGTACTCCATAAACGACCCTCAAAAAGGTAAGTTTGCAAAGACTGGCTACAAAGTAATAACAGAAACAAAAAAATATAGCCTCCTTGAAATATCGCTTTTTACCGGTAGAAAGAATCAAATACGTGCCCACCTTTCAGAACATGGCAACCCTATTGTTGGAGATAGAAGGTACGGAGAAAAAGAAGAAGGGAGTAGGAAACTAGCTCTTCACGCAGGGAATCTCACAATCTCACACCCCTATACAAAAAAAGATATGACATTTAACGCTGAAATTCCCACATACTTCAAAACGATGATGAAAGGACCTCATATTAAAAATAAAAAAGAATGATTGCAATTTACACTGTCACATATCATAGTTATTCGCTGTTAGTCTGATTTGGCTAATACCGATTTGCATAGGTGTCATAATGTAGTATTCGGAGACAAACAATAAATGACACACAAGGATATATCATTATGGATATCTACGTCGGTAACCTACCATACTCAGCAAATGACCAAGCACTTGAAGAACTGTTTTCTCAACACGGAAAAGTAACTTCCGCTCGCGTTATAGCCGATAAATTCTCAGGGCAATCAAAAGGATTCGGATTCGTTGAAATGCCTGATAAAGCTGAAGCTGAAGCTGCAATAGCCGCAACAAACGAACAAGATTTCGATGGGCGCAATTTACGCGTCAATGAATCGAAACCAAAACCACCACGTAATGAAGGCGGTGGCGGACGTGATCGCGAGCGTAACAATCGCTGGTAGACGCATACATTCAAGAAACAAGACCAAAAAAGGCATGTTTCACATGCCTTTTTTCTTTAATTAGGCGAGGTGCTTGCAAAACTACTGTACGAGGCAATTCTTTGCATTTTAGGCGAGTAGATTCTACCTTCAGGGCTCATGTGATTTAGCTAATAATATCCATTACATTACTCAGAATCACTCAAAAATTATATAATTTTTCTATTTATATAGTACAGTTTATTATGTATATTGCTAAGAAATTATGAGATCAAGGTAAATTATGAGAAAAGAAACCGAACCAATTAATTATGCTGTTGCCAATAGAGACCTGAAATATTACATTTTCGACTGGGATAACAATATACTCCACATGCCGACAAAAATCCATCTTGAGAAAAGGCAAGAAGACGGTACTTGGGTTCCGCACTCAGTATCAACGGCAACATTCAGTATTATACGATCTGATACAGAAAACTACCGACCGCCAGGTGGAGATTGGGACAATGCCTTTTCTGATTTCAGAGATATAGAAATAGCCGATCAAAATGTTTTTCTACGCGATACTAAAATTGCCGTTGATCTTGTTGTCAGCGAAAATGCCGAAGGTGCACCAAGCTTCTATCGATTTAAGCAAGCTCTTATTGAAGGTAGAATATTTGCAATTGTCACTGCTCGTGGACATAGCCCGGAAATTATCCGCAAAGGGGTAGAATATTTTATCGAACAAGTTCTAAATAAAGCTGAAAAAGAACAAATGATTAGAAACCTCAGGGGGTATTTAGAATGTTATGCACCGGAAGAGCAAAAAGAAACAGATGACGAGGTTCTGGACTTCTACCTTTCACAGAATAAATATCATGGCATTATGTCTCCACAGTTCAGAAAAATTATGGGACTGGAACCGGGCAGTTCGCCAAATACTGAAACAGGAAAGCAATTTGCCATTCATGACTTTCTGCAACATGTAATTGGAATCGCAAAATTACGTGACCTTAACAAACCCATCAGTATCGGCTTTTCTGATGATGATGTCCAAAATGTTGAAGCGGTTGAAAGCTATATACGTAATAAATTAATTGCGGAATTTCCAAATGTGAAATTTGTAGTCTATTACACCGATGATCCAAACACTATTGATGGTAGAAAAGTAGTTATAAATGGGCAGATGACGCTTGAATTTTAAGCACTTGGATTCTATACTACTGAAGATGTATCGACATAAGAATCGTTTGGAAGTAACTCCTCAAAGAAGTATTTTATGATCGGGAAGATTTACCGACCTACATATGGAACTAACAAAAGGGAGATCGGGAAGATTTACCGAGTGAGTTATCGAGAAGTTTCATTTGGAACAATTCGGATATTTTTTCTCCGAAAACGTGTATTAACACGGCGGCGTGAATTCCGATCACCTTTTGGGTGCCCCGACAATCTTATATTTCGTCCATAAAAATAGCCAGCTAATCCACCAGCCAAATGTGCAGCATGTGCAATATTACCATCAGCCCCCATCAAAGCAAACACCGATACAACAGCCATACCTATTGCCATTACCCGTGCAGTCATAGTTATAGGAATAACAAAGAAAAGTAGAAGTGTAATCTTTCTGGCAGGAAACATTGCGGCAAAGGCTCCTATAATACCAAATATAGCACCCGATGCCCCCAAACAATAAGCCGGGCTGTTACCGCTAATAATAATCCATCCTACCCCGCCCAATATACCGCATCCGAGATACAGAGAGAGAAAGCACCTTGCACCGAGCATTGATTCCATCTCTCTGCCGAACATAAATAAAACTAACATATTTATAAAGAGATGAAAGATACTACCGTGCAGAAAAATATATGTTATCCCACGCCATAACTGCCAGTGTTGAATGGCATTACTATTTAAAGCAAACATTGTAGTAACATCAAACGGCAAAAAGGAACCTGATACTATCTGTAAAAGATATATACCTATGGTTGCAAGCAATAGTACTCGTGTTACCGGCGGCAGGTCAAAATCAAGTTCGGTATTATTATTCAGCACAAAACGCCCTTAATTGCTATTTAGAATTACCTTTTCCGGCAGGTAACTTTTTGATTTCTTTTGATATTAATGCATACTCTCTACTGTCAGGCTTAGCGATTGATAATGCTTGTGTAAAATAATCGGCGGCTTCTTCATAAGCTAATGTTGCTTCATTATTTTTGTCAATTGACTTGTAAAGGTCACCAATTCTAAGAGCATTCTGACCCAGCATCATTTCTTTGGAATAAATAAGACCAGTCGATGGATCAACTTCACCATCTTTACCATATTTTATAACATCCATAAATGCACGGAAACCTGCAATAGCATCTTCAATACGACCTTCTTTAAGGGCTAAATGAGCCTTAACTTTATTCAAAGCCATTTTATGCCAGTCTTCATCACGACCTTCAATACCAGCTTCAATATATTTTATTGAATTAGCGTAATCTTCCAGTAAAAAACTTCCATCCAGCTGTAAGGCACGAACAGAGTCCTTATCTTTTTCGCCTACAACAAGAATCAATGCATCACCAGTTGCCATCATTTTTGCTATCAGAGCCTTATCTTCCGTACCTGCTACTTTATAAAACTGCATTACATATATGTGAGAAATATCAACAGGAGGAATCCCCATATTCATAAGCTTATTAATTCTATCAACAACAAGGTTGAATTTACCTCTCTTACTAGGTGACACAACCCAGTCTTTTGCTGCCAACTTCTTTGTCTGCGGCTTATCTTTAACATTCTCTAACACAAATAATGTTAATGCATCAGGATCACCAGCTGTAGGGCGTGGTTTCTTTCTCATAGCCTTAAAGCTTGTTCCAGCATCTCTATCGGTCATCGAACTTAAATTTTTTCTAAAAAGAACCTCAGCCTCTTTTCTTTTATTCTTTGCCAACAAACTATTTATTTGTGCTGCAACAACAAACGAATCTAAGACACTATTACCTTCTGCGGCACTGCTAATACTATCCAATAATGCCTCTTCCCTATCATACATACCACTATTTATGAACAAATTAGAGAATCTAGTCATAATGTAAACAACATTCTGATCACTAACTTCACTTACAATTGTAGGAATAAAAGCTATAAGCTCATCTAATTTGTTGCCCCTAAACAAAGATTCCATACGCCAAGAATAAACGGTTCCCAAAAACTCTTTGGGAACTTTTTTATCAACCAAGACTGCTGTCCATTCCAATAGATTATTTGTATCTGCATTACCTGCATAATATCGACAAACCTGCCCCAACCCATTCCTAAGATAACTAGGATTATTCTCGACAGCATTCAATATCAACTTCTTTGCATCTTCAACATTACCCATGCGCAAGGTTAAAACCATTAAGTTCTTAAATAAATCAGCATGTTTATCTTGAAAATTATCACTTTCTAATGCTTGTGTAATTTTATCAATAGCTTCATTTGTCTTATTATTTTCAAGATCAGAATATACTGTTTTATAAAACTCCTCCTCTGTCATATTTGTCAAAGATTTTTTTTCAACTTCCTTATTCTTTTTCCCGCATCCAACAACAAGAATACCAACCAAAACAACTAAAACTAAATTACGCATTACTACTCTCCTTTTGAATTAATCTTAAAAACATACCAAACCATACATTATTTTCGTAAAACATCAATAATATAATAAAAAAATTAATAGAGAAAGAAAATTATTTCTTATAGAGGTGCTTGCAAAACTACTGTGCGAGGCAATTTTTTGTATTTTAGGCGAGCAGATTCTGCCTTTTGTGCAATTGGAGCATACCCGTAG
>CAMZLY010000169.1 GCA_947311825.1 uncultured bacterium
ACTGGTTAATAGTTAAAGATTAAAAACAACTATATTCTCATATACACGCCAGAAACACCAGCCATATATCGACATATTGTCACACGGCAGTGCGAAATAAAGTCACATCAATACGAGTTAAAGCACGGCAAAGAAAAATATCCCCCGCTGACTATGCCTCAATTTAATCAAATACCGATTTAATATCCCCCTTTTTTTATCCCGTTTTTGTAGCGTTGGCCGTCTCGGGCCAAGCGTCCACGCTGTGGCCACAATGTACAGCGGCTTTGCCGCTGTCTTGGCCAGAGACGGCCGACACTACATTCCCCCCTATAGCCTACAGCCTAATACTTGGCACATATACTGCTATTAAAACGTACCATGAAAAAGAATTATGACACAACTCGGCCCCAACGCAAGCCTGAGCGTATTCTCCTTGTATGCGTTCTCCTAATGCAGGTAGCTATTTTTATTGCTATTATTCATTCGCGAAGCTCATTTTCTCCCCAAAAAGCCAAAACAGATCTATCAACCACTAAAATCAACACAAATTCACAACCAACAAACCACATTATTTCTTCATTTTCCGTAATAGACCAAAATATGGAAAAGTTAATGCAACAATTCTTTAACAGCTCCAGACAATCGCATCGGCATGTTAGAAATCATCAGCGTATTATGCAACAAACCATCAATAACGCCATGCAAGAAATGGCATTTTTTAGCGACCTAATGAACATAGATAGTGGCTGGGATGCCATTAATATAAGTCCTGCTATGGATATGCGAGAAAAGAAAAATACTTATGAAATTACCGTTAGCATTCCATGCGGGACAGAGTCAAATGTAATTGTCGAGCTAAACGGGCAACTCCTAAATATGTACATTCCCATTCAAATAACAAAACCAGGCTACAACGAACTTAGAACCTATAAACAACAAATACTAATCCCCGGTCCAATCAATACCAACACCACCATCAAAGCAGCAATCTCAAACAACGTACTTCGTGTAATTATTCCAAAAAGATAGCCATAAAAAACACTAAATCAACACATTGACAATCATAGCACTTAGTGCTATATATATAATTATGAAAAGAATAATGACTAGGCATTTTTCGAAATGGGCTAAAAAACAAAAAATACTAAAGGCTGAACTTAAAAATGCATTACATGAAATTGAGAAAGGTCTTTATGAAGCCCATCTCGGTGGTCACATAATAAAAAAACGTATTCGATTCCCCCATAAAGGAAAACGAGGTAGCGGACGGGTAATTATTTGTTATAAACAAGATAGTAGAGCAGTTTTTCTTCATGGCTTTGCAAAGAATGAAAAAACAAATCTATCAGCAAAGGAACTACACGCCTTAAAAGAATTTGGAAAGATACTATTATCCCTTTCAAACGAAAAATTAAACATTGCAATAAAAAACGGAGATTTCATAGAGGTATAATCATGAGAAACACAATAGCTGAATCAATAGTTAGTACTGCTACTGACCTAAACAATAGTGGCATAATTAATGAAGTGACAATGAAAAATATACAAAGCTTATGCTTGCCGGAAGTCAAAGAATATACCCCGGAAAAGATTGTTTCAATTAGAAAGAATCTAAAATTAAGTCAAGCAGCACTTGCTTCAGTATTTAATATTAGTCCATCTACCATACAAAAATGGGAACAAGGGAACAAACGCCCAACCGGGGCATCACGAAAGTTACTGGATATAATAGAGCGAAAGGGAATACAAGCTCTAATATAAATTGCTAACCATAAAAGTTAGTAAACCGTAGAAGTAACTAATAATCCAGGAACATTGCTAAAATGTTTATCATACGTAGCAACTGATGCACCGTTTTCAATCGCACATGCGGCATCAAAACAGAACAAAGTATAACTTGCAATATCATCATTCATGTCATATAGCCTAATCATGTTATATGACATCAACCGCACGATGAAGCAGAAGCAGAGCTTCGGAAGGTCTGTGCTCATTACTCAAAACCTCATTACAAATCTTCAACTATAACCCATCAGTCCGCTTTGTCCACTAGTCCACTTTGTCCACTCAGTTCACCTTGTCCACTTCATAAAACTGAAAAAACTCATCTACTCGCCGCCCATACTCATTCATAGTTTTAGCTCTTAAAATATGAGAGAGTTTTTTATTACTTTCATCAAATGATAACGCCATATACTTCCACAGCTCTTTCATGCACCCAAGCACGTGCCCCGGCCCAGACAACCGCTCCTCAGTACAACTCAACATATCATCATGAAACAGATGAACCGCCGCCGCATATTCCGCAGGTGCCAATGACGTAGCTCCCTTTATTTCTGCGGCAAGGAATGGATTAATAATCACTCCACGCCCAATCATCCATTTATCAATTGCAGGAAATCGCTCTTGTAAAGTTTGATAAAACTCTACTGATGTAATATCGCCATTATAAACAACTTTATGCGTCAACATTTCAAAACACTCACTAAACATATCAATATCAACAACACCATCATACATCTGCACTGCCGTGCGTGGATGAATTATGACCTCACTAAGGTCATGTCTATTTAATACCGGTATTAACTCCTTTAAATCATGTTCAGTTTTTAATCCAAGCCGCACCTTAACAGAAAACTTACCCGGAAATTCACTCAAAACTTGATCAAGAATAGCATCAACTTTATCAGGATGCGGCAACAAGCCGGAGCCGCGCATTTTCTTGGCAACAAACTTCCACGGACAGCCTAGATTCCAGTTAACCTCCTTATAGCCCAAGTCATAAATAGTTTTTGCCAACACAATAATATCCGCCGGCTCTTTTCCTATAATCTGCGGAACAACCGGCATAGCCTTATTCTTTTCCGGCAGAATATCAGATAACAGCTTAGGCTTTATCACTTTTCCGGTTACCGTAGGAATAAACGGAGCCAATGCACTATCCACCCCAGAAAAATGACGACAAAATGTATTGCGATAATCAACCGTTGTAACACCACGCAATGGTGCCAGCACAACCTCCGGCAACGAATCTTTATTTTTGTTTTCTTCTAACATCACACTTTCCCCCATATTTATTTCCACCGCCGAGTAAAAATCATTCTGCTATCAATCATTCTGCAAACCTTTCCCGCCGAGCAAAAATCATTTCTGTTGTTTTGGCAACAGAATCCTAAAAT
Source organism: uncultured bacterium (assembly GCA_947311825.1). GTDB lineage: Bacteria > Verrucomicrobiota > Kiritimatiellia > UBA8416 > CAMZLY01 > CAMZLY01. Next base: position 3,162 of record CAMZLY010000169.1, read on the forward strand.
CAGCACCACCGCCATCCCTATCAAACACAGCAATACTACCGCCACAACGCTCAATCGCCATTCTTGCAAGAAACAATCCTAACCCCGTCCCGCCTGGTCTAGTCGAAACAAACATTTCAAATATATTTGCATGCTCTGATTCGGGAATACCCGGTCCCCTGTCCATCACATCAATCACAACGCTACCCTTATGCTCTTCTACGGTAACAAAGACCTCAGCCCCCTCTTCCGAAAACTGTACAGCATTAGTAATTACATTCAAAAATGCTCTGTGTAGCGCAGATTCATGCCCCCTGACCAGCAATGGATTAACTGTAAAATCAAACTCTATTTTTATTCCAGAAAGCTCCAAGCGCGGTGCCAACACATCAACAGTCTCCCGCAAACAATCTTGCACCACAACCAACTCTTCTCTATCAGTCGTACCAGGCTTAGAGATATACATAAATTCCTGAAAAACCTTATCCATTCTTTCAATAATATCACAAATACGTGTAGCAAGTTCCTGCACACGTTCTGTCCGCACTCCTTCTTTTTTAACCGCCGCACGGCTTAACATCTGCACATCAAGTCGTAACGATGACATAGGATTACGAAAATCATGAACAATACCACTAGCCATCACCCCGGCAAAAGTCAAATGTTCTTCTTTTCGTCTTCGTTCTTCGTTGACAGCCTCCCGCCGCATCATCCAGACCACAAGAATCAAGCAGGCACCAAATGAAGTAACAACAGTAAATAACGAAATCTTAAAGATAATAGAAACAGCATCTATAACATCTTTCTCATTATTTTCCACCATATCTTTTCGTAAAGCAACTTCCACCACCTGCATTCCACCATCCGCTGCCGGATGTTTAGAAGAGAAAACTAAGACAGGAACTGCCGATGTACCAACATTCAGAACACGTCTACTTAAAGCCACTTCATTTTTATTACCTGCAACAACAATACCATTTTCATTACCGCCCAGTAATTGTCTTTGTTGCAGAAAGACAACAGCATTGCTCTTTGTTACCGAAACATATTGCAACCCATTTTCAACCGTGTACAAGCTATTCACCAGCCGTGCAAACTGCCCCCAATTTTCTTTACCTTCTTCTTCGGTAACAGCCGCTTGATCCGATAGATGCTCAACAATCTGATTTCCTTTATCCAACATAGAAAGCGTTGCTACAAAATGAGCTAATTGCTGCGACTTATTGTATAAAACCCATAAACCAATACCGGCAAGAACAGCAATAACAACAATCAAAATAGCTGTTATAGCCGTTAATGATATTCTCTTATTAGCTGAATCTTTCATTGCGTTTTTAATCAAATTAATTACTACAATAGATTTATCAGCTTAACGTCATACACATCTTTGATTTCACTCATCTCATTACAAATATCAGATAGCTCTACAAGCTGGTCTTCAAAACTCACGCCAGATTTTTCTACTTCAAAAAATGCCTGAGCCTTTGAATTATCCATATTGGGACCCGCCCCAAGAATAACCCTATTATAACCACTATCAATCAACAACTGCCCTACTGCATTGGTCATACCAACACGTTCTTTATAGGTTGTGATAACATATAAACCACTATCTAACGGCATACGAGCTTTAAACTCCCCAATACGAGAAGCCTCCATCTCACCTTCATCAATTCTACCGCGTGAACTATGCCGCTCCTCCTCATCAACAATAAAATCAACTGTTAACGCATTACCGTATCCACGCATATTATCCGGTTTAAACTTAACAATCTTAATATTACGATCTTTGGCATACTGAGCCGCTTCATGCGGCGTACAATCACATCCAAGAGCAACACTAAACAGCCCTTTAAAAACATATTCAGTCAAAGTATCAGCTAAGCCCTCCAACTCTCCATAAGCAATAATATTAACTTCACACGGTTTGGGTACAAATGCAGCATTTAATCGACCTAATTGAACGGCTAGTTTAGTATAATCTTTAAGATGTGAAGGAATAAGTTTATAGACACAAAAAGTGGTATCCCCATCTTTAAAATATGAAATAGTCTGCCTCGCAGCAGCCATCCCAGCATTAAT
>CAMZLY010000170.1 GCA_947311825.1 uncultured bacterium
GTCGCCTAACAAAAAATGGTCATCGCCAGTGTTCTGTAAAGAGATCGGACTGAAAGTCCGAAGCAATATAGCCTAGGGCGATAAGCCCTAGGATATGATGAGTAACAAAATAACAATTAGCGCTGAAAGTGCGTTGCAAAAAAGATACCCGCTCGAGTTCCGTCGCCATTCAGGGCTAATATGTTTATTCTCAGGGTTGGCACCCTGAGCTAAATTGCACAGGACTTACAGCCCTAAAATGAAGTATCAGCCGAGCCAGGTAATTATGCATGTTTTTTTTTGTAGGCTGTTTTTATATCATTACTTTACTTCTAAAATGATTTTTACTAGTATCAACATCTAAATTGAAAAAAATGGTCACTGTGATCGTTCAATACATAAAAACTAAAGAAGGAGAAGTAGCATGAAGAAAACATTATTAATGATGCTGAGTTTTATGTTCGTGATGTTGGCATCACGGGTAGAAGTAAAGGCTTGCACAAGCTTTGTTATTAAGACGGCTGATGGCAGTCCCATCTATGGTCGTACTATGGAATGGGGGGCATTTGACTTGCAGGCAGAGCTTGTTCTCGTTCCGCGTCAATTGTCTTTTTCCTCAGAATTAGGCGGCGGGAAAAAAGGCATGACGTGGAAAAACAAATACGGTTTCGTTGCCATTAATGCGATTAAAAAACCTTTCGTCACTGACGGCATGAATGAAACTGGATTAACATTAGGAGTACTTTATTTTCCCGGGTTTGCTGAATATCAGAGCCTTGAAGATGGTGAAGAATCTCATACCATGAACAATGTTGATCTTTCGGCTTATATCCTTGGCCAGTTTAAGACCGTTAAGGAAATCAAAGAAGCTCTCCCAAAGCTTCGGGTTGTTTACAGCAAAGATATTGCTGAAGTTTTTGGGGCACCTGCACCGCTGCACCTGATTGTCACGGACAGCACGGGGGCTTCTATTGTTATTGAGTATGTGCGTGGGAAGTTGCATATCTATGACAATAGGATAGGTGTAATGACAAATTCGCCATCGTATGATTGGCATATTTTGAATTTGCGTAACTATCCTCAACTAACGGCTTTTGGTGGACATGCGGATAAGAATATTAAAGGCGTCAGTCTTGTGCCGTTTGGTGCGGGTAGTGGTATGCTTGGTTTGCCGGGAGATGTTACGCCTCCATCTCGTTTTATTCGTGCCGTAGCGTTTACGTCAACCACAAATCCACCAAAGAATATTGAAGCGGGAATTAACGAAGCATCGCGAATTCTCAACAATTTTGATATTCCTCGTGGGTTGGTGCGGGAAGGAAAAAGCCCTGAGGATTATCATCTTAACTTTACTCAATGGTCAACAATTGGGGATATCAAGAATAAACGTTATTACTGGTGGACTGAGTTCAATCGGCGGATGCGTATGGTTGACTTGAAAAAGTTAAATTTCGAAGGGAACGAAATCAGCAGCATTCCACTTGATGAAGTTCGCACAGAAGATATTAAGAATCGTACCAATGCTTTGATTTCACGCTAAATTATCGACCATAATCGCCGAATAATCGCATGCACTTGGTAAGGTAAAAACGTCGCTTGTTCCTGCCGGGGTGGGATACGGGACGTTTTGTAAAAGAAATCGGGCTGAAAGTCCGAAGCAATATAGCCTAGGGCGATAAGCCCTAGGATGATAAGTATTCTCAGGGTTGTCACCCTGAGCTAAATTGCACAGGACTTACAGCCCTAAAATGAAGTATAAACAGAACCAGCCAATTGAGGATACCGCCTTACGGCGTAACTATAAACAGTGAATTATTTGAAAAAATTAGTTTGTAGTGTGCCTGTTAGGGCGTTTCTATTCATAGGTCTGTAAAATAATAATTGCGAAAATGATTAGAGTATGTCGGAGTTAGAGCAGAAAGTCTCGGTTCGTATTAGTGTGCGAATTGAGATAACAAAATATATAGAAATTATATGCGAAAAATAGCATAGTGAACATGTTAATACTGGAAAGATACGGGTGAACTAAAATGCGAAAATTTAGTATATCTCTTTTTGTTCTTCTAACTATTATAATTAATCATACGAACGTATATGCTATTGCTGTTGATGATTATACTGTTGCAGAAGAGTCGCCTTCTAACGTCGGATACAATCTTGATATTAGTTATATTTACCACTATAAAGGTGCATCAGCGGTAGCGATAGATCATTACTGGCTGTTAACTGCCGCACATATTGGCGATAATGGCGGTACCGGTGAATTAATAATTAATGGCGAAACGTTTACTCAACAAGAAGTCGTATTTCATGACCAGGCTGATCTTGCTCTGGTTCGGTTTGATAAGCCTTTCCCAGGATATTATTTTATTGATGGAATAATTAATCATAAAGCAGGTGGATTCTGGGGAACCACTACATGGTATGAGTTGATAATGGCTGGTTACGGATATGACGGAAATGTAGGTAATGACTATTTTACACAAGGTAGCAGTTATGGAGTTCTTCGTTGGGGCACTAATCGTGGAACAAAGGAAGAAACGGAAGTAATAGATGTCGGTGAGTCAACAGGAATGCGTACATCATCTTGTTTTACTGTTGAATTCGACTTAAACGATACAGATTATGAGGCTGGAGGCAATATACGAGATTCTGGGGGGGCTGTTTTTGCAACTAATTCTATTGGTGAATGGGCTCTTGCCGGAATCATAGCATATCGTGCAGTAAATAATGATGCCAATGGTACGGGAAATGCCGCTGTTAAAATTTCAGATTATACCAATTGGATTAAATCAATAATTATTGACTATGACTCTGATAAAGATTTTCTGCCCGACTGGTGGGAAGAGAAATATAGTGGAAGCACTACGTCTATGGATGCAGAAGCAGATGAGGATAATGACCATTCTTCCAATTATGAAGAGTGGATAGCGAATACTGTTCCAACAAATGGAATGTCTTTTTTTCATATAACGGCTAGTACTTTTACAAATATTGTTTTTATAAGCTCTAGCAATCGTGAGTTTTGTGTTGAATATAAGGATAGCTTAACAGCTACAGGAATAGTGTGGCAGATTGATGGAGACTGGGCTATTGGCGATGATACAGAAACATCAAAACCAATAATATCAAGTGTGGAGTCCCGTTTTTATCGAGTACGAGCAAAGTTACCCTAACCCCATGTTCGATAGTTTGATTGGATAGCTCGCCCTACCTGTTCGCGTCGCTGCGCTCGCTCCGGCTTGCTCGGACATGGTGGACAGGAAGGGGGATTTTGATTTACTTGAATATTTTTACATATTCTTCTTTTGTATTATTGAAATTAGATTAGGTTTGTATTTTTTGTTAAATTATGATTACTTAGGGGTAATAGTTAATAGCAAAAACAACTGGGTATAATAAAACAACAATGTCTTATGAAATCATGATGGAGTTATAATTGTATGAGTAAAGAAGTGTATGAACGAATTGGTCGATGTGGATTAGTTTCGACCATTGTATTGGATGATGTGGCAAATGCAGTGCCACTTGCTAAAGCTCTTATTGCCGGTGGTATGGATATTATGGAACTTACGTTGCGTACTGATGCCGCTTATGAATCGTTAAAAGTTATAAAAAAAGAGGTTCCCGAAATGTTGTTGGGGGTGGGGACCGTTTTGA
>CAMZLY010000171.1 GCA_947311825.1 uncultured bacterium
AGTTAATGGTTAATGGTTACTAGTTAATGGTTACTAGTTAATGGTTAATGGTTACTAGTTAATGGTTACTAGTTAATGGTTAATGGTTACTAGTTAATGGTTAATGGTTACTAGTTAATGGTTAATGGTTACTAGTTAATGGTTACTAGTTACTAGTTAATGGTTAATGGTTATTTGGAAAAGGATTTTAGACAGAATAATTTACGACAGAATTATTGAAAGAAATGTAGTGTCGGCTCTGTGAGCCGAAGGTAATGAGAAAAGCTTTAGTTGTTGATGGTGAACTCGTCTGAAGGCGAGCTTCCCGTTGGGAAGGATTGGCTCATAGAGCCAACGCTACAAAAGGAATATTGGCTCATAGAGCCAACGCTACAAAAAGGAAGATTGGGCAGAGACGGCTAACTCTACAAAAAGAAGACTGAGAGCTGAAGACTGAAAGCTGAAAATTTATAAAAATGACAAAAGATGAGATACGGGCAATTGTTAAGGAGCGACGATGCACTTTGGGTGCTGACTGGTTTGTGCGTGTTAGTGCTCGTATTCAGAATGCAGCTATACAACTTGTTAGGTTTAGAGAATCTAAAATTGTTTGTGCATATATGGCGTTGCCGCATGAAGTGCAGACTGATGTTATATTTAAGGCTGTATGGGATAGCGGTAAAAGACTTTGTGTGCCAGCACTGCGTTCTGATGGAGAGGGATATGGTCTTTCTGAACTATTGCCCGATACCAAAGTTATAGCAGGTGGAGCAGATGTGCTGGAACCGGAAACACCGTGCTGGATAGATATAAATAATGTGGATATTTCTTTTATACCGGGCGTGGCATTTGATCACAACGGTGGTCGCATAGGACATGGTTGCGGGCATATTGATAGAATGTTGGCGGAACGAACAGCGGCAGATTTATTTAAGGTTGGACTGACTTATCAGTTTCAGCTTTTTGAAGAAGTACCGCAAAGTGAATTTGATGTAAAAATGGATTTAGTAGTTTCCGAAGAGGAGTATTAAAAAGTTACTGGTTACTGGTTACTGGTTACTGGTTATTGGTTACTAGTTACTAGTTATTAGAAGTTTGTATAAATATAAAATAAAAATATGCGAGAGGTAAGGTATGAGTGAAATTATTACTGGGATACTGGCTTTAATAGTCGGTACAGGTATTGGGTATGCCATAAGAATGGTGTTGAGTAAGTATGCGGCTGATTCTAGTGAGAAACAGGCTTCACAGATGGTTAGTGATGCCAAAAGAGAAGCGGCAACAGTTTTAAAAGAAAGTAAGATTCAGGCTAAATCGGATATTATTAAGGCACGGGAGAAGTTCGAAGAAAGTGTAAGTTCACGGCGTAAGGAGCTTGCTAAGGTAGAGGAAAGAATTCAGTCACGCGAGCAGATGCTAGATCGTAAAGTTGCTATGATTGACAAGAAAGAAGATGTTCTTGCTAAAAAACTAACGGACTGTGAAACTAAATCTTCTGAATTAACAAAATTAAGAGAAGAGGTGGATAAGCTCATTATTCGGCAACAGAATCGGTTGCAGGAATTGGCATCAATGTCACGGGAAGATGCACGTAAGCAGATTCTTGATACGGTTGAGAAAGAGATGCAGGGTGAGATAGGGGCACTTATTAGGCGTATGCAGGAACGGGCAAGGAGTACGGCAGAGAGTGAGGCAAATAATATTATTGCCCAGGCAATACAGCGCTTTGCATCTTCGCATTCCAGTGAGATGATGGCGAGTTCGGTTGCATTACCATCGGACGATATTAAGGGTCGCATTATTGGTCGTGAAGGTCGCAATATTCGTGCATTGGAAGCGGCGACAGGGGTTAATATTCTTATTGATGATACACCTGAGGCAGTTGTTATATCTGGATTTGATCCTGTTAGGCGTGAAATTGCTAAGCTCGCTTTGGAAAGTTTGATTGTTGATGGAAGGATTCATCCTGCTCGAATTGAAGAGGTTGTGGAGTCGGTTCAGGAAAGTATGGAAGAAACCATTCGTAAGGTTGGTGAAGAGGCCGTGTATGCTGCTGGCATTCAGGATGTGGCACCGGAATTGATACGAAAGTTAGGCCGTTTGAAATATCGTACAAGTTATACTCAAAATGTATTGAATCATTCGTTGGAAGTATCACAGTTGATGGGAATAATGGCTGGTGAACTGGAATTGGATATTTCGATAGCTAAGCGTGTTGGCTTGTTCCATGATATTGGCAAGGCTCTTGATCATGAAGTTGAGGGTGGTCATGCAATCATTGGTGCGGATTTATTAAAGAGACATGGTGAGGATATGGTGGTTGTTAACGCAGTGGCGGCTCATCATGAAGAAGTACAGGCTGAATCGTTGTATGCATATTTGTGTTCGGCTGCTGATGCAATTTCAAGTTCGCGTGTTGGGGCTCGATCAGAAACAACGGATATTTATGTTAAGCGTCTGGAAAAACTTGAAAGTATTGCTAATAGTTTTGAGGGCGTACATAAGAGTTATGCTATTCAGGCGGGGCGTGAAGTTCGTTTATTAGTAGATCCACAAAATGTGGATGATAATAGTGCAATGGTTCTTGCTCGTGATGTAAGCAAGAAGATTGAGTCCGAACTTAAGTATCCTGGTCAGATAAAGATTGTTGTTATTCGTGAAACTCGTAGTATTGAGTATGCGAAGTGAAAATAGTGAACAACTAATAGTGAATAACTAATAGTGAACAGCTAATAGTGAATAGTGGAACAAAGAAGACAACCGGCAATTGATAACGAGGAACTTAATATATGAATATTTTGATGGTAGGTGATGTTGTTGGCTCTGCTGGGCGATCTGTGTTTGCCAAGGTTGTTAAGCAATATCGTGCTGAGAAAAATTTGGATTTTGTGGTGGTTAATGCTGAGAATACTGCCGGTGGACGAGGCATTACTGCTAAGATTGCAAAGGAGCTGCTTACTGCGGGTGCTGATGTTATTACGCTTGGTGACCATACGTGGGATCAGAAGGAGATACAGCAGTATATATTGACTGAGTCGCATTTGTTGCGTCCTGCAAATTTTGCTCCTGGATGTCCCGGCACCGGTCTTGTTACTGTGGGTAGTGCCTGGGGGGATGTTACTGTTATTAATCTTGTAGGGCGTGTTTTTATGAAGCCGTATGATTGTCCATTCAGAAAAGTGGATGAATTACTAAAGGATAAGAGTGGTCTTGGTAATATAGTTTTGGTTGATATGCATGCAGAGGCGACTTCAGAAAAAATTGCTATGGGACGATATTTGGATGGAAGAGTTTCAGCTGTTGTTGGTACTCATACACATGTACAGACTAGTGATGAGGAGATTCTTTCTGAAGGAACGGCGTATATTACGGATTTAGGTATGACTGGAGCTAAGGATTCGATTCTCGGGCGGGATGTTGAGCCTATTGTGTCAACCTTTGTAACGGGTATGCCTGCAAAATTTTCGTTAGCAAAGAATAAAGTTGTATTAGAAGGTGTAATTATTAAGGTTGACCGCAATACAGGAAAAGCGGAGAGTATTGAGCGCATTAGAGAAGCATTGTAATTAATAAAGAGGATGGTTTTGACTGATAAAATTAAAAAATCTATACAGGCTAGTGTTATGGCAATTGAAGGATTACTTGCACATACAGATAAAATAGCTGAAATAAATAAGATTGTTATAGATGCACTTGAAGCTGGTAATAAAATTCTTACGGCTGGTAATGGTGGTAGTGCGGCGGAGTCATTGCACATGGCTGAAGAGTTGGTTGGACGTTTTAGAACAAATCGAGTCTCCTTGCCTGCGATATCGCTGGTGGCTGATTGTACGGCATTGACTTGTATTGGTAATGATTTTGGTTTTGAGTATATTTTTAGTCGGCAGATTGAAGGGCTGGGTAAGCCGGATGATGTTCTTGTGTTGTTTAGTAGTAGCGGTAAGGCTGTGAATCTTAAGCTTGCTCTTGAGGCTGCTCACAAAAAAGGAATGAAGGTTATTTGTTTGCTTGGCAAGGATGGCGGGGCAATTGCTGGATTAGGCGATTGTGAGTTGATTGCACCAGGAGAGGTAACTGAGCGTATTCAGGAGGTTCATCAACTTATATTGCATTTGATTTTGGATGCTGTTGAAGAAAAATTTATAAAGTGAAGTTTAGAGTAATTACCTATCTTCGAGAGGTAATAAGGTTACGTGTTTTTTTGTTTTACGGTTCTACCTCTCGGAGATTGGTAGGTACTTGAAAATAAATAAGGTATAAAAAATGAAAAATATGATTAAGATTATATTATGTATGGTTTCTTTTCTGGTTGTTACAGGCACAGTTGATGCACAGATGAGAATTGGATTGAAGATGGAGCATGAAACTGTTCTTCAGTATGAAACTATCAGGGCTTTCGTTACGATATATAATGATTCAAAGAAAACTTTGGTTATTGATAAGGAATATGGAGATTTAAGACTAGTGCCGTTTTTACTTGATAGTAATAATGAGCCAGAATCAATTATTAATAAGAACCCTATATGTCACGAGCTTAGAGTTAAAGCGGGACAAAAAGAGGTTATTCTTGTTGATATAAGTAAATGGTATGATTTCTCGCGTATGGGGCGTTATAGTCTAGAGATTCAAGGGTTATGGAAGGATGTTAAATTCACCTCTAATATTGTCAGTATCAATGTGGTAGGTGGTTTTGAGGTGTCCTCGGTAGATAAAAATTTGTCTGGTTATACTGATAAAGTAAGGCATTATGGATTGAGATATTGGAATCGTGGAACGTCAGAGCATCTGTTTTTGCGTGTTGATGAGCCTGCTAATAGAATGAATTATGGAGTATATGATTTGGGTAAAGTTATTAGATTCTTTAAACCTATTTTAAAAATTGATGCTGATGATAATGTTAAGGTTATTCATCAGGTAGGAAAGGATTGTTATAAAAAGACAGTTTTTTCTTCAACTCCAATAGGGGTTACTTTTGTTGATCAGTCCTATCATTTGGAAAGTGGTGCCCCATATCCGTATGTAAAAAATCTTGAAGTTGAGTAAATAGGCAGAAACAAAACTGAGAATCATATTGACCTTTTGGCGGTGATTCTAATAATATGTACATCAAATTTAAGAATAAAAGTATGCACCCGTGGTGAAATTGGCATACACGCATGGTTCAGGTCCATGTGCCTATTATTGGCGTGGAGGTTCGAATCCTCTCGGGTGCACCATTTTAAAAGAGTAAAGTTAAAGGGTACCGTAAAATGGTGTTCTGTGCCGTTTAACATCACGGGAAATAGCCATGTATATGAGGATTTAGTAGGATGATTTGCGAGTTATGTAATCTAAAAGAAGCAACTGTTTATCTTAAGCAGTTTATAAATGGCATAGAAAAGGAGCTTTTTGTTTGCGAAGAGTGTTCTGGGCAGCATGAATTTGAAGTTCCGTCTGCTATTATGGGTATGGCTGATTTTCTGTTTGGTGTTGGTGTTAAGAATAAATCTCAATCATCAGCTTCGGCAAAAGATGAAAAGAGTTGTCCGAAGTGCCATATGCGTAAAAGCGATTTTAATAAGAGCTCTAGGATGGGGTGCGAGCATTGTTACGAGGTTTTTGAGAGTGAGTTGCAACCTATGCTGGCAATGGTGCATAAAGGTTTTGAGCACAAAGGAAAAGTTCCTGTTTGTGAAAAGGCGGCAATTGGTTTGGCACGACTTGAACAGGATTTAAATGCAGCTATTGAGGTTCAGGATTTTGAGAAGGCAGCGGTGTTACGTGATAACATAGCCGCTATTAAAAAATGAAATGAACATGGATAAACAGGATTTACCCGTCCTACGCACTTCGTTAGCTACGGAGGGCAGGCCGGATAGAAAAATCTTTATGTTTATATGTTCATTGTGGTGAAATAAAAAATGTATATTGATCAACTTATAGATACACCTGTGGCATGGATGTCACGTCGCAATACCGGAATTGTGATTAGTAGTCGCATTAGGCTGGCTCGTAATGTTAAAGGTGCAGCATTTCCGGGGTGGGCTGGTGAAAATGAGTCAATAAAGATATGTACTGACTTTGAAAAAGTATTTGAGCAGTTACCTTTATTTGATGATGTTTCTAGTTTTGAGATGGATAAGCTTAGTGCTATTGATAAACAGGTTTTGTTGGAACGTAATTTAATAAGCTCGGAATTAGCTCAAAAAGGTAAAGGCAGTGCGTTGGTGGTTGCTGAAGACCAACATGTTGCAGCTATGATAAATGAGGAAGATCATTTACGATTGCAGGCAGTTCGCCCTGGATTGAATTTGAAGTCTATCTGGAAATCTATTGACTCTGTCGATTCTGAGATTGAAAAGGACATTGATTTTGCTTTTTCTGCTGAGCTTGGCTATTTGACGGCTTGTCCTAGTAATGTCGGTACCGGTTTGAGGGCAAGTGTTATGATGCATCTTTTGGGAATGAAGCTTATGGGTGAGCTGGATGCGGCATTAAACGGACTAACTAGTATTGGTCTTGCGGTAAGGGGTATTCTTGGCGAAGGTACTAAATCATTTGGTAGTATATTTCAAGTCTCTAATCAATCTACACTGGGTGTGTCGGAAGAGGAAGTTGTGAAGACGCTGGACAAATTGGTTAGGGAGCTTGTCGGGCATGAACAGAATGCTCGAGCACGTCTGGTGGAGCAGAAGGGGAATTACTTGCTTGATCATGTGGCACGGGCTTTTGCCGTATTAACTCATGCTCACTTATTGTCTTCTGGTGAATCAATTGATATGCTCAGTGCTCTTCGGCTTGGTGTTGATGTTGGCTTAGTAAAGAATTTAACTGTGTTAAAAATTAGTGAAGTGATGCTTGTTACTCAACCTGGACACTTGCAGAAGCAGGTAGGTCGCACAATGACGGAAGAGGAACGAGATTATTTACGAGCATCAGTTGTTAGGGATAAGTTGCAAAAAGTTAAGCTGGTGAAATAGTTACTGGTTACTGGTTATTGGTTTACGCTAAAGTTTTGGAATGCTGGTAGTATTATAACAAATGGGATATTTTATAAATGAATGGATTTTCAAATTTTACACCGCGAGCACAGCGAGTTGTGCAGTTGGCACGAAAAGAAGCAGAACGGTTTAATCATCCGTATGCTGGCACCGAACATTTACTGATGGGGCTTATTGCTCTTGGTGAGGGCGTTGCGGTTGTGGTACTTGATAACATGGGGATTTCTCTGGAGGCTGTTAGGCTGGAAGTTGAAAAGATTGTTGGTCAGGGGCCAGGATTAAAAACAGCCGGGCAGGTACCTTTTACACCAAGATCAAAAAAGGTTTTTCAGTTAGCGATGGCAGAAGCCCAATCGTTGGGGCATTCTTATATCGGAACCGAACATATTCTTTTAGGTTTGATTCATGAGGGGGAGGGGATTGCAGGGCAGGTGCTGCGTAATCTTGGTGTTGATCTGGATGATGCCAGAGACGAAATTATGGACGAGCTTGATGTTGAATATGAAGATGAAGAGTATGATGAAGATCATGATGAAGATGAGGATGATGAGAAACCAGTGAAAAAGAAGCAAAGCAAAGGCAAAGGCTCTACCAAAAAGAAACCATCGAAAACCCCTGCACTAGATGCTTTTGGCCGTAATATGACTGAAATGGCGGCGGAAGGTAAAATTGACCCTGTAATAGGTCGTCAAGATGAATTAGAGCGTGTTATCCAGGTTTTGTGTCGTCGGAACAAGAATAATCCTGTTCTATTGGGAGAAGCTGGCGTGGGTAAAACTGCGGTAGTGGAAGGGCTGGCCTTAACTATTGTAAAAGGTGATGTACCTGAACGAATGCGGAATAAAAAAGTTATTGCACTTGATATGGCGTTAATGGTTGCCGGTACCAAATATCGCGGTCAGTTTGAAGAGCGTATAAAAGCTGTTATGGAAGAGATTAGAAGAGAAAAGAATGTTATTCTCTTTATTGATGAATTGCATACTATCGTTGGTGCAGGTTCTGCTGAAGGTACAATGGATGCGTCCAATATTATTAAACCGGCACTTGCCCGTGGTGAATTGCAATGCGTAGGAGCCACAACTCTTACTGAATACCGTAAATATATTGAAAAAGATGCGGCTCTGGAACGTCGTTTTCAGACGGTACGTGTTGATGAACCTACTGTTGAAGATACGATTTTAATTCTTAGAGGTATTCGAGAACGTTACGAAGACCATCATAATGTTTCTTATACTGATGATTCATTAGAAACTGCAGCAAAACTTTCTGATCGCTATATTACAGGGCGCTTTTTGCCTGATAAAGCAATTGATATGCTTGATGAAGCAGGTTCACGTGTGAGCATTAAGACGACAACCCGTTCTCCTGATTTGCGAAACAAAGAAGAAAAAATTGATGATATAAAGGTACGCAAAGAAGCAGCTATAAAAGATCAGCGTTTTGAAGATGCGGCATCACTTCGCGATGAAGAACGTAAAGAACGTAAGCTTTTGGATGAAACAATTAAGGCCTGGAAAAAAGCGAGCAAAGAAAATAGAGCATCAGTTACATCCGAAGAAGTTATGCAGATAATATCTAAAGCAACTGGTATTCCTCTTAAAAAGCTAGGTGCTGAAGAACTCGCCAAGCTGATGGGAATGGAGAAAGAGCTTGAAAAAGATGTTATTGGTCAGAATCATGCGATTGAGGTTATTTCAAAAGCATTACGACGCTCACGTGCAGATTTGAAAGATCCAAATCGACCGATAGGCTCATTTATTTTTCTTGGACCGACAGGGGTAGGGAAAACATTGTTAGCCAAAACTTTAGCTAAATTTATGTTTAATAAAAAAGAATCATTAATTCAGCTCGATATGTCAGAGTATATGGAGAAATTTACTGTATCACGACTTATTGGTTCACCTCCTGGATATATTGGTCATGAAGAAGGTGGACAATTAACCGAGCGGGTAAGGCGTCAGCCATATTCTGTGGTATTGTTTGATGAAGTTGAAAAAGCACATCCGGATGTTATGCACATGCTCCTTCAGATTCTTGAAGAGGGACGCTTAACAGATAGTCAGGGTCGAAAAGTTGATTTCAGAAATACGGTAATTATTATGACCTCTAATCTCGGTTTTGATTCAGCAAAGAAATCCGGTGGTCTTGGATTTGGCGATTCAGGCGAAAAAGCGGATTATAAAAGGCTTAAAGCGCAGCTTATCTCTGATGCGAAACATGTATTTAAGCCTGAGTTTCTTAATCGCTTAGATGATATTGTTGTGTTTCATCAATTGGTTCGTGATGATGTCAGCGTAATACTTGATTTAGAGATGGCAAAAGTTATTAGTCGTCTTGAAGAAAAAGGCAAGTCTTTACGTTTAGCTAAGTCTGCACGAGAATTCTTGATTGATAAAGGGTTTGATTCTGCCCTTGGTGCACGACCATTAAGGCGTGCTGTAGAGAAATATATTGAAGATCCTATGGCGGAAGAGTTGTTGCAGGGCAATCTAAATGGAGGCGGAGTAATAAGTGTTACTGCGGTAAAGGCTAGTGATAAACTTAGTTTTAAACAAAAAAAGTAAGAAAAAATATAACATAGCTTGCATTCTTTGTGAAAAAATGTGTAATATCCTTAACTTTTTGAGGAAATGTGGCTAAATTCGATGTCGAAGGTCTTTAAAAGATAGCTACTTATATTGGATAACGAGAGGGAAATAGATGGCAGTAAAAATTAGATTAAGAAGAACTGGTGCAAAGAATGCGGCATCTTATCGTATTGTTGCGGCAGATACACGTTCACCGCGTGATGGAAAGTTTTTGGAATTGTTAGGCTGGTACGATCCTAAAATGAAAAAAGACAATTTTAGTCTTAAAATGGATCGCATTGAATACTGGTTGGGCGTAGGTGCTGCACCTAGTGATACCGTTAAAAGTCTTATAAAAAAATCTCGCATCGCTGCAAATTCAACTGATGTTGCTGAAAAAGTAGAAGAAATTGTTGCTACTGTCGAAGCTGAAGAAGTTGCTGCACCAACTGCCGAAGAAGAAGTAGTTGTTGAAGAAGCGGTTGCGGAAGAAACTGAAGAAAAGGTAGAGGCATAACCAAATATTTAACGAAGGAGGCACTTGCAAAACTATCTGCGGGCACTTTTTGATTTTATGCGGCATATTCCGCTTTTTCGCAATTTTACAGACCCTACGGGTATGCCAAATTGCTCAAAAGGCATAATCTGCTCGCCTAAAATGCAAAAAATTGCCACGCACAAGTAGTTTTGCAAGCACCTCGAAGTTTAGTTATATGGTTTAGTCGCAATGGAATAAATCGGTGAAAATTGATATTATAACGATTTTCCCCGGTATGCTAAATGGTTTTTTACATGAAAGCATGCTTAAACAGGCTGTAAGTCGTGGAGCTGTTGAGTTTAATACCATTGATTTAAGGACGTTTGCTACTGATGTTCATCATAGAACCGATGATCGTCCGTATGGTGGTGGACCGGGCATGGTAATGAAAGCGGAACCGCTTTGTAGTGCTATTGAATCGGTTTTAACGCCGGAGTCGAAGTTGATTTTAATGACTCCGCAAGGGCGTACTTTTGAACAGTCGGTTGCCGAAGAGTTGTCAGTGGAAGAGCATATTGTTTTTATCTGCGGGCACTATGAAGGAATTGATGAGAGGATTTGTGAAATATTCTCACCTTATGAGTTATCAATAGGTGATTATATTTTGACAAATGGCGTATTACCAGCAGCAGTTGTTGTTGATGCAGTTGTACGTTTGTTACCCGGAGTTCTGGGTGGTGAAGGTGCGGCAGAAAAAGAAACTTTTAGTGCGGGGGGGCTGGAATACCCGCAATATACGAGGCCTTCCGATTTTAGAGGGCTGAAAGTTCCGGAAATATTGTTATCTGGCAATCATGAAGCCATTGCAAGTTGGCGTGCGAAGCAATCTGAGTCGCGCACTAGGCAGAGACGGCCTGATTTGTTGTAGAATGGTAGAATTGCTTTGTATAAAAGTATAATTTAATAAAAGATAGTCGCTTATAGCGATGATTGAGTCGAAAAAGGGGAAATAATGATAAATGTTGCAATTGATAAAATAAATAAGTCAAATCTTAAGTCTGATGTGCCAGATTTTGCTGTTGGTGATACAGTTAAGGTTAATGTGAAAATTAAAGAAGGTGAAAAAGAACGTATCCAGTTATTCCAGGGTACAGTAATTGCTAAAGATGGTGGTAGTTCATTAGAAACTTTTACTGTTCGTCGTATTTCACATGGTATAGGTGTTGAACGTGTGTTCCCTGTACATTCACCATTCATTGATAGTATCGAAGTAGTTAGCAGTGCTCATGTACGTCGTGCTAAGCTATATTTCTTACGTGACCTTGTTGGTAAGAAGGCTCGCTTAAAAGAAAAATTCCGCAAATAGCAGAAAACAACGCCGAGCATTTAACGCCAAATCTTGAATGAGGAAATTGCAACTTCGACAAAAAGATGTAGCGTTGGCCGTCTCTGACCAAGCGTCCATGCAGTGGACATGGTGACGCATTGGACAGAGTGACGCAGTGGACATGGTAACGCTTGGACATGGTGACGCAGTGGACGCAGTTTCCGGCGGGCTACGCCGCAGTCTTGGATTGAGACGAACAACGCCATAAAAATGTGACCGAGAAGGTCAATATGCAGAATTCAGAAGAAAAACCACTTTCGCTTGATCAATCATTACTCTTTTTTGAAAAGAAGTATTGGTCAGAGAATTATGCTTTGATTGCCGGCGTAGATGAAGCAGGGCGTGGTCCATTAGCAGGTCCGGTAGTTGCTGCGGCAGTGATACTTGAACGGAATTTTATTGAAAGTGGTGATGCCGCAGAATTACTTGACGGTCTGACCGATTCCAAAAAACTTAGTGCAAAAAAACGTGCTAAGTTTTTTTCTGTTTTGATGGGGGAGCCTCACATCAAAATTGGTGTTGGTCTTGTTGATAGTGAAACTATTGATGAAATTAATATTCTACAAGCGACGCACAATGCAATGGCACTTGCCGTTGCCGATTTACCCGTTAAGCCCGATTTCGTATTAGTTGATGGTTTGCCCGTAAAAACCTTTCCTTGCGAATCAAAATCGATTGTTGGCGGCGATTCCAAGAGCCTTTCTATTGCCGCAGCCAGCGTAATAGCCAAAGTTGTTCGTGATGAACACATGGTAGTACTTGATCAAAAATATCCCCAATATCACTTTGCCAAACACAAAGGCTATGGAACGCAACTGCATGTTGAGGCATTATTCGAGTTTGGTCCTTGCCCAGAGCATCGGTATTCTTTCCGCCCAGTCAGAGAAGCCGAGGCAATGAGCAGGCTTTAGGTTAAAAAAGCTCTTCAAGTTGTTTTGGTAGTTTTTTCATATGTCACCATAAAACTGTATATCACGAAATATCAGATGATCACCAGAAAGAAATCATCAGTTCTTGACGAAAAAATAATAAAAAATAGTTCTTTTGAAATACTTTATAGTTCTTGCTTATCTATCGGTTCAGTTCTATCTGGGATTTTTTGGGAAAATAAAGGTTATCTTCTATTGATAATTGGCTTAGATTTAATGGCCGGTGGTATATTTGCAAAAATATTTAGAAAATGAAATTAAAAATAGACAAATATATTGGGCACCCTGAGCTAAATTGCACAGGGCTTACAGCCCTAAAATTAAACACAAACAGAACCAGTACCATGCGTATTTTTTGTAGGATGTTTTTATATCATTACTTTACTTATAAAATAATTTGTACTAATATCAACATCTAAATTGAAAAAGCAAAAAAACGGTCATTGGTGATCGTTAGCATGATATAATAAGATTATTGTTTCTATAACAACGTAAGGAGATTGTTAAATGCCTGAAATAAGTAGATTTTTAGGAATTATTATTACGATGTATTTTGAGGAGCATAATCCTTCACACTTCCATGTAAGATATAACGAACATAGAGCATCAATTGATATTCAAACTTTAAATATTATAGTTGGAAAACTTCCTGCAAAAGTGAGAGGTTTAGTTGAAGAATGGGCAGAACTTCATAAAGAGGAGCTGCTTGATATGTGGGATTCTAAAGAATTTCATAAAATTGAACCATTGGTATAGGAGTTTTTTAATGGAAAGTATTTATTTAAAAAAAGCTGAATATCTTCATGACTTTAAAATCTTTGTTGAATTTAATGATGGGAAAAAAGGAAGTGTTGATTTAATAGATATTATTAAAAAGTATCGTCAAGCAGAAACATTGCGTAATCCTAAAGAGTTTTCTAAGTTTTTTCTTGATTCTTGGCCAACATTAGCTTGGGAGTGTGGGTTCGATATTGCTCCTGAGACGATTTACGAAAAATGCTAACAAATCGTTGCACCTAACATTTTTCCGCTGTTGCGCCAAAATGCAGGTGAGCTCAACCGTCAAAAAGGAGTAGGGCTGAAAGTGCGTTGCAAAAAAGATACCCAAGCGATTTCCGTCGACCTTTCAGGGCGAATATTCTTTTGTTACGTTTATTCTCAGGGTTGGCACCCTGAGCTAAATTGCATAGGGCTTACAGCCCTAAAATTAAGCACAAACAGAACCAGTACCACGCGTATTTTTTGTGGGCTGTTTTTATATATAACTTTGAGGCACTTGCAAAACTAAAAATTTTGGCTCATCCGCTTTCGGGCTTCGCCTTTACGGCGTGACAGGTAGAGCCAACGTTTCAACCGTTTTATTATCTAAAACGTATTAAATGAGTAAGCGTCCGATGGTCGACCTCATTGACATAAACCCAAAGGGATAATAATATTGGTATTGATGGGGATTATGCGGCCTGTTTTTTGC
>CAMZLY010000172.1 GCA_947311825.1 uncultured bacterium
ATGTATGCCTCTGTCTCAGCCTGTGTAAATCCCATCATGGAGAGGGTATCTTCTTTCAGTGTGATAATCTGGGCAATATTGAATCCACTGGTCAGGTCGTCGATAGTAATTGGCAGCACTCCGGTAATAAATAGACGGTCTACACTGCCTTCACCGACACCGGCTTTGATGACCTTGAAAAATGTGCGCAGAAACGAGTCGCCAGTGGTTAGCTCCTCATATAATCCATCCTGATGTGAGGTAATAAGCTGATTGGTAAAGTTATCGTACTCGTCGATTATGATATATAGAGGGGGGGAGCTTTCGGCTGGATACGGCACTTAGTATTAAGCGCATGGCATCGGATGCAGATGCGGCATCAAGAGCCGCAGAGAAATCTGCCTGGTTTTGGTGATTGGCGATGAATACACGTAGTGCATCACGGCAGGCACCGTTGAATGACTGCTCCATAGCAACCACATTAGATTTAACTTCGACAACCGAGAAATCGAACCGCATAACCATACGGCTGTTGCGTAATGGGGTCGGTTCACGCCCGATATCGGTATCGCCGAACAGCTCATCAAAACGATCGGCGCGATTCACATCATAGTAACACTCGAGAATTGAGCACCAGAGACTTTTGCCAAAGCGGCGCGGACGCAGAAATACCGGAATTTGGTACTCCTCCAGATTCCGAATAAAGCGTGTTTTGTCAACAAAATAGAAGTTTTCTCTAACAAGCTTTTCATAATTGGCAACTGCATATGGAATTTTCTTTGTCATATAGGTAAATATCCTATATCTGGCATTTAATATCAAGCTGTTTATTTGATTTATAAAGAGCCTCTTGCAAAACAAAATATTTTGGCTCATAGAGCCAACGTTACAACCGTTTTATTATCAAAAACGTGTTAAAAGAGCGTATTCGGTTTATGTCGCCCGGTGTTCCTTTACCTGGTGTGCTTGATTTGCGTACTGAATTTGAGGTTAGTCAGGGAACTGTTGAAAAAGCTTTTGTAGCACTAGAATCTCAAGGGTTGATTGAACGTAAACCGCGCAAAGGTGTTTTTGTGGCAGATAGAACTGCGACGGGGGAGATGGCGATTGTGTTGAAGTCACAGCTTCTCGGTGTAGAGGCTTCGCAGTCGTATCGCATAGCTTGTACTGCATTGACGGAGGCGTTACATGAAAGAAATCCACGCTGGCAGGTGAACAATGATTGTCCTGAGTTGAAGTTGAAGAGATAAATGACAAGAGTTCTATCTATACGATCCTTGCCATGGTCTTGGCCTGATTGAAGTTGAAAAGCCTTGGATGGAAACTATTAGTGAATATACACTACAACCGAACATGACATTTCAGGCCGACACTTTTTTTGTTACCAAAGATTTTGGACTACGCAGGGAAAATGGTCTAAGGGTAACAGAGTCCGGTGCCGCCGAGATGCTCAATACAGGCTCGCACATGGATCTGATTGAAATAGATTGCTAAAATACTGAGCCTCTTGCAAAACTATTTATCTACCTGATTGCGAAGCTTTCGGTATGATTTGCGGGCACTTTTTGCCGTTTTTAGTGTACTTTTCTCATTTTTAAGTCTACCGGATGAAATACGTTTATTCGCTATTTCTGTTCTTGATTTCAATAAAAAGGTTAGTTTTTTATTGAAATCAAGAAACTTAGGCTAGGGAAATTGCAAATAAATTGATAAAAATACGGTTCATATTGACTTTTGTGTGATTTAAAGGCATATATTGTCAGTTATTAATGGTTAATGAAGATATTCAAATGATTTATTAAAAAAGGAAGCAAAATAATGAGTAAAATTACAAATGAAGAATTTTCTTTGGTTTCTAATGTTATAAGAGGATTGGCAATTGATAGTGTTCAAGCTGCAAATTCAGGGCATCCCGGAATGCCTATGGGGATGGCTGATGTTGCTTCAGTTTTGTGGCTTAAACATCTTAAGCATTGTCCGTCTGTTTCTGACTGGTCTGATCGTGATCGCTTTGTGCTTTCTGGTGGACACGGTTCCACATTGCTTTACAGTTTGCTTCATCTTTCTGGGTACGATTTACCAATTGAAGAGCTTGCTAAGTTTCGTCAACTGGACAGCTTGACTCCAGGGCATCCGGAATATGGTCATACTGATGGTGTGGAAACCACTACTGGTCCATTAGGACAAGGTCTTGCTAATGCTGTTGGTATGGCTTTGGCAGAAAGAATGCTCGCAGAACGGGTTAATATTGCCGATTATACTCCGGTTGATCATTATTCTTATGTTATGTGTGGTGATGGCGATATGATGGAAGGTATTAGTCATGAGGCTTGCTCGCTTGCCGGACATTTGGGCTTAAATAAACTAGTTGTTTTTTATGATAGTAATCGTATCACAATTGAAGGGTCAACTGATCTTGCTTGTAGTGATGATGTAAAGAAACGTTTTCAGGGCTATAACTGGAATATTATTGAAATTGATGCTCATGATTATCATCAGATTGACAAGGCAATAAAGAAAGCACAACGAGAAAAAACACGTCCAACTTTGGTTATTTGTAATTCTCATATTGGACAAGGTAGTCCTAATCTGCATGATACTGCCGAGGTGCATGGTGCACCATTGGGAGAAGAGGAAGTAGCCGCAACAAAGAGTAATCTTGGATTACCTGCTGATAAGAAATTTTATGTGCCAGAAGAGGTTTATGATATTTTTGCTGCAGTACATAAGAAGCTAAAGCGTAAAGCTAATAAATGGGCAAAAGAATTCAATAAGCATTCTGCGGCAAATGTTGAATGGCGTGAGAAATGGGATATTTTTGCTGATAATGAGGTTCCTGCAAATATTGAAGAGTGTTTGCCTCTATTTGAAAAGGCCACTGCTACTCGTGCTGCATCGGGTACGGTTATTCAGGCGTTGGCTAAGGCTATGCCGCAACTTGTAGGTGGTTCTGCTGATTTGGCACCAAGCACAAAAACATTTATTAATGATGAAGGTTCGGTTGGTCCAAATAGCTTTGGTGGTCGTAATCTCCATTTCGGTATTCGCGAACTGGCTATGGGGGCAATATTAAACGGCATGACTGTACATGGTGGATTCCGTGTGTTTGGTGCGACGTTCTTTGTTTTTTCTGATTACGTTCGTCCCACATTACGTTTGGCGGCACTTATGAATCTTCCGGTAATATATGTGTTTACACATGACAGTTTTTATGTTGGTGAAGATGGTCCTACTCATGAGCCGGTAGAGCAAATTCCTAGTTTACGTTGTATGCCAAATGTTACCGTTATCCGTCCGGCAGATCCTACAGAAACAGGTGCGGCATGGGTAGCTGCTCTTAAAAATACAAACGGTCCTACATTGCTGTTGCTTACACGTCAGAATTTGGATGTTCTTGATCGATCTGTATATCCGCCAGCATCAGAACTTGAAAAGGGAGCTTATACTCTTTGGCAGAGTGGTGAAGGCGAACCGGATATGGTTGTGATGGCAACAGGTTCAGAAGTGAACCTAGTATTAAGTGCAGCTAAAGAAGTTGCTTCAGATATGAATATCCGTGTGGTAAGTATGCCTTGTCTGGAAATATTTGATGCACAGTCTAAAGAGTATCGTGATTCTGTTCTTCCGCCAAGTTGCAAGAAGCGTCTGGCAGTTGAAGCTGCTATTCCTTATGGCTGGGAAAAATATATTGGTGAAGAGGGGCGGGTTATCGGTATGGATGGATATGGAAAGTCTGGACCTTATAAAGTATTAGAAGAAGAGTTTGGCTTCACTGTCGAGAATGTTGTTTCTGTTATTCGTAGCATGTAGGGGCAGCGAATAACTAATAGTGAACAGTGAATAACTAGTGTCGGCTTTATGTCGAGGATCCCGATGTATATCGGGGAGCCGAAATGGTATGATGTTTGTTATACGGCTTTGAGAATGAACGTTACAAAAAGATATGAAGAAAGATTATTATGGCACGTTTTATTATAGAGGGTGGAGTACCGCTTAAAGGCGTGCATACTTCGCCGGGCAATAAGAATGCGGCATTACCGATGTTGGCAGCTTGTATGCTGACTTCGGAGCCGGTTATTTTGCAGAATCTTCCCTTGATTAATGATGTGCTGACGATGCTGGATATTCTTGTGGAACTTGGTGCGACTGTAGATTTAAGCGGACATACTGCTACTATATGTGCCAAGGGAATCAGAAAGCGGAAACTTAGTCAGGAATTGTGTCGTAAAGTACGATCATCTATTCTGTTTGCCGGGCCGATGGTGGCACGGCATGGAAAGGTGATGATATTTCCTCCGGGCGGAGATGTTATTGGTCGCCGCCGCCTTGATACCCATTTTGAAGGTTTGATCAAGCTTGGTGTAATTGTCACCGCAGATAAATCTTATGAGTTCAGCTCCAGTGATAGGCTGCAGGGAACAAGAATATTACTTGATGAAGCCAGTGTGACTGCTACTGAGAATATTGTCATGGCGGCAGTGCTGGCAAAAGGAACAACCACCATTTTTAATGCTGCATGTGAACCGCATGTGCAAGACCTTTGCCGGCTATTGAATAAGATGGGAGCAAAAATAACAAATATTGGCACAAATTATCTTCGGATAGATGGTGTTGATAGTTTGTCAGGAGCTCGACATCGAATTGGCACTGACAGCATAGAGGCGGTAAGTTATCTTGTGGCAGCAGCGGCAACGGGTGGCTCTATAGATGTAAAGAATGTGGATGCCGATGAGTTTGATGTTTTGACCCGTCCTTTCAACAAGGTTGGTCTTAACTGGACTATCACAGATGGCATTTGCCATGTTGATTCTCAAAAAGAATTATCTGTTAATGATGATTTTGGTTCTGCTATTCCTAAGATTGAAGATGGTCCTTGGCCTAATTTTCCTTCAGACATGATGAGTATTGCTATTGTACTTGCAACTCAGGCGGGTGGTACGGTTTTGTTTTTTGAGAAAATGTTTGAAAGTCGAATGTACTTTGTTGACCGGTTGATAGAGATGGGCGGGCGTATTGTGCAATGTGATCCGCACCGGGTGATTGTTTCGGGGCCTAGTCAGTTACAGGGTAGCAGGATGTCTAGCCCTGATATCAGGGCTGGTATTGCACTCTTGATTGCGGCACTTTGTGCAAAAGGAACAAGCATAATTGATAACGCACAGGCGATAGATCGGGGTTATGAGAAAGTTGTAAAACAATTTCAGCAACTTGGAGCCAAAATTATAAGAGAAGAATAAAAAGATTGTTGAGTTTTAATCTTTTTATTCATACCGTAGGGTGGTGACGGGATCCATCTTGGTATCACGTTCGTCTCGACGGTCAAGTGGTAATTTCTGGTCTTTAGTTGCGGTGGTTATGGTTGTTTTTTTTGATTTGTTTATCTAGCAGGCGATATGAGATATGACGTCGTGGGCTATGCCACCGGCAAGTCGCCCAATGGAGTCCATTCTTTGGGCTTGGCGCAATTCTTCTTCCAGCTTGTTCTTGCCAGTAATGGGGTATGAGTATTCCACTGGTGAGTGGCGTGTTCCGCCTGGGGTGACCGGTTCACGATTTAAAGTGGTGGAGAGGAAAGAGAATCATGCGGTTATCGAGGCAGAGGTGGATTTGATTAATGCATCCGGTCTGGGGGTCTCGACAATTTTCCGGCGTGATGTTACTGTAAAAACAACGAAAGAATTTCTATCTGTTAAAACGATAGAAACTATTCAATATATCGGCACTAGATCTCTTTCGAATGAACAGTGCCTGTTGGCACCATGGTCGCTCTGTCAATTTGATTGTGGGGATGGGACTGAGGTTGTCTTTCCCGGAATTAATTCTTCCGAGATATGGGATATGTATGAGCCAAGTGATAGCCACCGTTATTTGACAAATGGATTATGGCATATAGTTGCCGACGGTTCATTAAGGTATCAGGTTGGGCTTAGTGATAAAATTCCATGGATTAAGCTGTATCTCCCGCATCAAAAAATGGAAATAACACGAATTGCCGAGCGGTTAACAGCTGATCAGAAATATATTGATATAGTTGATGCTGATCCGGCTAAATCTCCTTCTGATAAAGGCGTGTGTTATAGTGTCTATTGCGATACTGACAAGTTTATGGAGATAGAAGCAGCCGGTGGTTGTCCAGATATACTCAAACCAGGCAGTAAACTTAGTCTTGAAATTATCACAGAATATAGGGGAACATAAAAAAGCATCAACCGTAAAGGTTGATGCTTTTTAATAATCAATTAAATATAAAATTCAATTTAATTAGGGATTACATTTTTAGCACAAGGACCTTTTTGTCCTTCGCCTACTTCGTAATCTACCTTCTGGCCTTCGTCAAGTGTTGCATAACCAGATGTCTTGATTTCAGAATGGTGCACGAACAGATCTTTACCTCCGTCGTCTGGAGTGATGAAACCGTAACCTTTATCTGAACTGAACCATTTTACTGTACCCGTACTCATACTACTTCTCCTTACTTCTATTAAGTCACTATATCAACAGAGAATACATTTCTCTATTAGTGACCATTTAAAACACGAAATAAATATTTATTTACGTGTCACTACTTACGTATTATTCATAAAACAAATGAAAAATACCATGAATTTTGTAATTCAATGAGGCGTTTATAGCAAAGTGAGGTATTTGTGTCCATATAAAAAACAATAATTTTTTTATCTAAAGATAATGGGTATTTATATTGACGTGGTGCAGGGGATTGTGCAGGCTTCATAAAGATAAATCTAATAAAGGGTGCATCTGTATCGACAGGTGACCATTAAAATTTGAGCTTTTGTATTATTTATGCATTATAGAACAAAACATATAGTTGAATATATTCTTTTGCGAATGATTGCCGGGCTGGTAAGTATTATGCCCTATCGCATAGCATTATCTATTGGTTGGCTGGTGGCAAAATTGGCATCTGTTGTTATGCGGAAACGTATGTATGGCTTTGAAGAGAGGGTTCGCTCTGTTTTTGGGAATACGCATTCGGATAAAGAAATAAAAAAGATTTTGTGGTTGGCTTTGCGTAATTTTTGTTTTGGTGCAGTCGAATTATTGCGGGTACCGCTGATGTCTGATAAGCGTATTAAGAAAACTTTTGCAGATGGTAAACCTACTGATCTTGATCCATATCTTGCCGATGGTACAGGAGCAATTCTTGCATTAACGCACATGGGCAACTGGGAGCTTGCCGGTATTTCACTCGCTAATTTTGGTGTACCGTTGTTTGTTATTATGCGTAGTCAGAAGAATCCATTGGTAGATAAATTTTTGAATAGAACTCGAGAAGCGACAGCAATTGATGCTGTAAAAATGGGGTCACGAACTATTGCCGGAGTAGTGGAAAAACTTAAAAATGGAAAGGTACTGGCTATTTTGCCAGATATAAGAGCCAAGAAAAATCCAATAACCGTAGATTTTCTTGGCGGACAGGCTGATATTGCCCGTGGTATGGCGTTTTTTGCCCGGAGTGCAGGTGTCCCTATTTTGCCGGTTCATATTTGGCGTGAAGGGTGGGGGAATCATCACTGGAGACTTAGCAGTGATGCTGTCTATCCAAATAATGAACTTGATAGAGATGAAGATATTGAGCGTATGACAAAATTAGTAATGGCACATTTTGATGATCTAATACGAAAACACCCCGATCAATATTTCTGGTTTAATAAAAAATGGATTTTAAATAATAAATAGTTGAGGTGCTTGCAAAATAACTGTACGAGGAAAGTTTTGTCTTTCAGGTAAATAGTTTTGCAAGGGGCTCAACAGATTAATTTTTTTTCGATTTATGGACTTGCATATATATTAGTTAAGAGTATCATACCTCCTATATTTGATATTGTATATTTATAATAAAGGAGAGACGTTGAAATGAAGAAGATTATATTTGCTGGTTTAGGTGTTGTCGGTCTGAGTATGGCTATGTTGATGTCAACAGGTTGTTCTGCGTTTAGGGTATCGGTTAAAGAGGTTGACCCGACCGATGGTCGGCATTATGACCAGAATTATGACCAAACTGATTTACAGAAGTTGTCTAAAGATATTTGTAATCAGTTATTAGACAGCCCATTTATGTCTAAGCAGACAGAGCAGCCAATCATGATGATTGCCCCACTTAATAATAATACTGATGAGCATATTGATACCAAGAGTCTTACTGACAAGATGCGTGTTACACTTTTGCAGTCTGGTAAGGTTCGTTTTGTTAATGAAACTGCCCGTAAAAAAATTATGGATGAACAGGGGTATCAGGCCGCTAATGTTACGCCTGGTCAAAATGCAGCAATTGGCAACCAGTTGGGTGTAAAATATATGATTACCGGTTCATTTACCAAGATCAATAAAGCTAGCGGCAAACAGGTTCGAGTTTCCAAGAAGTTATTTAGCTATTATAAGCTGACAATGGAAGTTACTGATATTACTACAGGTGAGATGGTCTGGATTGCTGAACACGAGATTGCACGCGAAGCCAGTAAACCTCTGATCGGATGGTAAAATGCAATCGTTGCAACGATGGTATAGAGTCGTTACCGGAGTCGTGTCGGCTTCGGTAATGATTGCTTTTGTGTCTGGCTGTTCCACTCCAGTGTTGGATAGGGCACGTACAGCATATTATAACGGTGATCCTAACGCCGCCTTGCAACATCTTGAGGGTGCAGAAATCCCTGAGCGTGACCGTGTTTTGTTCCTGATGGAGCGTGGAACTATTTATCAAGCGGCTGGACAATTCCCTGAAAGTGCACACGATTATAATGAGGCAAATGATCTTTTGGGTAAGATGGATACGCTTAGTGTCTCCCGCGGGGTGGGTAGTATGGTTATTAACGATAATATGCTCAATTTTTATGGATATCCTTTTGAGCGCAGTTATCTGCATGTATTATCTGCAATGACATATATGGCGGAGGGTGATTGGCAGGGGGCGGGGGTAGAGGGACGTCGTATTATTAATAGTCTTAAGCCGGAGATTCTTGGCGATTACCCGGAAGATGTTTTTTCCCGTTATATGGCAGGGCTTTGCATGGAGCTTGTTGATGATCCTTCAAATGCGAGAGTAGAGTATCGTAAGGCTTCAAAAATAAGTGATTCATTGGCAATAAGTGATACTGGTCATATATCGCTTAAAAATGGTGATTTGGCTACTGGTCTTAAGAATGGCCCCGTTCCTGAGGCTTCTGGTGATCATGAGCTTATTTGTATAGTTATGATGGGGCGTGTTGCTGATTATAGTTCTCGTCCGCCTACTGGCGGAAGGCAGGAGCCGACTGTTGGAATCCTGTATGATGATAAAATGCTTGGTTATGCCTATAATATGGTTGATCTAAGTTACCTTGCGGCATTGTCAGAGCAGCAGGTGATTCTGAAAACAGGAGTGAAAACAACGGGGCGTGTTGTTGGTAAATGTATGGTTGTTGATGCCGTTTCAGATCATAATGAGTGGGCAGGCTTGGCAACATGGATGATTCTTTTTATGTTGGAGCAACCAGATTTTAGGCATTGGGAGACATTGCCGAGATTTATCAACGTCGGACGCATATCATGTCCTGACGGGCTTGATTATATAGAATTGTCAATTAGCGGTGTGAAACATTCATATCGCCTAAGCAGTCCTATTAAACAGCGTGGTGTATTGTTTATTTCTTTTGATCGGGTTTTCTAATAATGGAGAAGGAAGTTATGAGAATTTATGTTTTAGGTGATAGTATTTCTATTCATTATGGATCATATTTGGAGAAATATTTAAAGAATGTAGTGGAGTATTCTCGTAAAGAAGGGGAAGAAGAGGCGTTGCTAAATCTTGACAACCCACAAGGTGCAAACGGCGGCGATTCATCTATGGTACTAAAATTTCTGCAAGAAAAATCTAAAAGTGGAGGGATCAATGCGGATTTTTTGCTTTTAAATTGCGGGCTACATGATATTAAGGTTTATGATGATGATAATATAAAGCAGGTTGATCCAGGGCTGTATGAAAGTAACCTTAAAGCAATTGTTAAAATAGTTTCCACTATGGGACTTAAATTAATATGGATAAGAATTACGCCGGTTAGTGATACTGTTCATAATTCAGGAAATGCCGGTTTTAAAAGGTTTTCTGTTGATGTGGATGCGTATAATGAGATAGCTGATGCCGTTATGAAAGATGCGGGGATTTCGTCGATTGATCTTAATACATTTACCGGTAATTTAGGGGATATGTTGGATCTTTATGAAGATCATATTCATTTTAAGGAGCATGTACGTGAGAAGCAGGCGGCATTCATTGCCGGATGTTTGTGGTTTAGATGTTAATATGATATCAGTTTTATCGAACTATAAAACATAGAAGAAGATTGAAATAAAACTACATATGGCACCAAGCAAAACAAAAATATGAAATATCGCATGGTTGAATCTTATTTTCTTGATGCTGTATATTATTGCTCCAACGGTGTATGATAAACCACTTGCCCCGAGCCAGAATAAACCTGATGGATCTAGGTTGGCGACCAATGGTTTTATCGCAATAAGAATTATCCAGCCCATGACGACATATATGGATGTTGATAGTATTTTGAAACGCCCTGTATAGAATAGTTTTAAGATTATTCCGGTTATGGCGATGCTCCATAGAATCCCAAACATAGTCCATCCCATTGATCCGTGTAGCGTTACAAGGGTATATGGCGTGTAAGTTCCCGCAATAAGAACATAAATGGCGGCATGATCGAAGACACGCAATCTGCTTCTTACTTTCGGGTTCTTTGATGCGTGATAAACGGAAGAGGCAGTGAATAAAACAATTAAGCTGGTACCAAAAATACTAAAACTTACAATGTGCCAAACACTTCCCCATATACCGGAGAATGTCGCCAGTAACGCCAGCATGGCAATACTTAATGCCCCACCCAGAATATGAGAAATGATATTTATTTTCTCTTCAAGTTCTGAGTAAAATTTTGTATATTCCTCTGTCATAGTCGCAATAGGCTGTAGGCTGTAGGTTTAGAAAAATTAGTTTTAAATTTATTTTAATCAATTGTCTGTATAAGAAGGTCGGGTTTACCGTCCATCATATATGCACGAAGGTCAGCAGATTTCAGAATTTCTGTTTTCTCGTCTGCTGTTAGGTCTGTTCTCAGCATAGGAACCTGAATAGTTACATCGTTGTTTAAGTTTACACGTTTGGTGATGGATTCATAACCCGGACGAGAAACATGGAAAAGATGCTCACCTTTATATATGGTAAGTTTTTCCATTGGAGTACTGCCTACAAGTACGCCGTCAATTTCTACCATTGCCGGATCGACTGTTGACGTAACTGTAAGCAGAATCCTTCCGCGTTTTTCAAGTTCTATAACTTTTTTGTTAACACCGGCGGTCACTTCCGGTATCGCCTGATCTAACGCCTTGCTCATTAATCCAAGGACATCATCTTCACTTAATTCAGTTTGTACATTTGCGGTCTGTCTGAAAGATTGTTTAGCATTACCTGTTGACATAGCAATTACGCTACCGTCAACAACATCTTGTGCTTGGACGGCAACAGTCATAGAAACATTAGCTAGGGTAACCTTGTAACCACCTTGATCTATATTCTGTTTGCCAGTGGAAAATGTCATTAAAGTACCACGCAAAAGAATATCAGTATTTAATGCTCTGGCTGCATCTAAATAGGTAGGCTTTAGTGATATGGATTTGCCTTCATCTTCCATTTTTAGTTTTTTCATTTGTGCCATGAAATCACGCTGGTCTACCAACACATAGTTGGGCTGCCCTATCATTTTTTGTGTAACCAGATGTGTGCCTTTCGATGCGAGCGACTCTGTATCAATGGCTCCGCCGAGTTTTTTGTCAGCAGCTAGTCCTGTTTCATCGTCAAATCCCAGTATTGCGACACGAATTGGGGCTGCGATTGATGTGATTGCGAGTATTGCTATAAGAGTAGTGAGTAGTTTTATTTTCATATCTTATTCCTTATATTTTCCTAGTTGAACATAATTTACTGACAAAATAGTATCATAGGTGGGGTGGTGGTAGCAATTGTAATTATAAGATTTATAACGATTTAATTCCTGCGACCCCAAATGCACCCCACGATTACGTCAGATTAGGACTGTTGGATTTTTTTAATTTAAAAGGTTGTAATAGTATATAGGAATATGATACCACATCGCAACATTCGACCAAGTACCGATTTAGTTATGATGTAGCAAGCTTTTGTAAATTGGCGCATGGGTAAATTTAGTAAGCGTCAATTGAAATATCATTGTAATAAATTGAGAAACGGTCTTTAGGCATTTGCCTATAGTCCTCTAGTCTCCTTTTAAGCCTCTTTTGTTATGGATAATGCTCTATAATAAGGGTGTTACTGCCTTTTTTCGGCTAATGGTGAGTCTTTGACATATAAAATAATATAAGCACCTAGGATAAGAAGGATATTATGAAGAAAACATTTAAAGATTTAGGACTTTCACCAAGAACGTTAGATGCAGTTAATAAAAAGGGATTTGAAGAACCTACCGAGATTCAGGCTTTAACGATACCTGCAATGCTTGGGGGTAACGTGAATATTATCGCACAGGCACAGACAGGGACAGGGAAAACAGCAGCTTTTGGTCTGCCGCTTATTGAGATGATTGATCAAAACAAGAAATCAGTTCAAGCATTAATTTTGGCTCCTACTAGGGAGTTGGCGGTACAGGTTGCCGAAGAAATAAACTCCCTTAAAGGCGACAATAATATAAAAGTAGTGCCAATATATGGTGGACAGTCGATTGATCAGCAGTTACGTAGATTGAAAAAAGGTGTTCATATTGTGGTAGGTACACCGGGGCGGGTGATTGACCATCTTAATCGTCGTACGCTAAAACTTGGTGGGATTGACCATCTTATTCTTGATGAAGCTGATGAAATGTTGAATATGGGTTTTGTTGAGGATATGGAAGAGATTATGAAGCATTCCAATCCTGAAAGAAAAACATTATTATTTTCTGCAACTATGCCGAGTAGAATTAAGGCACTTGCAAATAAGTATATGGACGGCTATGAGTTTCTTAAAGTTGAAAAACAACAGCTCACGACAAACTTGACCGAGCAGATATATTTTGAAGTTAGAATGTCGAGTAAATTTGATGCATTATGTCGTATTGTAGATATTGAAGAGGATTTTTATGGATTGGTGTTTTGCCGCACCAAGCGTGATGTAGATGATGTTGCTTCTCGTTTGGTAGATAGGGGATATGATGCCGAAGCTATTCATGGTGACATTTCTCAGGCACAAAGAGAGCGCACGCTTAGCAAGTTTAAGAAAAAGAAAATTAATATTTTGGTGGCAACCGATGTTGCTGCCCGCGGTATTGATGTAAATGATATGACGCATGTTATAAACTATTCATTGCCGCAGGATCCAGAGTCTTATGTTCATCGCATTGGGCGTACCGGACGAGCAGGGAAAGAAGGTACTGCTATAACATTTATCACGCCTAGTGAGTATGGAAAGTTGATGTTTATTCAGAAAGCTGCTCGGGTTGATATCAAAAAATATGAACTTCCAAAGGTTGCAGATATTATTAATGCTAAAAAGCAAAAATTATATGACGATATAGTCGAGGTGATGGAAGGGAAGATTGATGAGCAGTATTATAGCTTGGCTAAAGCATTGCTTGAAGATGGTAATCCAACAAAAGTTTTAGCTGCGGCACTTGAATATTGCCTAGATGATGATTTGAAACCGAGTGCTTATAGTGAAATAAGAGAAGGAGGCGGTGCTAGAAATAAAGGACGTCAGGTTGATCAGCACGGTAAGGCACGCTTATTTATTGCGCTTGGCAAGAAGGATAAAGTTAACGCCAGAAAACTTGTAGAACTTATTACTAAAAAGACTTCAATAGCTCCAGGGCAAATTAAGGATGTACAGATAATGGATAAGTTTTCTTTTGTAAATGTACCTTTTGATAGTGCGGAAGAGATTGTCCAGAGCTTTAAGGTAAGAGGTAAGAAGCCGCTGATTACACATGCAAAGAAGAGGTAATCAGGTTCTGGCTATTTTAATGGATTTATACTTTAAATCTGCCGGCAGAGGGTGTTCTCTTTTGCTTAATCTTCTGCCAGAGAAGAGCGGAAAACTTCATGAGAATGATGTCAAACGTTACTTGAGACTAAGAGTGTGGGACTAAGTGTAGGAACTGTGAGGACTAAGTATAAAAAAGGCATGCTACCGGAGTAGCATGTCTTTTTTTGTTTTAGATTATTTTAGAAGTACATGCTGTACATAAGCTGACCGTTTAGTTGTTCGTGAGTGATTGTTATACCATCACCGTTTGTGACTTTGTTTTCTGGTACATATATTACTGAGAAATCAATACTGTTGCCACTGCTTAGTTTAAAGCCTAAGCCACCGGTAATATGATGTTCGGTTGTTGCTGGGAAGAGTGGGTTTACCAATGCATCTGGCACAGGGTTTTTCCCGTAGTTGTAACCACCGCGAAGTGTTAAGGAGTCGGTGGCTTTGTATGAAGCACCAAACTGATAGACGGCTTGATCGTGCCAGTTTTGTGGTAATAAGAATTCAACTTCCCCAGCACCACCATCAGCAATAAATTTAACATCCATGTGTTCCATTGCATCTTTCCAGAAAATATAGCGGAAGTCAAAGGCAAGGAGTAAGCGTTCGTTTACATCCCATGCGACGCCAGCACCAGTAAGTGCCGGCCAGCGGAAGTCCCTAACTTTGGCTTTACCACTTAGAATTCCTGCTTGTTGTCCAGTTGCACTACTTCCAAATGATATTGTTGCATTATCTGCGTCAAGGTCTCCAAGTTCCGGCTGTGCGTGATACATTGCACCGATACGTAGGTTCTCTAATATAGCATAAGTTGCACCTACTTTTACGTCGACACCGTAGCTAGTAGCTTCGCCTGTGAATTGGCTGTCATTGGAGAAATCTACTCGCATCCAGTCGTTGGCACCCAGTTTTGGGAGTCGTAGTGTGGGTTGCCCTTTTATGAGTTGTTGTCCAACGGAAGCAGGCATCGCCATTTTTAAATCCATTCCTGCCCAAAGAAAGTCAACAGAACCAGCAATAGCAAATTTATCATTTACTTGATATGAAAGTGGAACAATAAAACGTCCTACAGATACTTCTGAGCGAACTTTATCACCGGAGTTGAGTGCGAGGAAAGAAGTAGCAGAATATTCTGTTCCCATACCGCCTTGACCAAAAACGCCAAGACCGTAAGTCCATTTGCCCTGACGTGCTGACCAACCGAGAGCTGGCATAAAGAACGCATCAGCACTTGAGTGTGCAGTTGGTGCACCTGGTGCGGATGATTTGATGTTGGGGCTGAGAATACCAATAGCGATATCAAGACGGTTACTTCCGTCGGGCATAAGTGATAATGTTGCTGGGTTATTGATAACAGCAGCGGTGCCGTTGTCACGTGCTATAGAAGCTCCCCCCATAGATTGAGCAATAGGACCATAGCCTTCCATGTCCATACCGTTGGTGGCTTGTGAAGAATCAATCCACGCAAAAGTGATTAACATAGAGGCGATTACGACAGTTACTAGTTTATGCATACTCGACATACCTTTCTTTTGAGGAACGTGATCCTCGTTATAAAAAACAAAACCATTTATGCTGTTAAACAGTTAACAGTACTGTTATTTTTTTAACAGTTAGGATATTGTTAGCAAAAATGGATGATTATGGTCAAGTGGTTTTATATGTTTTTACTATTTTTTTGTATAATGTAAGTTTTTTGTATAATGTAAGTATGACTGAAGTGCGCCCGGTTTTGTGCTGCCGTTTTAGGAATCTTAAGGCTGGTTAAGGTCCCTGCAATTGCATATAAGTTGTACTCTAAATTAACTAGAGGTTATACGAAAAGGTCTAACGCTAATTGTTATCTTAAACTTATAGCGGATGTTCCAGCCAAAAATGGTCATAATTTTCCGTAACATCCTTGAAGTCAACTAGTTACATTATTTTTTGCAGCATTTTTTGTAGCCACTAAAAAATATTAA
>CAMZLY010000173.1 GCA_947311825.1 uncultured bacterium
ACTCTTCTGCTTCTCGTATTATTTGATTTATTTCTGAACGTAACATGATTATATCCCTTACACTTATTGTCAGAACAATATCATTTAATAACAGTTATTGACTAGTAAAATATTGTTGCTGATTTAAATAAAGCCTAACGGAAAGAATTATAATTGAATTCAGTATATCGGTGATATGTTTCTTGTTCGTCTATTTTCTTAGATTTTGCCAAATAGTGATATTACCTCCCATGGTCGTAATGATAATAATTGTGATTCTAATTTATTGCCAATTTGTTCTGTCAGACTACAAAAGCTCCAAGTATATTTCTGAGGAATTTCGTGCAGTGAGAAAGATGTATTTCTACCATGCGTTTCTGCTATTCGCAATATAATGCCTTTACCGTTTTCTGCCGGTTTAATAGCAACAATTCTTGCTGAAGTTTCGCCTTGTAGAAATGGTCGCCATATTGATGGCTGAGAATAATCCGGTTCTATTTCTTTGTTTTTATCTCCAATAGATGTAAAAAATGGCTGATTGAATTCTGCCGCCTTATCCGGAATGTTTGCATTACGCCAGTTGCCAATATGTGGAACATAAGACCAAGCACAAATATGTTGTCCAATATCACTTTGTATATCAGGCTCATAAGCATTGTGGATAAGTGTAAGTCGCATTCTAGTCCCCATTGCATCATATCCGTATTTACAATCATTAATTAATGCGGCTCCTCTTTCGTTGTTACTAATATCACCCCACCGTAAAGCTGGTACTTCATGACCGTCAGCAGGTCGCCGTACTGACGAATAAGGAGTCTCGAACCATGCTTCACTATCAAGCAGGCTTGTGTTAAAAGCCACCTTTAAACCGGATATCCCAATAGTTGCTGATGATCTTTCTTGCCAATCTATTTTGCATTTGAAATCAATTCTTGGTAATTCGTTATAGAAAATAATATCTTCTTCTATCTTAGATTTACCAATAGTATGAGTAACACGCAATTTACATCTAACCGGTCCAGTTTCAATAATCTCAACAGTTGCATCTGAAATTAGGCTTTGTGTTGAGTCCAATTCATGTAATTGCCACGCACTCATAGCATGCGGTGCTTCATGAGTTATCTGAAAAACATTTAATCCAAGATCTACTCTTCCTTCAGGAGTAAATCCCGGCATAGAACTAATGATGTTATGTACAATATCACAATTAATACGTTTATCAATTAAAGAAACAATAATACCATTATTGCGTCGTATTAAGGCTATAAAGTGAGTCGTCTCTATTCGTATGTATGGCTTTTCTTCATCATGGGGAGGTATTCTCATGATATCAAAACTTTCATTAGCAAAAGAAAACGCTTCTCTTACATTTATATTCTTAAAATCAAGTTTGTTTTCTGTTAAGTCTGTTATAGAATAATATGATGTTGAGAATGCAGGAACAGATGCAATAAACAGAAGGCCTTCTTCCGATATTTGTGCAGGGATGATAGTTCCTTCTGCTGTACGAAGATAAACTTCTTTGTCAGTTATATTCCATGGGATGCAAGCTATATCGGTGCGATCGTGCCCGAGAGAGTTTGTTACTGCGATTTCTTTTTTATTCAATTCTTTACGGATTTTATATAACGCTTTATTGGTTGCATCGGTGGCATAGGATATTATTTTACTGTAATCTTCAGCTTGATCAGCATAAACATCGGCAATAGATGACCCTGCAAGAATATCATGGAATTGATTCAGTAACAGTTTACGCCATGCATCTTTATTCTCATTTGAATGTGGTATACCAGCTAAGGCAGTTAATGTATCTGTTGCTATCATATAATTTTCAGAAGTCCTATTATATTTTTTGGTGTCACTATGCGTGGTGTAACACCCTTCAAAGACCATAGCTGATTCGCCTTTGTGTGTAGGTAGCGGAACTTTAGATTTAATAATCTCGTTACAATAAGTATCTTCGCGTGAGCATAAGATTGTTGGTAGTCCGGACATATTTTTCAGTTTACGCATGTAGTAAAGATTGTGACGTGCTGGTCCCCCGCCGTGATCTCCTATTCCATGGAAGAAAATGCCGCAAGGATGTCCGTATTTATCAGCTCTAATTGCGGCTTGAACGATTAATGATGCAGTAATTTCGCCGTTATAACAAGAGGTTGAGAAAGCAAGTATTTTGGAGTTGTCGTCGCCTTCCCACCAATATGCTGGATAAAAGTTTTCCTCACCGGGATTAGCACGATGATGATAGTAAAACTTACCTCCTGCCTGTTTAACAAGTTGTGGTATATTACCCGGATGCCCAAATGTATCAGGGGCATGAAATACTACCGGAGATATATCAAGTTCATTTTCGGAATAATTTATTCCTTGCACTAATTGTCTTACTAGTGATTCTCCTGCCGCCATATTAAGATCACTTTCAACCCACTGCATAGTTGTTGCCTCCCAGCGTCCTGATGTAATATGTGCTTTTACTTGTTTAAATAATTCCGGTTCAGTAAGGCGAATAATCTCATAGGCGGCAGGTTGACTAAAAC
Source organism: uncultured bacterium (assembly GCA_947311825.1). GTDB lineage: Bacteria > Verrucomicrobiota > Kiritimatiellia > UBA8416 > CAMZLY01 > CAMZLY01. The sequence goes on from CAMZLY010000173.1 coordinate 2,517, forward strand.
TAATTGTTAATTCAGGAAACTCATCCATTAACTTTAATATGCTTTTAAAATCTCTTTTTACCACTTCAATAGTATCGGAATATCTCCATAACCACGCCAAATCAATATGTGAATGTCCAATGAGGTGCATTTGCATTTTAGATGCTTTGTTATTTAATGGAATTAAACTTTTTTCAATCTCGATACATATATTATTAATTTCATCTTCGTTTGAGATATCACAAAGCTTTTCGCAATATGTTGCCGCTAAATCTACACAAGACTGTTCGTCTATAGAAACAGCAAGTTGATTTGCCCATGCTAAACGAGCCCAAGCAACGTCCAGTTTCTCGAAGCGTCGCATGAGTGATGGGGTATAGCAATGTATATATACTCCCGGGATGGGTTGTTGATCGGGGACAGTAATAGTCAGGCCAAGCTTAGGTGGATTGGAGCAGTTATAATTGCTAACCCAAGTAATCAATATTGGGCCGGCAGCAACAGGAACACCACTTTCTTCAAAAACCACAGTGTTGTTACATTTGAGGCTAATAGGGTATATACTGCTGATGCGAACTAGTATCGGTTCGCCATTAAGTTTAACGCCATTCATACTTTCCGGCATTTTAAAGAGGCAGGATAATTCTAGGCTACTGTTACGTTTAAGTGATAAGTCTTTAAAACCTTTATCAAATATAACTTGGTCAGGTCCCGGTCCAGATTCTTTTTGCCAAGTCATAGTTGGAAAAGTGTACCACGCTTCACGTACCACGTGATGAAGTTTTTTGATGACACCATTTGCATATTCTTTATTTATATTTTTTTTCATTATGTTTATTTTTCCCAATCGAATCTTATTTCATTGCTCCAGTGAATTTTCCACGCAGGATGTAACGACCAGCAATTCTCTTTCGAAACGCTCCGTCCGGCAGGTAGCTCCATACAGCAAACACCATTTCCATCATTTACACGTAAAGTAATCTTAACAGGCTCAGATTTTTTAAGAGACTGGTAAACTTCCTGGATTTCACTCCAGGGAATTGCGGCTTCAACAATACGTATTCCTGCATTATGTAGAATAACAAGTTTTCCTTTTGCCGGCTTAGTTTCCTGTTTCGATTTTGGCTGGCGAGGATAAAAATGTTTAAAAGGCATATTGGGGCTTAGTAGTTTAATGATCTCTGTTCCACCACCATATTCTTTTGCAATCTTATTTAAGGCAAATTCATAGTCAGTATCCATTTGATCTATCAGATTGTCCATAATGCCTGGCAGTTTATTATGCCATCTCTTTTTATCTGGTGGTAAAATATTAAATCCTATTTGAATATTATCAAATAGCGGATTTGTTCCAAATGGTAGCTCAGGATATTTACGGTAGCTGAATCTTCTGCAATTATCGGGCCATGATAGAGAAACATTATTTCCATTATTGTCAGTAGTATATGATGTCTTTGGGTAAAAATAATTGTCATCATCTCGTAGTCTGAAATTGATGGTTCCATTATCAGTGGTTGTGTCAGCAACGGATACGGCAAGATAAAAATTATTGTTGTCGTATGCAAATCGGACACTGGCAAATCCTTCACCGGAATTATCAGAGAAGTCTTCAAAGGGGCGCCATGCTTTCTCCGCCATACTTGCAAATATTTTTCCTTCGGCATTCATGGGGTAAGCAGGAATATCTTGCCATTCTTCTAAGTTACCATCCACTTTTATAGATTTCTTGGAAATAATATTTACATGCATATCTTCATATAAAACCGATATATCTTTGTTATCACCGGTATTATATTTGTAAATTACCTTTAGTGGATAAATATTATTAGGGTTATCATTACCGCTTATAACAGAGAATGTTAATCTCTTTTTTTCATACGGAGCTAATTTAATCGTATTTGATATTTTATTTGATTTAGCCTGCTCGTTATTATTGGTATATGATAAAGAACTATTTTCTAATAGTAATTTAAGGTCCCCTAAAGATACCGAAAGCAGGCCTGTAACCTGGTGATTTAAAATGTTTTGTAGTGTAATCTCTAGTTTTGGTTTGTTTTTTACACGTGCATTCATATCAGTAGCCGTTATATAAACGGCCGAGATTCCTGATATAACAGATTGTCTAAGTGCTGTTAAAAGTGATTTGAATCCGCCAGATTTCCCGTTGCTGCGCAAATAAAAGCTTGTTCCATCCAATGGAAGAGTATATTTCCCGTCAACAGGCGATATTATGTTTCCGTTATGATCATAGACAAGAAAAGATTTGTTTCTGTTTTGCAATGATATTATTGCGGATGAACCTGCAAATGTTTCCTGTTTTAGTGACGTAATGGAAGAGGTTATTTCCAGTCGTTTCTCTGAATTAGTTGCAGATAATAGGTTCTGTTGTAATTTTTCTATCTGCTTAGCCTGTTCTGTGGTCATTACACTACGAAATGGAACATTATCATGTCCAAATAGAATGCGAAGGTCTCCCGATAATACAATAGTGCTATCTTCAATATTATTATTGTTGCCGTTGAAAACAAAACACCATGGTAATCCATCTTGAAAAAGCAATTCTTTAAAAGTACGATTTCCTATCAGTTTGTTAGCAGCAGCTACCGCTGGTGCAACTGACCACGAATTAACTGGCAAAAGTATTTTTTCAACACTGCCGTCAGGTAAATATACCTTTGAGTTTACTGGTGGTGAAGCGATATTGCCGGCAAAGATCCCCATGGCTCTATCGTATCCCGCTGCACGAAAAGCGGCAAGAGTAGTTGCAACACGATCTTCAGTATTGGCCACCCAGCTTTCGGTATCCCATATTTTAACTCTACCATTACTATGTTTACGTTCAGCCCAAGAAGAAATGGAAGCACCGGAGAAAAGACCTTGATAGTGGATGCTGGAAAAATCAAATAGCGGTAGAAACTCATTACTGCCGTCACAAAAAAGTTTATCCAGTGCA
>CAMZLY010000174.1 GCA_947311825.1 uncultured bacterium
CCGGAATCAAAGAAGTAGATGGTCTAAAAGTTTATTTCTTTCCTGTTGACGGCAATCGCGACTTAGAAATATTCCATACAATCCAACAAGCAATTTGTAACGGCAAACAAGTATCAAAAGCCGAAGAAGAAAAATGGCTGGCAAACAACGTAAACAGCACACCATTATATCAGCACCTAAAAGATGAAGGTGATAAATATGACCATATCCTTATGGGACCATACTTGTTTGGATTAACTCATGCGGCCGCTGCTATTCACCCGGAAAAAACAATGCTGGTTCCCTGCCTACACGATGAAGCTTTTGCCTACTTGGAATCTATTGCTGATATGTTTAAGCAAGTTAAAGGCTGCATTTTTAATGCACCTGCCGAACGAGATCTTGCGAAGCGACTTTATGGTCTTGACGATAACAAATCACATGTTGTCGGCATGGGGCTAGACTCATTTGAAAGTAACGACAAAAAAACAGCCAAAGATAATAATATTGCGGCACCGTACCTTTTATATTGCGGCAGGCGCGAAGGACTAAAAGGGACTCCACTACTGATTGATTATTTTACCGCATTCAGAAAAAGAACCGGCAAAGAACTCTACCTAGTATTTACCGGCACAGGCATTATTGATATCCCGTCTGATATGAAACCGTATGTTATTGATCTTGGATTTGTAACTGAAAAAGAAAAACATAATGCCATGGCAGGTGCATTAGCATTTTGTCATCCATCATTAAACGAAAGCTTCGGCATAGTATTGTTAGAAGCGTGGCTTGCAGAAACACCAGCATTAGTTCATGCTGGCAGTGCAGTGTTATCTCAACATTGTGCCGACAGTAATGGCGGATTATGGTTCAACAGCTATCCTGAATTTGAAGCCGAACTACTTTTACTATTAGAAAACCAAGAATTATGTGCGGCAATGGGAAAAGCCGGCAAAGAATACGTTGAAAAAAACTATTCCTGGCAAAGTATTGAAGAAAAGTTAGAAAAAGCAATAATTAACATTTTTGCCATAAACGTATAAGGCAACGACGATGAACCTGAAACCAAAAGTTATTTAGAATTTACGCAAATGATACTACAAATTATTTTCATACTACTAGGATTTGCCCTTCTCATAAAAGGTTCTGACATCTTTATTGATGGCTCCTGTGCAATAGCAAAAAGGTATAACATTTCTGATTTTATTGTCGGAATGAGCCTTGTTGCATTCGGTACATCCGCTCCTGAAATGGCAGTAAGTATTATCTCAGCAGTAAAAGGTAACAGCGGTATTGCACTAGGCAATGTTCTTGGTAGCAATATGGCAAATATATGCCTTATTCTTGGCGTTATTGCCATTATCACCCCAATAACCATTAGAAAATCAATTGTACGGCGTGAAATTCCTTTCTGCCTCGCTACCGCCGTTGTATTAGCGGTAATACTTGTAACCAACAATACAACATTTCTTGTGTCACGCATAGAGGCTTCAGTTCTACTTGCCGGCCTAGCAATTTATATCTTATTCATGTTCATGCCGGGACAAAAAGACTTGATACCGGAAGCAGAATCACATCCTCATACACTCTTCATATCAACCTTAATGACCATTGGCGGTCTTGTCGCACTCGTATTGGGCGGTGATATGGTTGTAAAAAACAGCATAAAAGTTGCACAGAATTTTGGCGTTAGCGAATCAATGATAGGATTAACTATAGTTGCACTAGGAACATCTCTACCGGAATTAGCAGCTTCTCTTACAGCCCTAAAAAAAGGTAAACCAGATATAATCATAGGCAATATTGTAGGTTCAAACATTCTCAACACCTGCCTCGTCCTTGGAAGCGCAGCAATAATAAAACCTCTCTCATCCACAAAATCCTTTACGCTTGATGCCAGCATCGCTACAGTGGCCGCACTTTCACTATTTCTTTTTATGTTTACAGGCAAAAAAAACCAACTAAACCGATGGAAAGGCATTTTACTAATTACTCTCTATGCCGCATATATGGGATATGTTATTTATAGAAAGTAATTACCTATCTCCGAGAGGTAATATCTAAGGGAAAAAACATGAAAAAACAGATAAACAAAATATTCATAAAAATACATTTAACCATAATCTTTTCAGCATTGATCATATCCTCCGGCTGTATGACACGAATGATTGCACCAGCTAAGCCGTTGCCGGATGATTTTGTTCCACCGGTAATATCAGTTAGCACATTTGAAAACCGCTCTAATTTCGGCGGACAATGGAAACTCGGCGACGGCATGGCCGACTTGCTAACATCAGAACTGGTGATATCAGAAAACTTTGTTGTTGTTGACCGCCAACAAATTCATCGTATAGTCGGCGAAATAGACATGCAACGCGACCCACATTTCCGAAAAGAAGGAAGAGCCGATGACGGACGTTTAAAAGGTGCACACTATCTCATCAGAGGTGTTATCAATGATTTTTCACAAACCAGCGGTTCCTCATTATGGTTTAGAATAAAAAATCTCTTAATGGGCGGCAACGCATCAAAAGCCAGAGTTTCACTTACACTAACAATAGTCAATGTTGAATCAGGTGAAATCGTCGATTCAGTGCAAGGCTCCGCTTATGCCCGAGCACGTGGAGCCTATGTTGAAGGCGAATATAAAGGTGTACGCTTTGGTGGTGACGTTTTCTTTGCCACACCTATAGGAATAGCCACCGCAAACGCCATCCGTAGCGGCATAAAAGAAATAATAAAAAAAATTCCAAGAAACAATTGGACACCGATGATTGCAAAAGTGTCGGCAACCGGACAATTCATCATTATAAATGGCGGCGAAGATCGCGGGTTTCAACAAAACGAGGTATACGCAATTAGAGGAGAAAGCGAACCTGTCACAGACCCCAGCACTGGCGACATACTATCTATACTGCCCGGCCCAATTCTCGGCACAATAAAAATAACAACCGTAGAAAAGAAAATATCGCACGCCATACCAGTATCCGGCAAAGGCTTCAAACGCGGACAAATTCTATCACCAGCGGACTAAACAGCACACACATCGCTCCAGAGGACCGATTTATACTCACGTACAACGGTGCTCTGCGCCGTTCTCAGCACACATTACCATTTTATTCATCACCATCCACTGGTCGCCGCATCTGCTTTTTTTCACCCTGTATCTTCTTCTTTTCCAGCATCTTTTCCTTCTGTTTACGCGAACGCCTACGCTTCTGCCTACGAATTTTTTCTATACGCTGTTGCCGTTTACTTTTTTCACCAAGCAACCGTTCTTCAAGCTGTTCACATATTTCACGCCGTGCCAGCAATCGATTCATATCACGAGAACGCCCTTTTTGACACTTAACCTCAATACCACTAGGCAAGTGTTTAAGGTAAACACAGGATGAAGTTTTATTGATTTTCTGGCCACCACTACCACTGCCACGGATAAACTTTTCAATAAGATCATCCTCATTGACACCAAGCTTTTCCATCTGACTACGCAACCGTCGCCAACTATTACTACTTACAAATGCATCACTCATCTAAAATAAACACCTTTACTCTTGCTCCTTTTGCAACTCACTGCTAATATACATCACTTATTAAATAATTGATACAATAAGTTGTTGGTATTTTTAAAAGTTACAACTTGTAATAAATTGGAGAAAAAATGGCAAATACCGAAATAGCTTTTCTAGGACCTACCGGAACATATTCTCACCTTGTTGCAACAAAATATTTTGGTGAAAGCAAACAAATGGTTCCATTGCCGACAATTTCAGATGTCTGCAACTACGTTAACGAAAAAACTTCACGTTGCGGAATTGTCCCAATAGAAAACTCTTCCGGCGGTGCAATCTACGAAACCGTTGACATCCTACTTGCCGGTAAACCTAAAGTGCATACCATCGAAGAAATCTCATTAAATGTTCAATTAGCACTTCTTGGTATCAAAAACGAAAAAATCAAATACATATATTCGCACTTCGCTCCATTAGAACACTGCTCAAGTTGGATCAGTAAAAACTTACCAAATGCTGAAAAAAGAGTTGTCAGTAGTACAGCCGTTGCCGCCAAACATGCGGCGGAGGAACGCAACGCAGCCGCTCTAGGTAGCCGCTCTTTGGCACGAACCCACAATCTTGAAGTTCGAGAATTCCCCGTTCAAGCTGATATAATCAATATGACGATGTTCCTAGCTATTGGCGGTACCGGAAAAGCATTGCCTCGTGCAACTAAAAGCCTTCTATCTGTTCACCTACCAAATATGCCAGGTTCACTTTGCACTTTTCTTGAAACTTTTAGGAAAGAAAATGTAAATCTATCTAAAATAATATCACGTCCAATAAGAGGTTGCCCCGGCGAATATGCATTTCTATTTGAAATCACCGGTAATCCAAATACTGCATCCTTTAAGAAAGCTTTAACAGAAGCAAAAAAAGCATCTATCTCACTAAGACTAATAGGCTCCTTCCCCTGCCATAAAACATATAAATCGTAAAGAAGATTAATACATAACCTTATCAGGATTATCAGACCAACCGGACAAAACAGCCGCACCCTCATTATGTAATTTCTGCATAAATTCAATAGTGCGTTCCTGAAGCGACAAAGCAACTTCCTTATACAAAAACTCATCATCAAAACCAGCCGTTGCCGCATCTTCCCGCGAGGCAGCATAAACAACACGTCCTATTTTTGCCCAATAGGTCGCTGCCAAACACATAGGACACGGCTCACAACTAGCATACAATATACAACTAGATAAATCATGCGTGCCCAACTTAGTACAGGCATTCCTGATAGCAACAACTTCAGCATGAGCTGTTGGATCATGGGCGGCAACCACTTTATTATAACCTTCACCAACAATACTGCCATCCATAACAACAACAGCCCCAAATGGCCCATGTTCACCGTCGCCTGATTTTCTGGTAGCAAGTTCAATTGCCAACCTTAAAAACTTTATATCATCATTCAAAACAACCTCACTCCATTTTTTTACTTGCTAATATTTGCAAATAGTAACAGACTGCTTACAAGTAATAAAGTATTTAAGTTATAAATCGTTTAATTAAGGAGTAATATCATGACAGAAGAAAATAAACCAGCAGAAGAAGCAAAAGAGCAGGCACCGGTGATTGAGCAGCCTAACATTGAACAACCATCAATTGAAACACCTCCGACAGCACCAGCTGCAGGAACCACAACAGCTCCCGAACCTCCGGCAATGGACGATATCGATGATGGCAAAGCATTTGCTATTTTATCATACGCACTAAGCTTTATAGGAATACCATTCTTCCTTGTTCCTCTTATTATGCGAAATAACAACTTCTCCTTATACCATGCGAAGCAATGTCTTATCCTCTGGCTTGCCGGAATGATTTTTGGAACAATAAGCACACTATTAATGGCTGTTTGTATCGGTGCAATCCTACTACCTATTGTAGCTATAATGCTATTTGTCTTTACCATCATGGGCTTAATAAAAGCAATGAATGGCAAAGCAGAACCGTTACCACTAATTGGTAAATGGGGTGAAGACTGGTTTAAGGGAATACAAAAAGTATAATTCCATTACTTCAACTAAAACACACTATGGGGTGATCTGCAAAGATTACCCCATTTTCTTTTAACCTAGATCCTCTATACTATATGTTCAACGCCTAATGACTTCTAACTGCTAACTACATAAATGAACTTTACCGTCAAAAAATTATTGCCCCTCGAAAATAATTACGAACTAATCTTCGGAGTTCTCGTTATTCCTATTGCAATAATTTTCTATACGGCTATAACCTTTATTCCGACAAGATTTATCCCAACCTGCCGATTTCACGAAATAACAGGACTCCCCTGCCCTACGTGCGGTGCAACTAGAGCCGCACAGCTACTTTCCTCCGGCAAGATAATAGAAGCCTGGTTGATGCAACCACTGCTAACAACCGTTGCCTTTCTCGCTATAATATACTCTATCTACTCGTTCGTTGTTGTACTCGGTAAATTACCAAGAATACGACTAGTCAATATTACAACGCAAAACAGAAACCTCATCCTCCTGACCATTGCAATAATAATTCTAATCAATTGGATATACTTAGCTTTAACAGGAATATAAACGCAAATGCTATTCTGCACCATTAATACAACAATGCGAGCAGATTTGGCATTCAGGCCTTTTTGTTTTTTCGAAGAGCCACTGCATAAACTCCATCTGTTCCCGCCTCCGGTGGAAACAACTCAATTTCCTTTTCAAGTTCAAATGGATTCTCTTTTTTTAACCAATGTTTAATTAATAATTTACCCTCTTCCGGCTCAATACTACAAGTACTATACACCAACAATCCACCCTGCTTAACAAATCTCGACATCGAACAGAGTATAGCCCACTGTGTTTTTATCAAATGATCAAGTCTATCTTCAGAAAAACGCCATCTGGCATCTGGACGTCTTCTTATTACGCCGGTATTGGTGCAAGGAACATCAATCAGTATCTTATCAAATTCCGTATGACCATCAACATCACTTTGCCGCCCATTACCCGCATCGCCCTGAAGAACCTTAACAGATGACAAATTCAGTCGCTTTACATTATCACGAACAACCTGTAAACGTTCCTCATGCAAATCCATAGCTAACAATAATCCGGTGTCCTTCATTCTTCCGGCAATTAACGCCATCTTACCACCCGGTGCCGCACATGCATCCAAAACAGACTCACCTGGTTGCGGATCAAGCAAATCCACTGCAACGCCTGTCGATGGATCCTGCACGCTAAACAGCCCCTCCGAAAACCCTGGAACATCCGGCACACGAACTCCATGCGATAACTCTAAAAAGGAATCAGAAGAAAAAGGATGCAATGAGAATTTAATATTTGCATCAATCAATTTCTGTTTAAAAGCCTCCATAGAGGTCTTTGTAGTATCAATATGAAGAACAACCTGCGGACGCTTATTATTATTTTTACAAAGTAATTTAGTCTTATTTAATCCAAAATGATCAGTCCAGCGCCTGATAAGAATATCAGGATGCGACTCTCGCGTGCCAAGATCAGCTTGAGCAATTTTCTTTATAATTTCTTCTTTTTTTCGCAGTGCATTTCGTAAGACCGCATTAAGGAACCCGGCAGCATAATCCAGCCCACCCTTTTTTGCTGCTTCAACAGTTTCATAAACAGCAGCATGTGTAGCAACACTTCCCATCTTAAATATCTGATACATACCCACCAACAAATATGGGCGTAACTGTGCATCCGGCTGGCGCGATGATAATATAGCAATAATACCATCAAGCAGTCGCCGCCAACGAGCTATGCCATAAACCATCTCCATTACAAACGCACGATCCTTAATATCGGCAGACGACAACAGCCGATCAGGAAAATCACCTTCATCAAGCCACTGTCCAATAATTTTCGCCGCCACATACCGTGACGAATCACTTTGATTAAACTCTGTCAAAAAAACTCCTATATTTTCTTATGAGGCACTTGCAAAACTATCTGCGGGCACTTTTTGATTTTATGCGGCATATTCCGCTTTTTCGCAATTTTACAGACCCTACGGGTATGCTCCAATTGCTCAAAAGGCA
>CAMZLY010000175.1 GCA_947311825.1 uncultured bacterium
TAGGCGAGCAGATTCTGCCGCACAAAATCAAAAAGTGCCCGCAGATCATACCGAAAGCTTCGCAATCAGGCAGATAAATAGTTTTGCAAATGCCTCTATAGAACAAATATTCCTTAATTAATCATAAGAATTCACAAAAAACCTATCTAATGGAAATCTAACAAATCCCTCATTCGGAATTAACACCCTTTTGGGAGTATTGCCCCAACAAATTTAGGGAAGCAATATTTCGAAGAATTATAACCAAATAACAAATGAAAGGAAAACTTGCAGTAACAGTAAATACCTATCTATAAGAGGTGTCATAAATTAAAACATAAAGTGCCCATCGTAGATTGGCACATAATATTAAACAAGGAATAAAATATGAATGAGTTAGTAAAAACAACAACAGTAATAGCTTTAACAACTATTAGTCTTTTTGCAGGTAGAGCATTTGCCGCAGAGACTGAAGACTCCGTCAAGGTTCCAGACTGGGTAACACGCATGAAGATCAAAGGTGATATTCGGGCAAGATTTGAGGACGTACAACAAGATGGCAACACAAAAAAGTCTCGATTCCGTGAGCGTATTCGTATTGGTGCATATGGTGATGTTAATGACCAGATGAACTGGGGTATTAGGCTCGCTAGTGGTTCAGACGAAGGTCCAACTTCATCAAATCAGTCACTTGATGATTTTTCAAACAAACGCAAAGTATGGATAGACCTTGGATATTTCGGATATAGACCCGAGGAACTGAGTGATCTTCATATTGTTATTGGGAAAATCAAGAAGCCTTGGAAAGGAGTTTCTGACTTAGTGTGGGACGGAGACTTCAACCCAGAAGGTGTAAACGCAAAATATAACTTTGACGCTTTCAAAGTACAATTTGGTTATTATATGATGAAAGATAATGTCGCAGGTAATGATCCACAAAAAGATATAGGACTAGCTGCTGGACAGGTAGATGGGCATATCGCAATTACAGAAGATATAAAACTACATACCGGTATTGCCGGATTCTTCTACCAGAACGTAAAAGGAGCTGAGGTTTTTAAAAGCGATTCAGGTAAATATCATGCAAAAGGTAACACTATCACAAAGGTTGAAGATGCAGACGGAGAAGTTACTGAGTTCTGGGTCAATGGCTACGAAATAGTTGATGCTTTTGCAAGTTTAAGTATTAAAAATGGTCCTATCCCTATAAAGATATACGGCGAATATGTAGTTAATGTTGCTGCTGATTCTCCGGATGATGATGGGTGGAAGGTTGGTATTAAATCATCATTTCTGAACAAAAAACTTGCTGTTGATTACAACTACCGTGACTTAGGTCAGGATGCTGTACTGGGAGCATTAACCGATTCAGATTTTGGTGGTGGCGGAGCAGGCTCAAAAGGACATAAAATAAAAGTTAAATATAAAATCCTAAAGAACTGCTCTGTAGGCGTAACAACACTTTTGGCAGACAATCAAGTGAAAGGAGTCCCTGTAGATACTATTCAAGCAGATATTGCAGTTAAATTCTAAAAATATTAGTCGCAAAAACCAAGGTAAGGCGACCTCTCCGAGGGAGCCGGAACGAGCTAAGCGAAACGTAAAAAACAAAACATAAAATAACAAAGGAAAAATGAAATGAAAAAAAGTATAATAGCAGGAGTCGTAGGAGCAACATTATTATTAACAGCAAACATGCAGGCAGAGACCAAAATTGTTATGGATGGCTCAACAACTGTTGGCCCTATCGCAAAAGCATTTGCAGAATATTATATGTCACTACACAAAGACGTTAATATTACAGTAAGCGAATCCGGTAGTGGTAACGGAGCGAAAAGTCTTATCAACAATGACTGTGATATAGCTGATATGTCACGTTTTATGAAAGATAAAGAGTTCAAAGCTGCAGTTGATAAAGGAATAATTCCTGTTGCACATGTTATTGCGATGGATGGTCTACCTATTTTGGTTCACCCGAGTAATCCAATAAAAAACCTTACAGTTGAACAAGTTCGAAATATATATATAGGTAAAATAACTAACTGGAAAGAACTTGGTGGACCGAACAAAAAGATTGTTGTTATTTCTCGCGACACCAATAGTGGCACTTATGAAACATTTGAAAAGCTTGTTATGACACACAAAATAAACGGCAAAAAAAACCGTGAAAAAATTATGAATGGCTCCGAATATGTAGGAAGTAATGGTGCCATGCGACAACGTGTCCAAACAACACCGGCTGCCATAGGTTATGCAGGTCTAGGTTTTGTTGATAAAACGGTAAAAGCACTTACTGTAAACGGAATAAAGCCAACGGCAAGAACTGTTGCCAGTGGAAAATATCCAATTTCAAGACCATTATACATGTTCACAAATGGATATCCAAAATTAGGCAGTGAGCTTCATGGCTTTATAACTCTCTACTTAAGCGAAAAAGGCCAAGAAATCGTTGAAGATATTGGTTTCGTTCCAGTAACACAATACTAGAATACTGAAAAAAACAATAAAGAAGGCTATAAGAATAATTCTTATAGCCTTTTTCATATACACATCTTATACCACGTTACCGACAATAGAGTTGAAAAATAATAAAATATTAAACTTCACCTTGTATAAAACAATAAAATGATACTGTTCTTTTGAGCGATGACTACGGGTCCAAGTACCGAGGTTCAGATCACATTTATTCCTTCTCCAAACATATTGGTATGAAACACCTTCCCGAATTAAGCTACGATAATTCGGACAAGAAGGTGACAACAAGTATCGCAAGATATATGCCAACCAATATTTATTTTTATTTAACGTAAGAGACTCGTAATAATGGTCTTTTTTCATAAAACAATGCTAACAAATACCATAAATATGTATTATATATCTTACAACTACTACATATATGTTGTTTATGAACTTATTCTCAAAAACTACAAGCTTCAATATATTGAGCATTAACGGCAACTTCTCAAAATATTTTATGGTCTGGAAGATTTTCTAACCTACATGTTAAATGAACAAAAGTAGGGCGGGAAATCTTCCCGCCCGAGTGAGTTTTTGAGAAGTTACCATTAACGCTACTAAAGCGGTGGATCAACTTTAATGCGATAAAACAGTTGCGAAATACTATTTGTATCAGTGAGAGTTATAACAGTATTACTACCTTGAATGGAAATATTTCCGGCAACATCTTGCCATATACCTGTTCCGGGAGCCATTACCTTCTGTAAAGTGTAGTCTCTATGGGAAGAACTATGGAAAGACACAGAAAAAGAATTTGTCTGTTGCCCTATTTGAACAATCTCTAAGACGGATGACGAATTATTCCAATCGGTAAATGCAACATATTCACTTTCAGGTTGCATCCCATCATTATCGGAGTCCTCTGGAAGATATGTCGCTGTTTCAGGATCCATATTATATTCCTGCTCATAAATATCACTATAACCATCGCCATCAAAATCTTTACCGGTATATTCCACTGCACCAGCATCAACAGAGACGCCATTTGTCGGGCGCAAAACTCCGCGTTGATCGTATGTGGGAATGCCCCCCAATGTTGCAGGAATAAAATCGATTCCCGGATTATTCGAAAACAGCATACAAGTATCGGTGGGACCATAATTATTTGCCGGATATGAAATACTTGCCGTTGAGATTAAATTACTACTACTCGTTCCTACAATTGTTAGCCCGTTTGTATCATCCATAATATTATATTTAGGGTTTAGTACAGTGGCAAAAACAGAGGGGTCTGCATCACCTTCGTTAAATCGCAGAAGGTTATAATTGAATGGATCAATAGTAATACCGGAATAAACAGCACCGCCTTTCCCGGTTATATGGAAAAGACGTCCAGCTTTATTGTCATAAAAAGTATTGAAACGAAGACGTGCGAAGACCGCTCCCGAGTCTATATAGATTGCACCACCATCGCCACCAGTTTCCAAAGTACCAAAACCCTCTCCTGCTGTATTTTGTGAAAAGGTTGAGTTAACAGCCAATAATTCGCCCCCTGAACCGTTAAAAATAGCTCCTCCTCCACCATGCGTACCGGTATTATCACCACTACCTCCGTCACCTGCTGCGTTTTTATCAAATAAGGATGCATATACATTTAAGACGCCTGTATTAAAGACAGCTCCTCCGTTACCGCCCTGACCACCAGAAGTACCCTGTCCACCCTGTGCATCACCTCCATTACCGGCAGTATTATTATTGAGTGTACAGTGGTTAACAGTAAGATTACCATAATTCCTAATGGCACCCCCACTCTCGCCTGACGTCCCATTGCCACCGCCAAAACCAGGCAAACCATCTGGTGCTTTACCATCAACTAGGCTCAATCCATACAACTCTACTGTAGAATTAAAAATATCAAAAATACGATCATCGTTACCAAGTATTCGTGTCTTTCTTGCACCCTGCCCGCGAATAGTAATAGCACACGTAGTATTGGTTATATCCAAATCACCAGTAGCATTATTGTTCTCATTAGAACCAACTAGAGAAAGCTGATAGTCTCCATCTGCAAGATAAATAGTCATCTCCTCATTAGTACAGGCATTGGCAAGATTAATAGCTTCGCGCAAACTTGTTTTTCCGTCATTAGCAACAACGTCATCATGAGTAGTAACTCGATTGCAGGCTGGCTCAAGTATATGAACTCGACCTAAAACCTTCTTTGGTTCCCCCATTGCGATACGTTGTCCAAACAGAGATACTGAGCGTCCTGCATCTCTACCGGTTCCCAACGAGCCGGAATAAGTATAAAGAAGCCCCCAATTGTTTTCTCCGCCCTCATTGCGACCATACACAAATATCATATCATTTGTACCAAAAGGCATCCCTACAGCAAGAATATCCCCAAAAAGTGACACTGATTTGCCGAAATCACCACCATTTTCTGCAAGTGAATCATCTGGTAATAATTGCTTAACCTGTCCCCACTCGCCATCACCACCACGATTACGCTCAAAAACATAAACTGCACCGGCATCTGGCAATGGCTCATCATATGGCGGTGCACCTACCGCCAAAGTATCACCATCAAGACTCAACGCATTACCAAAATGCGCATAAGCAGAGTTAGTAGGAGCTACGACTCTAATAGTATGCACAAAGCCCCAGTTATTTGAGCCTCCAGCATTTTGTTCCAAAATATAAACTGTACCTTCGGCTAAATTACCACTATTAATCTCTCCATGATCACCTATTGCAATACGACCATTATCGGCCGATAATGCACTACCAAATTGATGATACCCAGTTTGATTAGTTGGTAACACCATTTTAACTTCACCCCAAAAACCAGCTCCATCTTGATTTCTATTATAAATATGTACAGCACCATCATTTGAACCAGCATGATCATCATCAGGTGCACCAACAAATAACCAATCATGATCCAGTTCAATAGCATCACCAAACAAATCAAGCGGAGCACCATTAGTCGGTGCAATATAAGCCGACATTCCCCACGCATCCGATCCTCCTGAATTACGCTCAAAAATCCTGACATATCCTGTTTTACCCAGTCCGTAATTCAAATCAAAGCCATGCGGTGCAGCAACAGCCAATGTATCTCCATACAAAGAAACTTCCGCACCAAACATACTTGCAGGAACATCCGTCGCAGTTTTCATAACCAATCCCCAAGTATCTTTGGCACCCTTATTCCGCTCATATATATAAGCAAATCCATCAGCATTAGTACTTGTCCCTGACCCTACCGCAACTCTATCGCCATACAAAGATACTGTTACTCCAAAATCAGATAACGGTGCACTATTACTATCTGTTAATATAACAGCATTATCAAAATCATCCCACGCATAACAAGGATACTCCTGAAAAATTCTAACTCCATTAACCTCATTAGATAATGAACTATAATCTTGTACGGCAGCCGCACCAAAATCAGATTCCACAGCTACCCCGCGAAGTAGTGGTGTTGAGAGATTATGAGCATTTGTTGATATCAATTTAGACGATTGCCCCCAGTTGTCTGCACCACCTTTATTGCGCGTATAAATATAAGCCGCACCGCCCAATGCAGTCTCCGTATCCCCATCCGCAGAAACCATAATCGTATCATTCCAGATTGCAACGGAACGCCCAAAGTTTTGTCCGGCAACCGCATCATTTGCAACAAGCTTTTTAACTTCGCCCCAGTTATCAGCTCCGCCATTATTGCGTGAATAAATGTAAGCAGCTCCGGCATATCCACCGCCATCAGCATCACCATACGCACCGATGACAGCAGTCTCGCCCCAAACAGCAACATCATAACCAAATAAAGCATAACTAGATGTATCAGATCTAGTTAATTGAGCCACCTCACCCCAGTTATCAGCCCCCCCGTTATTTTGCGCATAGACATAAGCTATTTTATCCACATAGGAACCGATAACAAGCAATCCATTATGCAAACTTACAGAAGCCTTTTTTAGTGTTCCTTGTGTTATATATTTAACTTCACCCCAATTATCACTCCCACCGGTATTGCGTTTAAAAAGATAAACCGTATCATCATTCGCAGAGCTAACAGCAAGATACACACCATCAACATCAATCTTCCACCCAAAACGATTGGTCGCAGGACTTGCAGGTGTGTAAATAGTTTTTAATAACCCCCACTCATTAGCCGTAGGATAATTACGATAATAAATATTCACACTTCCAGCATCAACACCATAACTATCATCTGAAGAAAATGACAAAACTACTATATCCCCATTAATAGAAACATCGGTTATATCTTCATTATTCGGTAATTTAATAATTGCCTGAGGATTCCAAACATCCGGTCCACCTAAATGCCGGTCAAAAATAACTGCCACATGATTTGTATCAGAATCAACCCCCTTAGCAACCAATGTCCGCCCATCAATATCCAGACTACCTCCTAAATTATTTACTAAAGCAAACCTTGAAGACTCCACAATCACTTCTCGACTAGGATTTAATTTAGAACCATACGCAATATTAAACGAAACAAAAGCTAATACTAAACCAAAAAACAAACTACTCTTACGCACCTGCAACCCACAAAAAAAGTACAACATAATCTATCTCCAACCACTATATTCATAACAAATACGAGCATAGTAGTAATGTATAGACATTTTGTCAACTGGGTTTTATATTTTTCCTTAATTTTATAGTCATAAAACCATGATATCGCCGACGGCAAACAATTACTTATACCACAGGAGGAACCGTATTCAACTGCCGAATCTAGATTTAATCATGCAAGATTTACGATAAAAAATGCCTACTAATAGAACTAGTACAGGTGGCCATGCACGCTCCCACACTAATTCGTTTTTAACCTCGTGTCTTACGTTCTGTAACCCAAGCTCTAATATCCTTGATTGTTGACTCCCACTTACCGACATTAGCTCGTTCACTAAGAAATTGATCAAAGAAAGCAAATAGTGTCTCTTGAAAAAGTTTAAGCATAAGAATGCGCTCTTCAAACCTGCCTATAGGATCTATAGCTTCACCTTTCGGCACTTTCAAACCTCGCATCATAAAATCATCTGCATCCATGGTAACAGTCCACAACTCCTCGCCTCTAGCCAAAGTAACTTTAGCCCGACGAAGTTTTTTACCACTATTTAATGCTGTCTTGGCCTCTGCACTCACTAACGGAGATCCTTTTCTAACAATTGTTTCATGTGCACCATCACCTTCATGCATAAAAGTAAGTGGACCATCAATCATAACTGCAAAATCAATACCATCAATATTCATTATACCACCACGAGCCTCCGAAAAAAACCAAAGCCAAGTAAGAAAATCTTGACCAATATTGTCATTGGCAACCGCATCATCACACTCCGGCGAAAAGCTGGTTGAAGGAATATCACGCACATCAATACCCTTCCGACTAAATGCGGCCGTTAACGGCGTAACCGGCACTATAGTGACACCTGTAGCACGATTAAACATTATTGTTAATGCATCAATCTGTTTATCTGAACCTGCCGCCGCAAAAAGTAATTCATTCCTAGCATCATAAACAAAAGGGATCTCAGTTAAGGTAGGCGGCATCTCCGGCAACAACCGTTCAATAATAGACTGTTTTATCTCAGATTTAACCGAACGCTTTAAAAAAGTGTAACCATTAGCCGCCATTTCCGCCAACTCTTCCATTTTACACTCAGCACGCAATAATGCTGGCGGAATTTTTCGCTCCGCTTTCATCAATGTTAGCCGTAAATAACCAGCCACATAAGCCGTTTCCTCAACAATATTGCTATCAAGAAGATGCCTACTCGTTACCCAACCACTAATCGAACCGTCACCAAGAGAATCAAGCGATGGTGGTGTTAGCTCCGCAAAGCGTTCAACACAATTCTCAGGCAATCCTTTTGGCACATAAAACATACGAAATGTTATAGATCCACTTTCAAATCCCATAATAAAATCCTTTTATATCTGTTAAAATAGAAAACATAACTTACTGAATGAATGCCATAGATGCAAGATACTGTCGTAAATTTATTATTCAACAAAAAAATCGATATCCGACATCCAACACTCAAATCCAATATCCAAGGAAAAAACTTCGACCAGACTTTACCCTAGATTCCAGTTTATTTCCAAAAAGCAAGGTAGGGCGAGCTCTCCGCCCGTGTCACGGTGTAGCCTAAGGCGAAGACGGAGCGAGCAGGAACCATCTGATCAACAGTGCGATCAAACTTACTAAGAAAACGATCGCAAAATATATAAGTGCAATCATAAATGATCACAGACTTTTGGTAAGACAGTAATGTTTTATAATTACCTTTCTGTGCCAAAACCCCATCACCACTCATATATAGAGCCTTTGTAAATTTGTCTACATCCTTACATACAATCCTCCAAT
This sequence comes from uncultured bacterium, assembly GCA_947311825.1. GTDB lineage: Bacteria > Verrucomicrobiota > Kiritimatiellia > UBA8416 > CAMZLY01 > CAMZLY01. The sequence goes on from CAMZLY010000175.1 coordinate 8,849, forward strand.
TGTCAACACTCACATAACTCCCATCAAACCGCCAAACAATCTAACACAAATCTAACATTTGCCTCATAACAAACTAATAGTTAATTCGTACTATTGCGCCACAAATGAAAACAAAACCTTCAATCTTATTAAGCAGAAAAGCCAACTTTGGCCAATTCTTGTCACAGTATCTTGGACGTGGAACCATTTTTGCCATCGCCTCTATTGCCTTGCTTGCTGTGTTGTTTATATTTTACTTCATCGGGAAAGATGCCATACCATTCTTCAGCTCCGGTCATTTAAAAGAATTCTTTACCGGTGCAGAGTGGTTTCCATCCGGCGAACCAGCAAAATTCGGTGCTCTTTCTTTATTCATAGGAAGTATCCTTGTCACCATCGGTGCATCTATTATAGCTATTCCTCTAGGGATATCAGCTGCGGTCTGTCTCAGCGATGTATTACCGTTTAATATTCGGCAAACAGCCAAGCCAATTATTGAAATCCTTGCCGCAATCCCCTCTGTTGCTTATGGTTTCTTTGCACTGGTTATACTTGCTCCGCTCCTGCAAAATAATGGCGGAAATATTCTCGCCATAACCTGGTTTGCGATAGCAATACCAACTTTTCTCATTTTTATATTTGTTATAAGTGATCTTATTACCTCAAAAATAAAAAAGGATAAAACTAGATTACTGCTTCGTTCCATTGCCGGTATTTTCCTTGCAATAATTACTGTAGGTATCATTTACCACATTGGGATAACTCTACAAAACCTCAATATAACAACCGGGACAAATGCTCTTAATGTCTCTATAATTCTTGGCATAATGGCTCTACCCACCATCGTAAGTGTGGCAGAGGACTCCTTACAAGCTGTCGGCAGAGACTTGCGTGAAGGCAGTTTTGCACTAGGAGCAACTCGTGCAGAAACTTTGGTAAAAGTAATTTTGCCAGCCGCTAGTAGTGGTCTCTATGCCGCAATTCTCCTGGGGGTTATGCGTGCATTAGGTGAAACTATGGTGGTATGGATGGCATCCGGTAATGCCGCTCAAATCCCCCACCCCTTTTACAATTTTCTTGAGCCAGTACGAACAATGACAGCAACTATTGCCGGTGATATGGGCGAAGCCGACCATGTAACGGGTTCATCAAGATACAGTGTCCTTTTTATGCTGGGACTAAGCCTACTCGCATTCTGTTTTATCACCAATCTTATCACCGAACAGATAATAGCCAAACAAAGACGAAAATTAAGGGGCGAATAATGAGACTTTCTACAAGAAAACTACTTGATAAAGCATTTTCCAGCATGGGAATAATTGCAATCTTGATAATGCTTGCAACATTAATAGTTATTTTAGTTCCTATTTTCTCAAAAGGAATTACAGCTATTGTTTTCAAAGGAACAATTGAACATAGACGATTATTATATGAACAATTCAACCGCGGAAACAAAGATGATCTAGCAAAAGAACTAGCAAAAGTTTCAAAAGCCCGGCAACCAGTCTATGACATGGTCGCAAACTACAGTAAAAATAATCTCTCCTCTTATGATAATATCATACCAATATTAGAGGAAATAAGTAGGCGTCAAGACAGCTTAGGAAGAAGAGTTAAACGTAAACTAAAAAAATATAATAAAGCCGAAGATATCGAACATAAGCAGAAAGCAATCGAACAAACTTACGATCATATTATGGATAGCGATTATGCTAACGAATTGTCAACGGAAGCTTTGGCATTGAAGAAAATATTAAATAATCAACAAGCTAAAGAGAATGCGTTTTCAGAAGTAAGCGACCTATTACATAAGCTGCTGGGACCGTTTCCCGGCGAACAGAATCCTGCATTGATACGCAAACAGTATGGACAAACCAGATGGGATAGAACAAAAATAATTCTGCATTCTCTTTTATATGTTGAATCTTGGGATTATTCAGACAAATCAGGCATGGGTAAAAAAATCGCAACTCCAAGAATTGATTTATTTAGAGGAACTTCACTTGAACCGCTTTTTGAATATCTCCAAAAGAACACAAAATCAATGCTAATTCCTCGCCGAACATTTTATACTGGTTTTTTCTTCGATTCTCCGAAGGACAGCCATATTTTTGGCGGTATATTACCAGAACTGCTTGGCACACTTTATCTAACATTAGGGGCAATGCTGTTTGCTTTTCCTGTTGGTATAATAACGGCCATTTTCTTTACAGAATACGCTGGCGATAGTTCCGTAGTTAGACTACTACGAATAAGCGTTAGTACACTGGCGGGGGTACCTAGTATTGTATTTGGCCTTTTCGGCTTAGCATTTCTAATTAATGTAATACATATCCCGAAAAGTGTACTTGCCGGCTCTCTCACTTTAGCACTATTAATCCTGCCAACCCTAATTAGAGCATCGGAGGAAGCCATTAGAGCCGTACCGCATACATACAAAGAAGCCGCCCTAGCACTGGGTGCTGGCAAATGGAAAACAATTATCTCCGTAATCTTACCGGCAGCATTGCCGGGCATCCTAACCGGTAGCGTTATCAGCATGGGGCGTGCCGCCGGCGAAACCGCCCCCATCATCTTTACTGCCGCCGTAAGCGTAGGAAAAGCACTAAAGCCAGCAACAGCAATAATGCAACCAACGCCGGCATTATCTTGGAACCTATATAATCTATGTACTGAACATGAAGCTGTTGATCAGATCCGTCATGTTCAGTTCGGCATGGCAGCAACACTTATTCTTGTAGTTCTACTTTTAAACGCAATAGCAATTTTTATGAGAGCACATATTTCTAAAAAACTAAAAGGATAAAAAAGTAGTGAATAACTAATAATGAAAAGTGAATAGTTATTATTACAAAAAACTAAAACAATCAACTCAACAGGTAGGGCGAGCTATCCCAGCGAGCCGGAATGAGCCAAAGGCGAATAATTATGAATACAACAACAGAAAAAAAAGAAAATGATTCCAAGCCAAAAACAACTTGGGATGGCGAAACACATATTGCGGCAAAGGATTTCTCAGTTTATTATCGAGAAAACGAAGCTGTTAAAAAAATATCTATAGATATTTTGGCAAAATATGTTACTGCCATTATTGGCCCTAGCGGATGCGGCAAAAGCACATTCCTAAGAGCAATAAATCGCATGAATGATCTTATTCCTGGCTGTCATACCAAAGGAAACCTTATATTTGACGGTCATAATATTTACGGCTCTAAAATTGATGTCGTAAACCTCCGGCAACGGGTTGGGATGGTTTTTCAAAAGCCTAATCCATTCCCTAAATCAATATTTGACAATATTGCCTATGGCCCTCGTCTACACGGAATAACCAACAAAGCAGAGCTGGAAGAACTTGTGGAGAATAGCCTTAAAAAAGCAGCACTATGGGATGAGGTAAAAGACAGATTATCAAAAAATGCACTCGGGCTATCCGGCGGACAACAACAACGCCTTTGCATTGCACGTGCACTGGCTATTAAACCTGAAATACTGCTAATGGACGAACCAACATCTGCACTTGATCCTAAAGCAACAGCTAAAATCGAGGATTTAATAGGTGAACTTCGTACAAAATTCACTATTATTATCGTAACACACAATATGCAACAAGCCTCTAGGGTGTCGGATTATACAGCTTTCTTTTACGAAGGAATTTTAATAGAGTACGGAATAACTAATACACTATTTACCAACCCAGCTAAAAAACAGACAGAAGATTATATTACAGGAAGATTTGGATAAAAAGGAGAAAATATGCATCATTTACAAAAAGAAATAAATTACCTTAAAGAATCAATTCTAAGACTTTGTGCCGACATTGAGAAAATGCTGGCACTAGCAACCAAGGCGGTTGTTGAGCGCGACACCAATATTGCAGAACAGGTTATAACAATGGATAATGATATCGACAACACGGAAGTCGAAATAGAAGAGAACTGCCTAAAAATTCTTGCATTATATCAACCGGTAGCAATTGACTTACGAGTTATTATTACCGTATTAAAAATCAATAACGATCTTGAGCGCATAGGCGATCTTGCAGTTAATATTGCAGAACGAGCAAATTTCCTTGCCACCCATAACTCATTTTCAGACAAAATTGATTTGATTTCAGTAACCGGTTCAGATAGCTTTGACTTTATTTCAATGTCAAAAGTAGTTGCCGAAATGTTGCGTAAAAGTGTTGATGCTTTAATTCAACTTGATGACGAACTTGCAGCAGAGGTATGCAAACAAGATGATATTGTTGATGAGCAAAACAAACAGATGTATCTGCTGGTCGAATCAATGATAAAAAGTGGTTTTAATGATATTACTGTGCTCATACACCTCCTTTCCATATCGCGCCACTTAGAAAGAATTGCCGATCATGCAACAAACATTGCAGAAGATGTGATTTATATGATAAAAGGTGACATTGTTAGGCATAATATTGAAGATTACGTAAAACAACAATAGAAAGACAATAGAATGGCAAAGCAGAAAATACTTATTGTTGAAGATGATGAAAATATCAGAGAGCTTATTTCATTTAATCTGCAAACTACAAATTATTCAGTAATTGAAACCGAAACTGGCGAAGCCGGAATACAGAAAGCAATAAAGAGTTCACCTGACCTAATTCTACTTGATTTAATGTTACCGGAAATGGATGGTCTAGATGTCTGCAGACAGCTTAAAAGTGATGCCGCCACAAAAAATATACCTATCATCATGGTAACAGCTAAGGGAGAAGAATCAGATATTGTTACCGGTCTTGAATTGGGAGCTGACGATTATCTAACCAAACCATTTAGGCCAAAAGAGCTGATTGCGAGAATCAGAAATATCTTACGCCGAATATCACGCATTAGCAAAGAGAAACCAACCGAAACAATTCATATTCACGATATAGATATTCACTTTGGGAAACGAGAAGTTAAAGTTAAAGGTAAATCCATTAATTTAACTTTTACCGAATTTCAGGTTTTATGCCTACTGGCAAAAAGAAGCGGCTGGGTTTTTACACGCTATCAAATTGTTGATGCCGTTAAAGGTGATGATTATCCGGTAACCGATCGCTCTGTTGATGTTCAAATTGTCGGGCTTCGCAAAAAACTAGGTAAATCAGGAAAATACATTGAGACCATACGTGGTGTTGGTTATAAACTAAAGGAAGAATAGGTTTGAAAAAAAGACGTTTAATCTGGCATATCTACCCATATTACCTACTAATTATCACAACATGTATTGTTGCTTTTGGAGGATATTTTCTACATAACCTTAAAGAGTTTAATTTCAAACAAACAGAAAATGAACTACGTATTAATGCCGCTTTCTTATCACAACAACTTACCACAAGAGCCTCTGCGTTACAAACAAACAAAGTAATATTAGAAAGTAAAAAACTTGCTAATATATCAGGGTGTCGCTTCACTATAATTGATCCATCTGGAAACGTTATTGCTGACTCGGAAAAAGATGCTACAGTAATGGATAACCACTCCAACCGTCCTGAAATAAAACAAGCCCAGAAAACAGGCTTTGGAAGCAATAAAAGATACAGTCAAACTTTAAGAATGGATATGCTGTATGTTGCAGTACCAATTATAGGAAACAACGAAAATATAGGAACCGTACGAGCAGCTATCTCACTCAATAAAATAAACACAGCAATCCAGCAAATGTGGCATAAGATGATTTTGGCCGCAATTATAATAGCCTTACTCGCAGCACTAGCAACTGTATTGGCAACCAGAAAAATGAGCAAGCAACTGAAAGATATAAGTACAAAGGCAAAAGATTTTGGATATGGAAAATTTAATAGCCGCCTCCCCTCTTCCACAATTAGCGAGATTGACTTGCTTGTTTCAAACATGAACAACATGTCAAAACAATTAGAAAAAAGAATTAATATGATTGTGAAACAACGTGATGAACAGAATGTTCTACTCGCTTGTATGGCTGAAAGCGTTATTGCAGTAGATAACAACAAAAATATTATTCGCATTAATCATTCTGCAGAAAAACTATTTAATATCAATGGTGTAGAAGCTAGAGAAAAAAACATCGCTGAATTTATCAGACATTCAGATCTACTACAAATCATAGATCAAACACTAACAAGCAAAGATCTAACGGAAGGAGACATATACCTCGTTGATATAAATAAACACCTACAAGTACATGGCTCAATTATACATAACAACAAAGATCGAAAAATCGGTGCAGTAATAGTTCTCAACGATATAACCAAACTAATAAAACTTGAAGCCATGCGAAAAGACTTTGTTGCAAACGTCTCACATGAACTAAAAACACCGGTTACATCTATAAAAGGATTCATAGATACATTATTAGATACTAAAATAGAAGATAAAGCTGATCAGGAACGTTTTATGAAGATAATACGAACACAGGCAAATCGGCTTCAGTCAATTATTGAAGATCTACTAACACTTTCAAGCATTGAACATGGACTGGAAGATAATGCCATAACATTAGAAAATGCAAACATCAACAGCCTTCTCAAAAATGCCGTGCAAACATGTTTAACCCAAGCTAAACAGAAAAACATTAAACTTAATTTAACATCATACGACAACCTTACAGCCAACATTAATCCACAGTTACTTGAACAGGCGGTAATTAATCTAATTGATAACGCCATAAAATACAGCGAAAACGACACTACCATAGAAATAAAAACCAAGATAACAGACAACTATCTAGTGTTGCAAGTGAAAGATCAAGGCACAGGAATTGCAGAAAAACATTTAAAACACGTATTTCAGCGGTTTTATCGTGTGGACAAGAGCAGAAGCCGGAAATCCGGCGGTACCGGCTTAGGGCTTGCCATCGTAAAACATGTTGCCCTATCTCACAACGGTAGCGTCGAAGTAAAAAGTAAACTCGGCAACGGAAGCACCTTCTCTATCTTAATTCCGAAAAGTTAATGACAACAAAAATGACAAAATATAATCCAAAAATCCATCAACGAAAATCAATTAGGCTTAAAACCCACGACTACAGTGGGGGCGGACTATATTTTGTTACGATTTGTGCCCACCGTGAGTATATAAACACCACAAACGATAAACCATTTGATGCCCCATCCACGCAGGCATTGATTAAAGAGCGAATGCAAATCACGGAAGATAAATGCCCATCCATGCACTGGGAAGAATCCGTAATTATGCCCGACCATTTCCACGCCCTAATCCGCATGCAACCAGGAGGCAATATATCCCTCGGCAATGTGATAGGCGGTTTCAAATCCGCAGTCAGCCGCCATATACATATCCGCATGAATTCCGTAGGGGCACGGGTCTGCCCTGCCCAAACAGAAAGGGCGAGGCAGGCCATCGCCCCTACGGACCCTATCCGCATTTGGCATCGCAACTATTATGAAATGATTGTTCGGACAAAGGATGCCGAAAACAACATCCGTCGATATATCTGCATGAATCCATGGCGATGTGTACAGCATTTCGGCAGCGGTATGCGTGGCATTGGAAATCCACAATTATTGAATGGATAAAATCGGTCTGGCTTGTTCTCGAAAATGCCCGGCAAACATTTTGGACTCAGCCCGAAAACGTGCTTTAGCCGGACGTAAAAATCATTGCATTATTAGTGGATTTCATTCCCCACCGGAAAAAAACATTTTGGAATCACTGCTACAGAGTGAAGCAAAACTTATCTGCTGTCCCGCATGGGGAATTGATACATTAAAAATACCGGCAGACTGGATTCCAGCTCTTGAGCAAAACCGTATGCTTATTTTGGAGATGAAAAATACAGATGGCAATCTTGCCGCAGCCGAGCAACGCAACCGCTTTGTTTTAGAACAATCTACCAAGCAATGGGTACCATACACCACCCCCGGCGGCATGCTCAGCCGTCTTGCAAGCAAAACACACCTATCTGCGGTAACACCAACACAAACTAATAACACCAATAAAGAGAAATGAACATGATCTGGCAAAAAATGTAAATATTCCGGCAACCAATAAAACATGTAATATTGACCTAGATATCTTCGCACCTGAATGCACAGTCCTTACACCAGAAGAAAAAATAGATGTCTTATATAAAGCCTCGACCAGATGTTCTCTCATCACAATAGCCACCAGCACCGACTTCTTGATCAAAAGCTTAACTCCCCCCCCGCAACATATTAAAACAGCAGTTTCCTTTCTACTGTAAAAAAATTAAAATACATATTGACTTTATCTGGCAGTTTTGCGTATTATCATCAGCAGTTTAAGGAATACTGTATTTAATAACAGGAAATTATGACAAATATAAAAACAATTAGAGATGTTGCAAGCATTAATGTCGGGTATCAGCTTCGCTCGAAGCCAATACCTGATAAACATGGTGGCACTCTACTCATTAGAGCCAAAGACATTAAACCTGACCGGACAAAACTAATGACTGCAAATGCTATACGCATTAGTACTGAACGTAGTATAGAGAAGCGGCTACTCAAAGATGGAGATGTTTTGTTTATGGGAAAAGGTCTCCAGCCTTTTGCATGCCCTGTACGCAATCTTACTGAACCAACCCTTGCCGCAGGAATATTTTTTGTTATTCGACCGAACCAAGAATATATTCTTCCAGAATATTTAGCATGGTATTTAAACAAGGACGAAATACTGCGGACACTGCTGATCGCCTGCGGGACAGGTATAACTATGCCTGTCATCAGACGTGGAGTTATTGAAAAACTCCAAATTCCGTTGCCATCTTTGAAAATTCAGCAAAAGATATGTGGTCTACTTGCCGTCGCTAACAGAGAAAAATATTTAATGGATAAACTAATTACGCAAAAGCAAACGTTAATACAAGCAGTCTGCAAAAAACTAACCGATCAAAACGAGGATAAGGAAATAACATGAGTGACTCACAAATAAAAACCGATCTTTTTAATATTGTATGGAAAGCATGCGACACCTTTCGCGGCACAATTGACCCTAGCACCTACAAAGATTACATCTTAACCATGCTGTTTGTGAAATATCTCAGCGATGTTCGCAAATCAAAACTGGCAGAATATGACAAAAAATATAGCGGTGATAAAACACGCATCCAGCGGGCTATGCGACACGAACGCTTTTCTATTGAGGACGACTGCACTTTTGAATATCTATATGCAAACCGTGACAATGCCGAAATAGGTCAACTGATTAACACTGTTTTGGAAAAAATTGAAGATGCAAACAAAACCAAACTGCACAATGTATTTCGTAATATCGATTTTAACAGCGAATCTAACCTAGGCAAAACACGCCA
>CAMZLY010000176.1 GCA_947311825.1 uncultured bacterium
ATACATCTAACTTTTCATGATTAAATCTCGTTTTCATACGAGAAAAATTAAGCCTATTAGATTAACAATGCAAGACTTTAGTTTTTTTGATTAGGATTAGGATTACGATTACGAAAATTTTATAAAGTTCTACTAAACTGAAATGCACACCGGCTGAAGTAATAATTATTGTTAAAGCCTACTAAAGGATCAAAGAACAAAAAATAAAAATAAAAAAATAATATATTTTATGTTGACGGGAAGAGGTATAAATGGTGTTATTAGGCAAATTTGGAGATGGCATTTCAAAGAGAGGTGTTATCAAAGTTGATGGTTAACGTAGAAAAAGGAGATGAAGTTATATGAAAAAAAGTATGCTGTTTGCAATGGTTAGCGGTTTGTTTGTGTTGGCAATGGGTGGTTTTGTACGAGCTCAAGATGTTGTTGCTACTGGTCCTTTTAAGTTTTCTTTAGGAGTAGATGCAGGGTTTACTGACAATAGAGATTCAACGGGTAAGGGCCTTGAAGAAGATAATATGGATATATATATTAAACCTAAAGTAGATGCTGTTTTCGATATGGGTGATTCTATTTTAGATTTTTTCTGGATTCCCAGTTACCGTTATCGTAGTAATACCGGTGACAATCAAGATACAGGAAAATTGTTTCAAGATTTTGGTTTACGTGGTCGTTATGCTTTTTCAGATCGTTTAAATGTTCGTGTAAAAGAGGGATTGAAATATACTGATGATCCAACACTTGCTAGTGGAGGTGTTAATGTTTCTCGTGACGGAACATATCTTTTAAACAATTTAAGTGGTGGTGTCAGTGTTGATGTTAGCCCGGAGTCTAGGTTTGATTTTGATGTGGCTTGGCATATGAAGCAATTTGATGAAAGTGTATTTAATTATTTGGAAGAAGACGCTGTTGATGGAGTCTTTGCATTTCGTCAGAAAGTTTCTCGAACAGTAACATTGGTGGCACAGGCAAAGCTTCGTCAGTTTGATTATGGTTCAGTAGATGCTGTGCAAGGAGTAGTTGCCGGTTCTGGTACTGTTGCTGAATCTGATCGTGATTTTGATTCTATTGAAGGTGGGGTTGGTCTAGAAAATGAAGTCAGTCGTGATAGCAAGATGGCTGTTTATGGAGGGTATAGAACCATTAGTTTTAGTCAGGATGGGATGGACGATCAAAATGCACCTTATGCATCTGTGTTGCTTGATCATCGTGTTAATGCAACAACAGTATTAAATGGGTCGTGTGAATATGGTCTACGTGAGACTGCAATTCGTCAGTATTCAGTTCAAGAGTATTTTGATATCCGTGGTAACGTTAGTGTGGATATAAGCAAGAATGTTACTCTTGGCGGAGGAGGAATCTATCGTTACAGTAAATATGACGAAGATGGTATGACTCCGGCAGGAATCAAATTTAACACTGATAATGGGTTAGCCCTATCAGGGAATCAAGAGACTATTATTGCATTTGGTAGTGCAGCATATAAGCTTACTGAGGATGCGATATTGAACTTACTTTATAAATATACGACTGATAATTCTGATGTTAGTGTAGATTTTGATAAGAATGAGGTTATCCTCTCATTTGTTCAGAATTTCTAAAACAAGATTTATTTAAATAAAATGCCCCGATCGCGGAATTCTTCAAAAGGACACCGTTGGTCGGGGATAATTTTTGCATACAACTTTTTTTATTTAGTAGTTAAGAAATAGATTATTATGACTGAACAACAAGAACCGCTCCATTTTCTAGATTATTGGCACGTTATACAATCTCGCAAAGAAGTAGTGATAGCAGTATTCTTACTAATAGTAGTAACTGGTGTGTTAGTTACTTTTGGTATGTCAAAATATTATCGTGCTTCATGCTTGGTCTCCGTTCAGCAAAAAGCTCAAAATCTTGAGGTTTTTAATCGCGATATGTCTAGGTATGACCCTCTTTTTCTTCGTACTCAGTTTCAGATTATTCAATCACGACCTATTATTGAAGAAACGGTTCGTAAATTAAACTTAACAGAGAGGTTAAGTAAGGCATACGGATATGACGGCAAATCGCCAGAGGAAGCGTTTGATAAAACTTGTTTGATTTTTGCCAGTAGAATGCGTGTGCAGCAGTATCGTGATACAAACTTAATTGAGATTAGGGTTGATATGGCAGAGCCAAAAGGGAGTGCTCCCCAGGAGGCGGCAGCAGCAGCTAATATGGTAGCAGAGGTTTACCGAAATCAGAATTTATCTCGTTTCAAACAGGAAAAAGAACGTGCCTTGGCTGCACTTTACAGTTCTTTGCAAGAACAGATTAAGAAGGTTAATACTTTAGAAGCGGCTGTTGAAGAAGTTCGTCAAAAATATAAAATTGATAATCTTAATTCCTATGCTGGTAGTGGTGGTTCTCTCCATAAACTGAGCCTGACAAGAATGGAAGAGTTGCGTATTCGTACGGTACTTGAGCTTGAAGATAAAAAATCTCGTTGGCTTAAAATTAAGTCTATGAAAAAAGATGACTTACTGGCTGTAGCACCTCTTTTAGTAGGTGATGAAGCTCTACAGACATTAGTGGCCAATAAACGTTCGGCAGAAGTTGAACTTAGCACTTTAAAAAAGAAAATGTTGGGTCCACGACATCCAGATGTACAGAAGGTGGAGGCCGTAATTGCTGAGTTGGATATTAAAATTGATGATGCCCTTAAAGCGATGAAGATAGGGATGATGGCTAATTATGAGGCTGCAAATTCTAAATTAACAGCACTTAATGATATGATGGATATCAGCCGTGCAAAAGAACGTGCGGCAGAATCTGGTGGATATAGAATTTTCCAGAAGGCAAAAGAAGAACTTAGCCATGCCAAAAGAATTAGAGACGCCCTCGAATCTCGTTATATTCAGGAAAAAATAGAATTGAGAATTCCTCGAACAACAGTTGAAATTATGGAGCGTGCGAAAATACCGGAAAAAGATAACTACGTTAGCCCCAATATCTTAGTGAATATTTTATTAAGTATTCTTTTGGGGCTCAGTGCGGGGGTCGGATTAGCATACTTTGTTGAGTATCTTGACACTTCTCTTAAGACGGTTGAAGAGGTTGAGCGATTTATGGGGACACCTGTTATTGCAGTTATTCCTCAGAAAGTTAAGCCATTTAATGATCCCACAGCAGAAGTTTCTCATGCTGAACCATACCGTGTTTTACGGTCTAATATACAGTTTTCTGCTAAATTCAAGGATTGCAAAGTTCTTTGTGTTACCAGTGGTAGCGTAGGGGAAGGTAAATCTTTGACGATGTTTAATTTGGCTTATATTAATGCTGAGCTGGGATCACGTACGGTAATTATTGATGCAGATTTGCATCGACCAAGACAGCACAAAATTATGGAAGTCTCGAATAAGTGTGGATTAGCCAACATACTGATAGGCGAAGTTACAATTGATGATACAATTATTAAAACGAGCCAAGAAAATTTAGACTTTATTTCAAGTGGCAAAGTTGAATCTGGCGGTAGTGTTCATGGATTACTTGACTCTAAAAGAATGATTGAATTAATTGCAGAGCTTAGAGAACGATATGATGTAGTGTTGTTTGATGCACCACCAATGATGGGAGTAAGTGATGCATCTGTCATTGTCAGAGATGTAGAAGGTGTTATTATGGTTGTTCAGCATAGAAAATATCCGCGTACTGTTTCTAAGCGTGCTAAAGATATGATTGAGAGCGTGGGCGGAAATCTAGTTGGAGTAGTCCTTAATAATATTAATATTTCAAAAGAATATTCATACTATTATCATCAATATTCGTATTCATATTCACAACCGGCAACAGGAACAGAAAAATAAAAAATGAGATACCACATATTTAATAGTTATAAAATTCTAAAAAAACAATTATTTCCACTGGTCTTTGTGGGATTATTAGTGCAGGGATGTGCAAGTAATTCACAGAATAACAAAAGGTTGGAACGTTATCGACCAGAAGTCATGCATCGTAATCATCAGTTGGCAAAAGTTAATGAAGCTCCTAAAAAAGTAAAGCAGCTTAAGTCAGAAAAAATAAAGCAGACTAAGGTAGCAAAAGTAAAGCAGCCCAAGGTTAGAAATATAAAACAGCCTGTAGCTTTTAAACCTGTAACGGCAAGTGATGATAGCAAAGTTTCCGTACAAAGAATGCGTAAGCTTAAGTATGGAGATATGATTACTGTTGGGCTGTACGGTATACCGGATCAAGTTGAAATTAAAGAGAGTATTGATAATTTTGGAAGTATTAGTCTGCCTTTAATTGATGTTATAAAAATTGTGGGATTGGGGACTTCTGCCGCAGAACGTAAAATAAGAGATGCGTATGTAAATGGTGGTTTCTATACTGATCTGTCGGTAGTCGTTATGGCAATGGCTGATGAATATTTTATTAGAGGTGAGGTTAAGAAAGTTGGCAACTATCCATTAGTTGGTGATCGTACACTTTTACAGGCCATTACAGCGGCTGGGGGATATACGGACTACGCTAAGTTGTCTAAAGTTACAATTTTAAGATCAGATGAAGATCCAAAGGTTTTTGATTGTCATAAAATAGCAAAACGACGTATTTCTGATCCGCTTATTCATCCTGGTGATATTATTATTGTTCCACGTCGTATTTTATGGAAATAGTTATACTTATTTGGTTGTATCCTCTGAAAAAGGCAAGTCTTATGAATGTACAATCAAGAAATCTAAAAATATTATTTCTGTTTATAACGGTAATAATTTTTACTTTTGTGGTATTACCAGTAAATGTCATGTCTTCTGAATCAGTGAAATCTCGAAAATCTGATCTGGAAGCACAGTCTGCTGAAATAAAATCGGAAGCTACTGTGGCAATGGATATTTCTCTCAATGCACTATCTAATGTTATGGCTATTTTCAATGATACCGAAAAAGAAATTGCCGTTAAATTACACGCAGGTAATACTTCTGATGTTAAATCTATGGTTAAACTTCTTGGTGACGCATGGAAATCTGAGGAGGATGTATTAAGACAAATAGCGAAAATATCTAGATATATATCTAATGCCACTTCTGTTTTAAATAGAGCTGAAACACAATTAGATATTTCTCCGTTTAGTGAAACCCAACTAAAGAAAGTAAAAAAAATAACGGCATCTGCTCGCAAAAATGTTAATAAGGCATCTGTTATTGCCGAAAAACTTAAGCAAGACTGGTTGGTGCCAGTTAAGAGTGAGGCTCCTAAAAAGAAATAGAACTTTACCATGTCGCATGAAAATAACAGTATTAGTCGTATTTTACTGAAGATAATTGTTGTGACCTTACTTTTTATCTCCGGTATTTATGTTTTTTATGGTATTCGAGCAGGTATAGCGCAAACAATTTATCATAAGGCCAAGGTTCGTACTGCTTTGCTTGCTGCGAGCTTGGAATCTGATAACGGCGAAACTAAATATCCCGCTAAGTATGATGATTACATTATGGATCAATGCGATAAGGCACAACGTCTTTATCCATATAATTATCGATTGCTGGCATGGGGCGCGGATGAAGCTTTTAATCATAGTCAAAAGGTTGCCAGTGGTGATAGACAAGAATATATTAATGTGGCGGAAACCTTATGTAACAATGGGTTATCTTTAAACCGTTATATGATGCCGCTACCATTTATTAAAATGCAATTACTCTGTTTAACTTCTATTAAAGATGGTACAGAATATTGGGAACAGTTTGTTGAGTGGGATTATTGGAATTCATATAACCATGCAGTGCTTGCAGGATTGTATGCTGCCGGTGGTAAGTTTGGTAAAGCTATGCAGTCTTTACAATTCATCAAGGGCACAGAAGACTACGCTGAAGCAAATAAAATTGTCCAATATTATTGGGATGCGGACTCTGTTATGCCGGTACTTCAATAAATATATGCACTACATTATATATATGTATGATAGGTTGAATTAGATTCATAAGTTGTTTGTAAGTTATATTTGGATCTGAAAAGACCAGCATGACTGGTATGCCTACCTCTTTAGAGTTCAATATTTTAATTAACTCTTCGTTATTATTGATCTCATAATCGGTTATTTTAGGTGGGTGCTCATTATCTACATCGTCGGAATTTATGTTGGTGAGTCTACATTTTACTTTATTGTCTACCAGTTTTATATGCATTTCCCACTTCAATGGTATCCGGTTTTTTCGTTCATAGAGATATTTCTCAGGTGTAAAAGATTTATAGTAAAGTTGTCCCTTGACAGGTGCTTCTATCCTTATTCCGTTTTCGGAATCAATAGCACCTAATATTGAACAGATTTTCTTTGTCGCATGTAGAGGAAGATTGTCGGCAAATTCAACAGTAACAAATGGATCTTGTTTGGTATCAATTATTTTCTTTATTTCGGCAAGGATATCAGGAAATGATGCTTTTGTAAGTACTGGTTTTTTTTCTTTTAGGAGATTAAAGGCCAATTTATTTTGATTGTTGGTTGATGTTATCCAGTCTGTTTTTAAGTTGAGATTACTCACTCTGGTTTTTCCATCTTTAAACTCTGGTTCAATTATTATGTCAATTAATTCTCCCTGCTTAAATTTATAGATATCGCTTATTACTTGAGATTCATATACATCGTTTTGTTTTGCCAGTCGCGGTAGATCAAGAATGGAGTCAGATTCATTGTAGTTAGCAGCAATGGACATTGGGTCAAATACATCTGCTGCTAAAGCTTTTAGTTCGGCGTTAGTTCTTGATGTGACTTCTAGTGAGCCAGTAAAAACAAATCCCATTTCGGGGATAAGTTTACCGGTTTTAGTGTTTTTGACAAAATTCTCTGCTCTCTTTTGGGGTGCTGTTGGTGTTAATGCTTTTTTAAAGCTCATTATAACACGCTCACCTTTTGGCCAAAACTGCATTTTATTATAGTCAACAGGTCGCCCAGGTTCCATGCCAATAAACATGAGTGCTTTTCTTACATCGCTCGGTAGTGCAAATGAAATCACAACTGTTTCATAATCATGCCCGCTATTTTCGGCAGTGAGGAAGTATTCTGCTACTTCGCCTGCTTTAAGCCCCGTGGCTTCACCCCAAACATGTATTTCTTTTGTTTTGCGATTGGCCTCTAAGCCAGGTAGAATTAGAATATCCGGCTTACCTTTATTGTCTATTATTTGAGACTTATAAGTTGCTGCAACATGAGCTTTATTTTTTGTCCTTATAACTTCCGGTGAATCATTAGTGCTCGCATTAGAGAATGTTGCTACGAATATTAGCATTGGTAGTATTTTTTTCATTTAATTATGATCCTTCTATTTTTAGTATTACATAGTAAACGTATTTGAATATACTAATATTAGCAAAACACTGCTTTACATGTGATGTCGTTCCATCCGGCTACGCTACGCTTGCCGGAGATGTTGTTTCGCCTATACCAGCCCACTTTCCCCCCC
>CAMZLY010000177.1 GCA_947311825.1 uncultured bacterium
ATTTTCTTGACATATTATAACGCTAAAGCAAGAACCGTACCTTAAATATTCAACATTTTCAAACTGGCTGAATAGATACATTTTCACGCCGGCGGTGACAGTCTAACCAACACATTAGGAAAAATGTATATTTATGTCAAAACATCTTTTGATAATTGGTGATCTCTTTCTGGTGATCATCTGATATTTCGTGATATACAGTTTTCCATAAGTAATCTGTTTGCTAAGAAAAGCTTTACTAGACGGCATAGCTAGTTCGCATCAGGGAGCCTGATACAAAATCCAAATCAGTGATCGCTATTGCTTTGATATCGGAATATAGATTAATCAATGCCAGAACCATTTCGGATAATCTCGAACTAGAATTAGATGAGCTTTACCGCATATCACAAATTAGCATAGCAAGACTTATCTCTGCCACCATCAATTGCTTTTACTCTGTTGCCGTTTAAATACTTCTTCCGCAATACGCTTATTAACTTGATGAGATATCAACATTCCAACCGAACGTAAATCTTTCTCCCCCTCAACCACAGTAAGTTGCTCAAGTTGTAAATCTTGCATCTTCTGCAATGCACTTGACAAAGGAGTACTTTGAACCACATAATCAGTTGCCTCTTTCATAACATCCACAACTAACAGCCACTCCCACGAACTATGATCCGATAACACGCCCTTAAGTTCATCAGGTGAAACCGTGCCAATAACACGACCTTCTTTATTTACAACAGGATATATCATCTGATCATGCGATGAAAACATTGTGGCTATTCTACGCAACGACTCACTTTCCGGCACCGTAACAACTGGAGTGTCCATTACATCCTTAACCGTAAACTCCTCAACAATATCCTCTGTCGTAATATTACATCCCATTTCACCTGACTTCTTGATGCTCCATTTAACAAACGCAGGGCCAATGACTTGAACAATAAGAGTGGTTGCCGTAACTGTAAAAATTATCATATCACCTAGGGACATATTTTCGGCAACCATGATGTGTTGCATGTGCTGACTTGCCATAATTGACAACCCTACAGCCACCCCGCCTTGTGCAAATAATGACGACCCAAGGTATTTACGTATAACAGGAGTGCTATTAGTCGCCTTCGCACCAACCCATGCACCAAAAACTTTTCCGAGACTTCTAAACAAAACATATAAAAGTACAACGCCCCAAAGCCATAACGGCATATTACCTAGACTCAATCTCGCCCCGACAAACACAAAAAAGACGACGTACACAGGAATAGAGAAACTACGAACCACCTCAAAAAGAGCTTTACTACGACGCGGCACTACATTTGCCAACACAAACCCCAAAGTCATTGTTGTCATAATCACGTCCATATCGGCCCATACAGCCAAGCCAACAGAAAGCAAAATCATACCAAGAGCAAGCGATAAACTTCTTTCCGGTTTATGAAGCCAACGCAAAAAGAACGATAGAACCAATGCCAAGACAATTCCCAAGCCAATCGCACCAAAAAGCTCAATTGATATTTTCACAGCATGAGTTGATAAGGACCCTCCGCCACCAGCTATTATCTCTGCAATACTGGTTCCTAATCCATACAAAATCATTGCTAAAGCATCATCCATGGCAACAATAGCAATTACCGCCGTAGTCAATACACCACGAGACCGATACTCCCACAACACATCAATAGTAGATGCAGGATCAGTTGCCGATGCTATTGCACCAAGAACAATACCACCAGCCATAGCCGTATGAAGACTCTGAGTTACCAACCACAAAACAGTAAATGATGACAATCCAACCAGAGAAAATGCAACAAGCCCCTCCCCCATAAGAATTGCTGTAAACTGCTTGGCATATTTTTTCAACGTAGAAATGCGGATTTCACCACCAACAAGAAAACCAATAATACCAAGGGCAAAAAGGTTAAACGGCTGTAATGCCGTAATATCAGATATTCTAACCAGCTTAAAACCGCTTTCACCAATTAACAACCCAATCGCAATATACCCTACCACCTGAGGAATACGCATTTTACGAAAAGCCCAAGCTCCAAGAATACCCAAAAAGACACTAATCCCCAATATTATAAATAACCCTATAAACCCTTCATGCATAACAAAACTCCGATGTGGTGCTTTCAAAAAACTATTTTTATGATCTCTGTCGAAGTTATTGCAAAACTATTTATCTGCCCGATTGCGAAGCTTTCGGTATGATTCGCTCACAGAGCAAACTCTACAGCATTTATATCACATTTAAAGTTTTTATGATAAGCCAACTATATAGTCGGCACTATGAGCCAATAAACGTTAGTTTTGTAAGAACCTCTATCGTTTTTTTATTATTGCAATAACCTCTTCCGGTGTCGAGGCATTTAATAGACCGCTACATTTAGTTCTATTTTTTGCTAGCTTACTTATTTCAGCAAGCAACTGAATATGCGGTCCGGCCTCACCCTCAGGTGATATTATCATAAAGAATAACGTTGAAGGGTTGCCATCAATAGAATCAAAATCAACACCATCCTTCTTTATACCAACAATAAGCACTATTTTTTCAACGGTATTTGTTCGTGCATGCGGGACAGCAACACCATATTCAAAGCCGGTTGACATACTTTTCTCTCTGGATAAAACCGCATCCAAAACCTCATTGTAAGATCTAATGTACCCTTTGCTAGCTGCCGAGCTAAGTAATTCCTTTATGACACCCTCTTTTTTATTTTCCCTCAAATTTGTAATGATAAGATTCTTATCTAGGTGTTTAGTTATAACTGAAGTTGTATTCTTATTATCAGAAGAAACCTCTTTTACTATTTCTTGCATTTTTTTAGGTTCTACAACTTCACGTATTGATGACACCGAGTTATCAAGGTCTAACAATGTCTCGTATATCAACTGTTTACCGTATGTTATATCATCAGGTTCAGTTGTTATTATTATCTTATCACTATTTAATTCCACAAGCATATATTTACCTTTATACCGCATCAAATGCGAAACAAATGCAACTCCCTCTTCGTTCTCAACAGCATAAAACCCCTCCTTCTCCATTGTCATAACAAGCTGGGACACAACAAGCTCGGCAAGATTATACGAAGGTAGAGTTAGATTAAACCCAACTCCTTTGTGATAGTCAAAATATGATTTGTCTGATTTTATATTTAATTTACTCATTAACCACTGCATCGTTGTGCCTTGAAATAAAAGAGTAAAGAGAATATACGCAAGAGTTAAATGAACAATAAGGTCGCGACCTTCAAATGTATGAGGAATAGCCAATACAAGAGCAATAGGCACCGCGCCTCTTAACCCGCCCCAAAAAATGATATGTTGATATGAAAGAGATACCTTGTCTTTTTTATTAAGTTTATTATATAGCGGGACAAGAAAATATACCACACACATTCTAGCAACAGTAACAGCAACTATTGCAATAATCATATATTTCAGATTCGGTATTAAAAGCTTCAGAGATGTAAAATTATGAGCTTCTGTAAGACCTAGTAGCAAAAACACAAAACTGTTGGCTATAAAGGTAAAATAATCCCAGAAATTTTCCATATAATGATTATTTTCCTGCTTGATAGCCCCATCTATCAGAATGCGCATAACAATACCGGCTGCTAGAGTGGACATAACCCCAGAAACATTCAAAACATCAGCTATAGCAAAAGATAAATAAGCAACAATAAGACTTAATGTAATTTGCAAAGTTAGATTATTTTTTTTCACCCTCATAATCATACTGCCAATGAATCCGGTTATAGCACCAGTTGCCAACCCCCCGAGAAGAACAACAAAAAAACTAATAACAGCACTCCCTAAAAGCGATCTACCACTCTGAACACCTGAACTAATTGCAGAGATAAGTATCGTAAAAAGCACAATAGCTGTTGCATCATTAAAAATACTCTCCCCATCAACAATAGTTACCAGCTGTTTTGGTGCACCTATTTCATTAAATAAACCGATAACTGCAACCGGATCTGTTGCAGATATCAAAGCACCGAACACCAAGGCTGCACCAATAGCTAGTGGCGTAAACTCAGCAACTATACCGCCAGTTATTATTGCCGATATAAGAAGTCCAAATACTGCCAGGACAATTATTAATACCAGATTCCTTCTTAGAGCTTTGACATCTATATTAATTGCAGCATCAAAAATCAGAATAGGTAGAATGATAAATAAGATAATATCAGGCGTTAGTTCAAAGCTGCTAATCGAAAAAACCCCAAGCTTCAAATTAGCCAAACCAACAATAAGACCAATAACAACAAGCCCAATTGTATAAGGAAACTTTATTAAGTTAAACAGCAAAGATGCCGCTGTAGCAATAGATAAGAATCCCATCACGAGAAAAACATATAGCATTAATTCATGTTCCATTAGATTACCTTTTTTAAGTTTTTAATATATATAACTGCTTTTTACTTCCCGTAAAACAGTGCTCTGTGCCGTTCTCCTGGCCAAACTATTTTATGCAAAAAGAGCCTTCTTTTTCTCAAAATAGACCCTTATAATTTTATTTCTTGTAGTAATACCTACTACGTTATTTAACTCATCAATTATAACCAATAACGAACAACGATTACTTTCCATTTTTTGCAAGGCATCAAGAAGTGTCTCCTTGTTACCTATGGTAAAATCACCTTTTCTCACATATTGATCTACAGACCTAGTTCCTTTGACATGATATACATCAATATACGAAATAATTCCGTAAATTTTTCTACATAACCTCCGGTACGCCATGCCCCTTCGCTTCAGGGGCAAACTTTTCCGTCAAAAAATTAACTATAAACAGAGGTGCTTGCAAAACTACTGTGCGAGGCAATTTTTTGTATTTTAGGCGAGCAAATTCTGCCTTTTGAACAATTGGAGCATACCCGTAGGGTCTGTAATATTGCGAAAAAGCGGAATATGCCGCATAAAATCAAAAAGTGCCCGCAGATAGTTTTGCAAGTGCCTC
>CAMZLY010000178.1 GCA_947311825.1 uncultured bacterium
ATTTTATGACAGGATCATTTTATGACAGAATCATTTTATGACAGGATCATTTTATGACAGAATCATTTTATGACAGAATTATTTTATGACAGGACCATTTTATGACAGGACCATTTTATGACAGAATCATTTTATGGCAGGATCATTTTATGACCCAGCCTTCGTACTACGTTAACTACGGCGGGCAAGCAGAATTATTTTATATGGAGTTATCTTTTTAGTTTTTTCCAAATTGGTTCTAGGTCAATAGTCGTTCCGGTTTCTGCTGCTTTATCTAGCATTATAGAAACAACAGAACTTTCTAGTCCTTCATTTCCGCTGCATTTTGGCTCGTTGCCGGTTACCATTGTGTCGTATAGCTCTTTCATTATATAGCTATCGCCACCGCCGTGACCATCGCCAGAAAGGCTGATGCAAGTTGTGCCTTCATCATTAATACGACTATATTTAATGGTGCCTGCATAAAGTTCGACGATCATTGTGCCTTCTGTACATGAAAAGTACATTCTTCGTTCAGGGATGGCATTTGACATTGTTGCCTGAAACATAACGCGAATATTATTTCGATACTCAAGTATAGAGACTTGATTATCTTTTAAATCTTTTTCAGAGGTGAATGGAGATTCTACTGCGTGAGGATCGGGCCATGATTTGAATGTTTTTTCACCGTGTTTTTTCATTAATGGTTCGTTTTCTTCTGTAAAAAAGTCAAGACCACCGAATGAAGCTACTTTTGATGGGATTGTTCCACAGAACCAATTGATCAAGTCGATATCATGGCAACATTTTTCAAGGATATGCGGTCCGGCATATTTTGTGAATCGACGCCAGTTACACATGATATATCCTCCATGATCTGGTGCGATATTTTCGTTTGCATCAATGCTGATGATATTTCCTAGTTTGCCTGAATCAAGGATTTCTTTTGCTTTACGATAGAGAGGGGCATAACGTAGAACAAATCCTGTGGCAAATAGTTTTCCTGATTGTTGATGCGTATCAAATATTCTTTGGCAGCCATCTATCGATGTTGCTAAAGGTTTTTCCGTAAAAACATGTTTGTTTTGTTTGAAGGCATAGGCAATATGTTCTTCATGATAAACATTGGGGGAAAATACCATAACCCATTCTATGCCATCGCTATCAATGGCTTCCTGATAACTGTCGCATATTTTTATGCTTAAATCATTCCATTTTTGTACGGATTTTTTTGCAACATCTTTGTCGGGGTCAAAAACAGATACTATTTTTACATTATTGTCGGAGTCTCTAAGTAAATTTTTAGTTACACCACATCCGCGTGCCCCGGCTCCGATAACTGCTATTTTTACTGTTTTATTGTTTTGTGTCATGTTATGTATCTCTTATTGATTTATTGAACAACGATTTATTTAAAGAGGCAGTATCTTATAATTTTACGAATAGATGCAATATGAAATTAGTTTTATTTCTCTTTTTTTTATGGCTTGATTATATAGGTTTCTATTCATATTATGGTTTTATGAAAAATATAGAAAAACACCCTGAATATCAATATCTTGATTTGCTTCAAGATATTCTTGATAATGGTTCTGAAAAAGAGCTTTTTTTGACTCCGGAAGTTAAGGCTCAATATATTGAGCGTGGTGAGGAGTTGCCGCATATTAAGTCGGTTTTTGGGCGGCAAATCAGGTTTGATTTAGCAAAAGGATTTCCGCTACTTACTACCAAAAAAGTGTTTATGCGCGGTATTACCGAGGAGCTTATTTGGTTCTTAAAAGGCGATTCGAATCTAAAATATCTGGCTGACCATAATGTTCATATCTGGGACGAATGGGCATATAAGAAATATCATCGTCTTTGTAAAGAGGCTGGATTACCTGATCTGACGCAGAAAGAATTTATTGAAAAGCTAAAGAATGAGCCGGAAGATGGCGAGTTTGTACAGAAATGGGGCGATTTAGTTACCATTTATGGGCGTATGTGGCGACGTTGGCCAGCGAGTGATGGTCGTGAGATTGATCAGCTTGGCTGGTGTATTAAGGGGCTTAAAGAACGACCTTTTAGAAAATCTTATGTGGTTTCTGCATGGAATCCTGATTTTATTTATGATATGGCGTCGTCTGGTAATGCGAATGAAGTTCCTCCATTTTGCCATACAACGTTTCAATTTAGTGTTACGCATGGGAATCGGTTGAATCTTGGCCTTTATCAACGCAGTGCGGATGTGTTTCTTGGTGTTCCGTTTAATATTGCTAGTTATGCTTTGTTATTGCAGATGGTGGCACAGGTTACTGGCTTGGTGCCGGGTGATTTTGTGCATACTTTTGGTGATGTACACATTTACTCTAATCATAAAGATCAGGTATTGGAGCAGATATCTCGTGAACCACGACCGTTTCCGGTGATGAAGCTTAATCCTGATATTGATGATATTGATTCTTTTAAATATGAAGACTTTGTTCTGGAAGGATATGATCCGCATCCTGCTCTGAAGGCTCCGATTACTAATGTCGGTGGCTATTAAGGGGAACGATGAACGATGAATGATGAGCGAGGAACAATGAAGGTATCACTTATATGTGCGTTGGGTAATAATAATGAGATTGGGCGTGGTAATGAGTTGCTTTGGCGGATTTCGGAGGATTTAAAACGCTTTAAGCGTATTACAACTGGGCATTCTATTGTTATGGGGCGTAAGACTTATGAGTCGATAGGGCGACCTTTACCGAATCGTACTAATATTATTATGACCAGAGATGAATCCTTTGAAGCTGAGGGTTGTGTGGTGGTGCATACGCTAGACTCGGCTTTAAATGTTGCTGCTAGCAGTGATGGTTCTGATGAGGTTTTTATTGTTGGTGGCGGTGAAATTTATAAGCAGACAATTGATATGGCTGATAGGCTTTATCTTACGTTAGTTGATGATGCTCCAGCGGATGCTGATACATTTTTTCCTGATTATTCAGAGTTTTCCAGGGTTATAGAAAGTTCAGTTGGACATTGTAACGAGCTCTCTTATAAATTTATTGTTTGTGAACGATAAATATATGCACATATTCCTGAAATTGTACATTAACCTTGGTTATTTTAGTGTTCCCTGTGAAAAAAAGTCGCTGAAGGTAGACTTTTTGTATCAGTCGAGTTTACATATCTTTTGTTAGGTCAAGAAGTATATGGCGATCTTGCCTTGATTATACCGAAATATCTATCTGTTCTATGGTTTGGATGTGAGTTGGTATAATGTATGCTTAACAGCAGGCATCAACAATTCTTATTATTTGAAAGGAGGTGTTAGCGGCTTGAATATGGGATATGCTGTCAGCGAATCCGGCAAGGGGAATGATGTTGGTGATTCGTATATTTATTGGAGGAATAAATGTGGTTTGTTCCTTATTGTTTAAATACTAAATAGGCGAGGTGATATTATGAAGGCTGTAAATTATATATATAAGCATAAGGTGTTGGCAACGGTAGTTTTGGTTATATTGTTGGTTGGTGGAATGCAGGGCATTTTGCGTGCTGATAAACCATCCGATAAACCAGGGGCAGATGCAATAAAAATTAATACTAATGCATCACCAGCAATGGTTGATTTAGATAACAATAGTCAAGCGTATCCTGGTGTTATTATTGCGGATGTATGGAGTCCTTTTGTTGAACTACAGCAGTTACAGCAGCAGATGGAACAGGCTTTTGATCAATCGTATGGGCGTTTTAGGGCTTCAAGTGATTCTGAAGATATTCCTTTTATGCCTAAGCTTGATTTTTTAGATAAGGGTAAATATTATAGTGTAAAATTTGATATTCCCGGGATGAAAAAATCTGATATTTCTATTGATCTTGATGGTCGTAAGTTGACAGTTAGCGGAAAGGTTGATGAAAATAAGAAGGAAAAAACTGATCACAGCTTTGTTACCGAAAGAAATGTTGGAATGTTTATGAGATCAATAATGTTGCCACAAGCAGTGCAGGATGATAAGGTTGAGGCCGAATATAATAATGGTGTGCTGTCCATAAAAATTCCAAAAATTATAACAAAAAGTAATAAACGTAAGATAGAAATTAAATAGAAGCTACCTTTTAATGTTGAAAGAGACTGCAGTCGCAGTCTCTTTTTTTTATAATTCATGGTTGTTCATGGAATCTTCATGTTGTATGGTTATATTTCTTTTTTTGGGACTAGCAGGGTATATTTTAAGGTACACAGGTTATGAGAAATTCAATTTTTACAATAGGTGTTATATTGTTGGCGGCTGTTTTGTGGGGAAGTGAGTATTTTTCACGAACTTTGTGGGAACCGGATGAGGCTCGATATGTTTATGTGGCAAAAGAAATGCGTGCTGATAGCCACTGGTTGGTCCCGCATCGCAGTGGTGAGTATTATGCACATAAACCGCCATTAATGTTCTGGCTTCAGAATGCGGCATCGGTTACTACTGGAGGTGTGATTAATCAGGTATCTGGGCGACTGCCTAGTTTGCTGGGGGCTATCCTTTCATTGTTAGCAATAAGCGGGCTTGCTGCGTTGTGGAAAGAGCGTGATGCACGTTGGCGAGTTGTTTTGATTTTACCTACGATTTATCTCTTTTGGAAAGTTAATGGGATGGGGCAGATTGATGCGTTGTTGTGTGGGTTAGAGATGGTGGCTCTTTATTTGATGTTTAAGGCTGATACTGAAAGTAGTGGAAATATTTATCGTGCATTTGCATATCTGTTTATGGGATTAGCTGTTATCGCAAAAGGCCCGGTTGGATATATTATTCCGTTGGGGGCTTATGTTACTGCTCAACTGGTTTCTGGGGATAAACATAAGCTGAAAAAATGGCATTTTATATGGGGCTTTTTGATTGCGATGTTACCACTAAGCTTATGGCTTTTTGCGGCTTGGCGGCATGGTGCACCTGATGGCTATTTTTCTGAGCTTTTACTTGATCAGAATGCCGGACGTTTCTCGGGGAAAAAGATTCATTCGCATCATCGTCCATTTTGGTATTTTGTTTCACATTTTTTGTCGGAATTTATGCCCTGGACACTGTTTTTTATTGCGGCGATTAGATCATCTATTGGTAAAGTTGAAAAAAAGAAGCTTTATAAAAAACTTTTGGGCTGGTTTTTGTTTGTGGTTGTCTTTTTTAGTTTATCGGCAACGAAGCGTAACCTTTATATTCTGCTAGCTTATCCGGCGGCGGCTCTATTTATCGCGATGGCTTGGGATGATATATCAAAATTATCTAAAAAATGGCAGGGGAGTGTTACATACGGAACAGTTGGCGTGCTACTACTACTTGGCGTTGTGGCTTTTGGTGCAGTATTTTATCCTAAATTACCTTTTTCTGGCTGGCGAGTATTGCCGGTTGGTATGATTTTAACTGTTGGTACTGTTTTGCTTTTGAGATTATATCGCAAAGAAGGATTGTCTAATCGTTGGTTGATTTCTTTTTGTGTAATGCTGCTATCTAATCAGCTTGTTGTTGCAACAGTTATTTATCCTGGGATTAATCCACTAAAATCACCAATGGAGCTTACGGCGGCTGCCGAAAAATATCTTCCGCCTGGGCAAGAGTTATTATTGTATAAGATGCGTGGCGAAATATATGCGTTATATTGCAATGCTAAAGGGTTAGAAGTACGAGATATTTATGAAATGCGAATGGCTATGCACAAGCAGGGAAAGGGAATGATAATTGTACCAGCTAAGCGTTGGGAAGAAGTGGCAAGAGATTTTGCGATATGTGGCAATAAACATTTCTTTAAGATGGGTCATAAAAAGAATTATTGGGTGGAGTATGATTTGCAACGTGATGTTAAATCTGAGAAATAGGTAATCTTTAAAAAATAGAGCATCTTTTCAAATAAGAAGTATTGACTCTTATCGAGGCTGCACTGTCATAGCCGGTGCTGTGCTTGAGGAAAACTAGTACAGCAGTAACTTCTCAAGTTATGTTGTGCGCAACATAAATTGAGAAGCTACATGAATGTTGAACAAAATAAAATTACCGGTGATGGATCTGTTACTTTTTTTAATAGTGAGTTTAAGGAACATTATCACTCTATTGATGGTGCACGCGAAGAGGCTCTAGCAAAGTATATAACTCCGTCGAAGATTAAACAACGACTTGCAGGTGGTGTGGTCTCTATTTTAGATATTTGTTTTGGGCTTGGTTATAATACTTTGTTGGCGGCAGAGGAGTCTTTTATTTGTGATGGCAGGTTAAGTGTAACGGCTCTTGAAATTGATAAAAATGTTGTCGATAAGGCTTCCAAATGTATTGGTGACACTAATAATCATTTTGAGTGGAGAAAAATATTATCTTCTATATATAATGATTCAAGTTATGTAGATGGTTGTGTTGATATTAATATGATATGGGGAGATGCGAGGGTAAGTTGTGTGGAGCTGATTGCCGTAGGTATGCAGTATGATTTAATTTATCATGACCCGTTCTCTACTCAGCGTAATTCTCAATTATGGTCTGTCGATTTTTTTAAGAAGCTATATAAATTACTAAATTATGATGGTGTTGTACTAACTTATTCAATGGCAATACCTGTTATTGTAGGCCTCATTGAAGCAGGTTTTTTTATTGGTAAGTCCATATCAGTTGGTTCACAAAGATCAGGAACAGTTGCCGCTAAAAGGATAGATGCTTTGCAAAATCCTTATAGTGAAGATGAGATAAAGGCATTTATAGCTTTACCAAAAGCAATTCCGTACCGTGATGTATCATCTGAAGGAAGCAATAGTGAGATTCTGAAAGAAAGGAATGATAGAATAATAACGCAACGGTGCAGAGCACCGTTGTACGGGAAGTAAAATGGTTCTCTGGAGCGTTTACAACAATATTCCGTTGTGGTTATCACTATCTTTTTTCCACCAGCGTTGAATACTAGTTGCAATTCTTGCAATCTTCTTTCCCGTCATGTGGTTACCGCGTGCTTTTACCCCTTTTACCGGTGTATCATTTGGCTTGAATATCTGTTGATGTATTCTTTGGTTTTTAGCAGGCTTGTATTTTACATATATTTCTTCTGGTGCACCTTCCTGAAATAGCAATATTTTTGCCCCTTCCGGAGCACATTGATATTCTCTCTCCAATATTGTTCCGCCAAAGGTGAACCTCTTAATAAAGGTGAAATGATCAAGAGTGTAGACTAGCGTAAACTCCTTATCACGATCTACTTTTGCAATATAAAGCATGTTGGTATCAACAAATACCCGTTCAGGGGGTGGGGTGACTTTGTATTTACCATTATCCCATACCATAATGATTTTATCATAAGATGAGCATTCTAGTGTTTCTTCGCCCGTAACGGCGTAACCGCAGTATCCTTTTTCGGCATCATATCCGATCTTTAGCTCTTTGGCTGTTAGTTCGCGTACTTCAATACTGTCAAATTTAACGACTTCTGTCTTTCTAGGATAGTCTTCGGCATACTCTTTGATGATTCTTTTTAGGTAACGTACGGCATAGCGTGTTAGCTGTTTTAGATATTTTTCTATTTCTGCAATTTCTTTAAGTAATTTTTCGATATCTTTACGGTTTTTATCTATGTCAAATCTTGAAATACGCTTAATTCTAACATTAAGCAACATTTCGATATCTTTATCAGTTATATCACGGCTTAATTGTACGGTGAACGGGATAAATCCATCAAGGATAGCATCTTCGATGGCTGCACTTGTTTTGCATTCTTCGATATCTTTATAAATTCTGTTTTCTATAAATATCTGTACTAATGTTTTTGTATAAACATCTTCAAGTAAATTGTTTCGTCGCTGGTTTAGTTCCGCTTCAAGTATCAGCTTTAGTTTTTTCGTTAGTTCTATTATGACTTCATTTGCAGTCATTTCAACAGGCTTGCCGTCACGGATTAATATTATGTTACTAGATACTTTTGATTCGCAGGATGTGAATGCGTAGAGTGCTTTTATTGCTTTATCCGGCTTTGTACCAGGAGTAAGTGTTAGTTCTATTTCTACTTTTTCTGCGGTAAAATCGGTGATTGCTTTGACTGGTATTTTCTTCTTGCGAATGGCATCTTCGATTGAAGATATTAGTGCCTCACTTGTTGTGTTGGCGGGCAATTCGGTTATTACAATACGATGATTCTTTTTTTCTTTTATTTTTGCTCTAACTTTAATGGCTCCATGACCGTTATCGTAGTCACTAATATCCATCAATCCACCTTGTTGGAAATCGGGAAGAATAGTAAATGGTTTTTTTTGTAGAATAGCAATTTGAGCTTCTAGAAGTTCTTTGAAGTTGTGTGGAAGTATTTTTGTTGATAGTCCGACTGCAATACCGTCAGCACCAAGCATTAGAATGAGTGGTAGTTTTGATGGTAGTGTAACCGGTTCTTTGTTACGTCCATCATAGCTCGGAATGTATTCAGTGAGTTCTTTATTGAAAATTTCTTCACGGGCTAGTTTGGTTAATCGACATTCAATATATCGTGGGGCAGCGGCACGGTCTCCTGTAAAAATATTACCAAAGTTTCCCTGACCTTCTATGAGAAATCTTCGATTGGTAAGTGAGACAAGTGCATCTCCAATTGAGGCATCTCCATGTGGATGATATTGCATTGTATGCCCTACAATATTGGCAACTTTGATGAATCGTCCATCATCTTTTTCTTTTAAGGAGTGTAAAATTCGGCGTTGAACTGGTTTTAGTCCATCGTATAATTGCGGAATGGCTCTTTCACAAATTACATAAGATGCATATTGAATAAAATTATAATCCATCATTTCTTTGAGAGGACCGCCATCTTGTAGTGGAATAGGGATGCTATGTGATTTTTGTGTGCTTTTTACCTTTTTAGCTGTTTCAGGAGTCTTTTTTGTTTCAGTTTCTTTTTTTTCTGGTTTTGGCGTGTCTTCTTTATTGTTGCGCGTGGTTCCAAAGCTAAATTCTATTTGATTTTTTTTGCTCATCTAAATTGTCTCATTAAAATTTTTGTTTTACGGGGCTCTTGTCTTCCCTTATCTTTAAATGGGACAGAGCCCCATTTTACTTTAAACAGCCCAGAGGACTGTTTTACTTATTGTACTGATTCTAGGTTTTCCATAATGTACGTACGTCGTTCACGAGTGTTTTTTCCCATATAAAATCCAACTACTTCCGTTATGAGGTGGTCTTCACTAATTTCTACTGGGGTGAGTTTCATTTCCGGTCCTATAAAATCTTTAAATTCATTAGGTGAAATTTCTCCTAATCCTTTAAATCGAGTGATTTCGATACCATTTTTAAGTTTTTTTATAGCTTTTTCACGTTCTGTCTCAGAATAGCAGTATATGGTTTCTTTTTTATTGCGAACTCTAAAAAGAGGGGTTTCTAGAACATGAAGATGCCCTCTTTCTACTAGTGATTTAAAGAATCTTAGAAAAAATGTTATTATTAGATTTCTGATATGAAGTCCGTCAACATCAGCATCAGTGGCGAGTACAACTTTATTAAAACGTAATCCCTCAATATTATCTTCAATGTTAAGACCTCGCATTAAATTATATAATTCGGTATTTTTATATATTGCGTCACGTGTTAGGTCGCAGACATTAAGCGGTTTACCTTTTAATGTGAAAATTGCTTGCTTGGTTGCGTCACGACAACTTACCATTGACCCAGCGGCTGATTGTCCTTCAGTAATGAAAATCATTGTTCCTTCACCTTTTATCTTATCCTTATGATAGTGAAGTTTGCAGTCTCTAAGATTTGGTATTTTTATTGAAACTGATTTTGAACGTTCTCTTGCCAATTTTTTTACTGATTGAAGCTCTTTTCGTAATTTCTGAGTTTCTTCGATTTTATTTATTAGTTTTTCTGCTGGCTTGGGGTTACGGTGCATAAGATCTGCAACAATATCGCGTATTTTTGCGACTAAATCGGCTCTTATTTCTGTATTTCCTAGCTTGTTCTTTGTTTGTGATTCGAAGACAGGCTCTTTTAAGCGTATGGCAATTGCACCAAGGACCCCCTCACGAACATCATCACCGTCAAAGCGTTTTTTAGCAAAAACATTTATACCTTTAAGCAGTCCTTCTCTGAAAGCACTGAGATGTGTGCCACCGTCAGTGGTGAATTGACCATTTACAAAGGAGTAATATTCCTCACTAAACCTATTGGTGTGCGTAAATGCTATCTCTAATGTTTTATCTATATGATGAAATGGTGGATATATCTTTTCAAATTGACTATCATCCCGAATAAGATCAAGCAGTCCATTTTCGCTGGCGAGTACTTCGCCGTTAAAATGAATGGCCAGCCCGGCATTAAGGTATGTATAAAAACGAAACCGCCGCATTAGGTGCTCATGTTTGAATGTCCATTTACCAAATATTTCATCGTCGGGAATGAACGTTACGTAGGTCCCGTTAGCTTCTTTTGTGGCTTTTTGTCTAGTTTTATCGATAAGCACTCCTCTTTGGAAATGTGCCTCTACAGATTTTCCGTCTCGAAATGACTTTACTGTAAAACTTTCCGATAATGCATTTACCGCTTTTGTTCCAACACCATTTAAACCTACACTAAACTGGAAAACATCATCATTATATTTTGCACCAGTATTGATTTCTGATACGCAGTCAACTACTTTACCCAGCGGTATTCCGCGCCCATAATCTCGAATTGAGACTTGCTTGTCTTCAATTGTAATTTTTATTTTTCGCCCTGCCCCCATAATGAATTCATCAATAGAGTTATCAATTACTTCTTTTACAAGGACATATACACCATCGTCATAATGTGCACCGGATCCTTTGCGTCCAATGTACATTCCTGTTCTGGCTCTTATGTGTTCAAGCGATGAGAGTGTTTTTATTTTGCTCTCGTCATATATGTTTTTATCTTTTGTTGCCATTAAATTACCTTAAAATTTTGATTTCGAGAACAGTATCATAAGCTAAATTGATATTCAAGAAATGAGAGTAGAAAAAGATGTTTTGCGGTTCTACTATGGTTTGCGTTTTATGCCCGCATAGCCTTTTAGTACCCATAATTTCCGGCGGCGGTTGGAGTGTTTTAGAAGTTTAAGACGTGTGTCATCAATTGATTCAGGATCACGTTTCTGCCACTGTTTATAGACACCGGATAAATCAATATTTTTTAGCCATTGATGCATAAAACGGGGGAATTTAGAGAGCATTAGTGATGTCTGAAAATCCAGTAAGTACGGCTCCTCTTCTTCTGTTATTAGTATATTGCGACGATATCGAATATCAAGATGGATTATGCCATGCTCGTGCATACGGTTGACAAGGTCTTCCAGTTTTTTGAAATATTTTCCGTTGAGTTTTTCTTGATCAATTTCTCGTATAGTTGTGCCGGCAATAAATTGATAGCAAAGAGCAAAACGATCCATCATAAAAACATCTTTTGGGAATCCTTTTACTCCTTGTAGTTTTTGCAGTGCACGAAACTCTCTGCGAACCATCCAGGTACCCCATGTCCACTTAATGAATCCCCAGCATGGATTAAAATCTTTTATGACCCAGTCGGTATTATTATAGTGCATTATGTTTAGGTACGCATTGGCAGAGCGCCCCTTGTGGAGTAACTTTTTTTTACCGCTTTCAAATTTTTTTCGTGAGAAAACCGGAACCATTAAAAATTCAATCCTTTTTCTTTTACAGGCGATGGTGGCATTCCTGCATATTTTATAACTTTTTCTGGCTCGCCTGCAAATATGAAGCTGTTGTTCATGTGGTCACGTTCATCTAGGCCTATACGTCTGACAATATCTCCCCAAGTTGCAAGATCAGCGTATTCTTTTACCGTGTCATTTGTCATAGGTTGCTCATCAAGACCTGGATTATCTTCCATAAATTGTGCATATACATGTTCTGCGTGATCTTCAAATGCGGCATTAAATCTAAAGGCGGATTTAATATTAATAAGAGCTATTGTGCGTGTTATAATCACATAGCTTAATACAATAAGGAATGGCATCGGCTGCATTAAGTACCATGGGTCTTTTGCTCCGTCTTCTTTCATTTTTTCTTCAAGGACAACTAAATGCCAGTATTCATTATCCTGAGCTTCACGGGACCAATTCATGATATCGGAGGCTTGTTTAACTAGGTTGAGTTTTTTGTATATACGGGTCATTATTGCGTATTGACGTATTTCCCACGCACGATAAGGGATGCTGGCAAGGGTTTCTATTAGTTTCGCCTTGGCAACAGTGGTTTCTTTACCAGTGATAAGATCCATTCCCCAAAAGAATATTTTGGCAATGGATGAATGTTTTAGGCAGGGACGTTCCAATGATGCTTTTTGTTCTACTTTTAGGTCTATTGTTATTTCGCTCATGTTATATTTCCAGTTGTATAAAGGTGGTTGAAGTAGTACGTCTTAAGATATGAAAGCTTATTAGCTCTCGTTTGTACAGTCTTTTTTAATTATCTTAATATTATTTCAATAGATGTACTTGCAAAACCATCTGCGGGCACTTTTTGATTTTATGCGGCATATTCCGCTTTTTCGCAATTTTACAGACCCTACGGGTATGCTCAATTGCTCAAAAGACAGAATCTGCTCGCCTAAAATGCTAAAAACTGCCTCGCACAGTAGTTTTG
>CAMZLY010000179.1 GCA_947311825.1 uncultured bacterium
AAATTGTTAGTTGTTGCTTGGTTGTTGGCGGGGCAGTCTATTTTTGCTGCGGTGGATTATTCGCATGGGATAGCGGATAAGTCTATGGTTGTTGGCGTTGCGGCATCTGTAACTTCGGTGAAGTATCCTGATGCGGATACTGTTGTTATTGATCAGTCGGAAGTGACCAGTTACGCAACCAATGGTACATCAATTAAAT
Source organism: uncultured bacterium (assembly GCA_947311825.1). Taxonomy (GTDB): domain Bacteria; phylum Verrucomicrobiota; class Kiritimatiellia; order UBA8416; family CAMZLY01; genus CAMZLY01. The sequence continues at coordinate 200 of CAMZLY010000179.1, forward strand.
GGGCGGAAATGTATTTAAAAGTTCTTACGGAAAAGGGGCGGCGAGCAAATACAACTGTTGCGAGTTATTTTACTATTCCTTATCAGCGTGGTACGAATGATTGTAATATTCCACTTGTTGAGATGATTAAACCTGATGGAAGGATTGTTTCTATTGATGTTGCCGCACAAAGTAAGGTGATGATTAATCCTGGTTCAATGTCGGCAAATATTTATAATCCTAATGATAAGTTGATACGGGTAAATATTGCCGGTCTTGAAGTAGGTGATGTTCTGCATTTTGTTATGTTTGATCGAACGGTACAGGCACGTATGGAAAACACATGGAGCGATTGGCTGACCTTTGAAGGTACGCAACCTATTATACATAGAGTTGTTGAAGTGTCGGCACCGAGGGATATGCCGTTGCGAAATATTGCATTGAAGGCTGAAGTAAAAGGAACTGTTAAGGCTTCAAAAGAAGAACATAATGGGAGGATTGTTTATAGATGGGATGTACAAAATGTGCCACGAATGTTTCCTGAGCCACGAATGCCTTCTATGTCAACAGTTGTTCAGCGGTTATTGATAAGTACTATTCCTGACTGGGAAACGGTTTCTAAGTGGTATTGGAAAATATCTGAACCTCATTATGAGGCATCGCCGGAAATGCGGATAAAAGTTAAGGAGCTGACTGTTGATGCAAATACTCGAAAAGAAAAAATAGATAAGCTTTTTAAGTTTGTTTCGCAGGAAGTTCGTTATATGGGAATTACTGTTGAGGATACGGCACCTGGGTATGAACCGCATGATGTTAAAGATACTTTTAAGGATCGTAGTGGGGTTTGTCGAGATAAGGCCGCATTACTTGTTGTTATGTTGCGGCTTGCTGAGATTAAGGCATTTCCCACTTTGATTATGGTAGGACCACGTAAGGATGAAGAGGTTCCTCAACCTTATTTTAATCATGCTATTGTTGCTGCTTTGGGTGAAGACGGTCGGTATATTCTGATGGATCCTACAAGTGAGGTTACTTCCAAATTGTTGCCCGCCTATTTAAATTATAAGAGCTATCTGGTTGCTAGACCAGAGGGGGAAAAGTTACTTACTTCACCTATTGATCCGGCAGAGAATAATATGTTGAATATTAAGACTGTTGGAAGTGTTACTGTAGATGGTGATTTGAAATGTAAAACAGAATTAGAGTTTTATGGTATTAATGATAATGCTTACCGTGGTTATTTTGCACGTGCAAAGCAGGAAGATCGGGTGCGTCTTATTGAGGGAATGATTCGCAATAATATTCCGGGGGCACATATTTCTTCAATCAAGATTGAACCGGAAGAAATTATGAATACAACTATACCGTTGAGAATAAGTGTTTCTTATGAGGCTTCTGATGTTTTGATTAGTGGCGATGATAAGAAGATGTTGCCACTACCGATATTTGGAAACTCGATAGGTATTGCAGGGAATGTTATGGGTTCTGCCGGTCTCGAAAAAAGAAAATATCCTCTCAAGACTGATATCGCTTGTGGAATTTCGGAACAAATAAAGTTGGGTTTTGCACCTGAATTAGGTAAAGTTATTTCGTTGCCGGTTAATGAGCCGATAGAAAATAAATCATTTGATTGGAAGATGAAAATTTCAGAGGAAGATAACGAAATAGTGTTTAATGGTATCTTTAAATTAAAAACTGTGGAGTTTTCCCCTTCTGAATATTTAATACTTAAAGATGCCTTAAAAAGAATTCAAGTTGCTTTACGTAAGAAAATTATTCTGGCAAAAGATAATAGAGCAACGGATGCAGATGTATTGATATTAAAAGATAATGTAACTTATGAGTTGTTTGATAATAAGCATTGGAAGAAAACGGTTGACGTAACAAAAAAAGTTTTAACTTATTCCGGTAAAAAGAAGAGTGGTGAGATAAAGATTGCATATAATCCAGAGCTGGAAACCGTGCTGGTTACGAATGCCGTTGTGCTTGGTAAAAATGGTGTTGAGCATCCGTTAAAAACAAAAGAGATTAATGAAATGGACGCCGCATGGGTGGGGGCTGCTCCACGTTACCCTGCTGGTAAAATATTGGTTGTTAGTTTACCTGCTGTGGAGGTTGGAGCAATCATCAAATATCGCATTGTAAAAGAGAGAAAACAAGGGCCTTTTTTCTCTGTTAGAGAGTCATTCTCGGGAATGAATCCGATAGAAAAGGTGATGCTCAAGATTATTGTGCCAAAAGATTTAAAGGTAAAGGTCAATCAAGATGGATTTAGCGGTGCATTTACGACAGTAACCGATTCTATGCAACGTGTTGTTATGAGTTGGAGTAAGGAGAATATTCCTGCAGTTAAGAGAGAGGATATGTTGCCGCCATGGTGGACTTTTAATGAAACTGTATTTATTTCAACTGGCAGTTGGGCTGAGTATTCCAGAGAAATCAATAAACTGCTTGTTAAGGCGGCGAAGAAGGAGCATCCGGTTGTTGTGCTAACCAAAAAGATGTTGCGAAAAGAAAAAGATCCATGGAAAAGGGTTGAGTTGATTAGGAATTATGTTGCAACGCATGTTAGAAGTGCAGGCCCAGGCTTAACCAGGTTGCCCTTGAATGCAATATCGCCGGCGACTACGACTTTAAATGATGGATATGGTAATACTACTGATAAAGCGATTTTGTTATACTCTATGTTAAAGAGTGCGGGCTATAATCCTGAATTTATATTGGCATCTTCAATTCCTAATATAAAAAGTATGATTGATAACGTACAAGAAAATCCTGATGCAAGAAAGTTTAACACTGTTTTAGTGCGATTGTCGGATGAAGTGTTTGGTTTGCCGGTAGGAAAATATATTTATCTTAATGATACTGATCAATATGCCGTCCTTGGAGCAGCGACACATGAAGAAGGTCTTAGCTTGACGTTGAATAGCGGAAAACTAGAAAAGATTAATCCGGTTAAGAAATCAAAAATAAAAACTAATTATGCAATATCAATATCAGCAACCGGAGAGGCCGTTATTACCAGAAGGATGTTGCTTTACGGGCTTTATTATGGAGTTAAGAATCGTCAATATGTTGAGATGACACCAGAGAAGCTGGAGCGTTATTTCCAAGGACTTATTTCTGGTGTGTCGCAGGGAGCCACAAGGGTTGGAAAGCTTATGCATGACTTCTCTGTTTATCCTGGAGAGGTTGTATTTAGTGTGCGAGTGTCTGATTATGCAATTGTAACGAAGAAAGAGTTATATTTTAGTCTTCAGGAATCAATGTCCGGATTATACTCATTACGTTCTGATAAGCGTATTAACCCAATGTATCAGCCTGGAGATCAGAACGAAGAACTGAATATAAAGGTAGAGTTACCTAAAGGTTATAAGGTTGCTATTGAGCCGCAGTCTTGGGGTTGTTCGGATGTTGGTGGCTTGGATTTAGATATTAAGGTTTCTGATAATTATAAGAAGAATGGAGAATTAGAGTTGATATACAATGCTAGTGCGGTTATGTCTCCTTCAATTATCTCTCCTTCTCATTATAAGGCATTGTTGGATGTCGATAAACGATTGTCCCATAGGCGTGCTAGGACTATTTTATTGATGAAAGAATAAGTTGCTAATGTGCGATGTAGTGTCGGCTCTATGAGCCGATAGATGTGCTAGTTGCGTGCATTGCAGATTAAGCGTTTTTGGCTCATAGAGCCAACGCTACAAGTTTTGTGCTGGAATGAAATATTAAAGGAAAATAATATGAGTGAATGTGATAGTTGCAGTAGTACGACGTGTTCGGCAAAGAACAAAAAGCCTGAGGAGCAAAATAAGGATTATGTTGAACGCCAGCAGTTGGCTCAACGTATGTGTAAAATAAAACATAAGATTATGGTTTTTTCGGGCAAGGGCGGCGTGGGTAAAAGTACGGTTGCGGTTAATTTGGCTGCTTCGTTGGCTCTTAAAGGAAAAAAGGTCGGATTATTGGATGTTGATTTGCATGGACCAAGTATTCCGCGACTACTTAATATGGAAGATCGTCAGATTGAGGCTCAGGGTGGGGCTTTGCTGCCAATTGAATATAGTGATAATCTTAAGGTTATATCTATCGGGTTTATGTTGAGAAGTAGAAATGATGCGGTTGTATGGCGTGGTCCCATGAAGTATGGTCTCATTAAGCAGTTCTTGAAGGATGTCGAGTGGGGGGAGTTGGATTATCTTATTATTGATTTTCCTCCGGGAACGGGCGATGAGCCGCTAACTATTGGTCAGCTGTTGGGGGATAGTGCGGAGGGTGCTATTATTGTTACTACACCGCAGGAAATTGCACTGCTAGATGTGCGTAAATCAATTAATTTCTGTAAACAACTTGGCATATCTGTTTTGGGTGTAATAGAAAATATGAGTGGATTTGTATGTCCTGGTTGTGGGGTGAAGACTGATATCTTTAGTAGTGGTGGTGCAGAAACTATGGCTGGTGAGATGGATGTCCCGTTTCTTGGACGAATTCCCATTGAGCCTGGTATTGGTATTGCTGGAGAAGATGGAACACCGTTTGTTGGTAGATATGCGGAATCTGAAACTGCAAAGGCTTTTGAGTCTGCAATTGAATCTATTGTGGAAGTTGAAGAATCAATGGAATAGAAGTTTATTGATATAAAAATTGCCTCGCAAAGTAGTTTTGCAAAGCACTCCAATTCAGTTATGAATAAGTTAAAAAGTTTTTTAAGATGTCTGCCCGCTTTGTTGGTTTCTTTTTGTATGTTTATATGTGTACAAACGGAGTCTTCATGGATTAATAAGCATTTGGTCTTTTGGTTTGTACTACTGTTGCCTTTGGCGGTTATGCTTTATCTGTTATGGCGTAAGTCTGAATCTCCACGACCGTATAAACTTGAAAAATATGCACCTATATTGATTGTGTTTTCTTTTTTAGTGGTGGCTTTGGCTTCCAGTTTTCCTCAGCATAGCTGGTTCTATTTTTTGCGTTGGAAACCGAGTGATACGGTTTCTGCGGAAAAGACGGAGCTTGTAAGAATGATATTGATGATATCATTGTTGCTCCCTCTGTTTGTCTCTCGCTTGCGTAAGCCGCAGAATATATTGGTTGTTATTTTTATTATTTTACAGTTGTTGTGTTTTCAACGACTATTGGCAACATCTGGCGGGAGTGCTATTTATCGCACTGATCATCCTTCTTTTATGTTTCGTTTGTTCGAGTTCACGCATTGTTTTCCGCAATTGATAAATTATAACCCGTATTGGAATGGAGGGACGGAGCATTTTGTTAGTGTAACATCCGGTACGGCTGGACCTGGACTGTTGGCATATCCGATATTGCGTTTTTTGCCAGTGCATGTGGCTTATACTTATGTTTTTGGGTTGATTTTTATAATTTTTGTACCGTGGGTGGGGTTTGGGTCTATTCGAGCTATTGGTGGAGATAAAGTGTCGGCAGCGGCTGCCGGGTTGATGTCACTTGGAGTAAGCCAGCAGTTTTTTTTGTGGGCGTTGCATTATGGGACAATTGGAGCATCATTATCCAGTGCGATGATTCTTCCTGTATCGGCTCTTGCTTTTAGGGTTATTAAGTTAGATAAACGAGATATTTGGACGGGGGTAGCTCTTGTTTTATCTGCTTTCTTTTTGTTGTTATGGCCGCCTGGTGCGATTATGGGGCTGGCGGTTGCAATTGCATTTATTTTTAATTTTAGTGATTGGAGTTGGGATAAGTGGAAGTTTTTGATTGTTTGTGCGGTTGTGGTATTTATTCTTTATAGTCAGTGGCTTTGGGTACAGCTGTTTGAAGGTAATAGTGTTGTTGAATATGTGTTAAAATCAGGGAAGCGGGCTGATTCTACCGAGTTTTGGTTAAATGCGGAAAGTTTTAAACGGGGATGTTTGTTGTTGGCCTCTTATATTAAGGGAGGGCATCCGGCACTTGTGTTTTTTGGATTAGTTGGGATATTTGTTGCTAGTAAACGCAGTATCCGTAGTTGGTTTGCTCCGATTATAATAGTTTTAGCTTTGGTTACCGGTTTGGGGGAGGAGTGGAAGCATAATTCTCAACTTGCGAGAATATCAATACCTATGTTTTTTGTGGCAGTTATTCCGGCATCCATGTTGATAGGAAAACTGTTACGTATGAATGATATGCGGCTGGCGTTAGTGCGTGCATTTATTGTTTCACTGTTGGCTGTTGGTGCATATAATGTTGCTCGTCTATATTCAAATGAAGGCAATGCAAAATATGTAGTGATGGATGAACATGTAGGTGAACTTATTGATTGGGTGAAGAGCAGTGTGCCTGTTGGTGGTCGGGTTTTGTTTGCCGGAAAATGTGTGCATGCGTATGGCAGCGGAAATGTTGCGTATTTGCCGGCAATTACCGGTCGTGAAATGATGGCTGATGATTATTATGGGTTTCCTGTGGGAACTATTGAGTATGAATATCCGCCACGTCGTTATCGGAAATCTTGGGAACTGATGCAGTTATTTTTTGATGTATATAATGTGACTGATATTGTTACTTATCATGATAAATGGAAGAGATATTTTGCATCACATCCAGAATATTTTAAGCTTGAGAAAACGTATAGATCATACGATCTGGGAGTTAATTGTTATTCGATAAATAGAATGCCTAATATGCTGTTAAAGGGAGTGGGAACGGCAGTGGCTAGATTTAATCATATTAACGTTAAGCTTGATAAGGCAAGTGATGAAGTTGTTCTTAAATACAATTGGATGGGACATCTAAAAGGTACCGCTGGGGTTGAGCTATTTCCGTATGAGGCGGATGAAGGAATTATGCTTATTGGGGTGCGAACTCATGGCATGAAAGATTTTAGTGTTGTTTATAGGAATATATATTAACAGTGAACAATGAGCAATGAGCAATGAGGAAAAGATGAACGTCCAACAGTCAACAGTTAACTATGAACGCCCACCAAGGATCTGGGGTTACTGGATATTGGTAGGGATCTGTTTTGCTGTTGGTGTTGTTGGCAGGATTTATGGAGCATGGGCGGGGCGTTATATTAGTAATCCTGATTGTGGAGTTGTGGCGTTGATGGCAAAACATGTGGCAGAGGGTGGACAGTGGCCTGTTTTTTTCTATGGTCAGTCTTACATGGGTAGTTTGGAACCGTTACTTAGTGCGTTGTTGTGTAAGGTTTTTGGTGTTTCTGGCTTTATGGTGTGTTTGGGGACGGCGATTGCGGCGATTGCTACTTTGCCGATTATATATTTTTGGGGGCGTGATATAGGTGGAAAGAGTGGGGGACTGACCGCGTTAGCGTTATCTGTTGTTGGTCCATATTTCTATTTTATGTTTCAATTTGCTCCGCGTGGTGGATATATGGTGATGATGGTGTTGGGGCTTTTGTGTATGTGGTTAAGTTCAAGAACTGCATTTGAATTGCAGAATGGTATTCCTGTAAAGTTGCGACGCTATTTTATTATTGGTTTATTTGCCGGATTAGGGTGGTGGACTAATCCGCTAATTATTTCTGCACTGTTGGCTTCGGCGGTTATATTGGCGTTCGGTCTACGAAAAAAGATTGTATCAGTGATGCCGCTGTTGGGGCTGGCTGGTTTTATGCTTGGTAGCTTACCTTTTTGGTTGTGGAATATTTATAATCATTGGCAGTCCTTTGATATGTTTTTTGCTGCGGGAGGTGTTGCACTAAAAGAAGGTTTCGGCTATTTAGTTATGCGTTATGATAGGCTTATGGGGATGGATGATTGGCAGTCGTGGTTAAAAAAAGTTTATATGTGGGGCTACTTGTTATTGGCGGCATCCGGCATGTTTCTTGGGGTAAAGAGTGTTAGGCACAATCGTTTGTCACTGCGTGGTGCAGGAACTCTTACTGCCGGATTCTTTCTGTTTTTTTCTGTAATGTTTTTTGTTCGCTCATCATTTGCGACAATGAATACAGCCAGATACCTTGTGCCGTTAGCTCCTGTATTGGCGGTATTGATAGGTAGTCTAGTATGTTCTTTAAATCGAAAGTTCTGGGTATATGTTGCGGCGTTGCTTGTTCTTTTTTTGCTGGCATCGTATTGGCCTGTATTTCCAGATTTACATGGACAGTCTTCGGTTGCCGTGGCACGTGCTAAGAGTGCTGATGAATTGCGGAATTTCTTGGTGAAACATAATATTAAGAATTTATATAGCAGCTTTATGTTTCATTCTCTTAATTTTAATATGGATGAAGATGCAGTGGTGGCGACAATGCGTGGTGAGCGTTATTATCCGTATGCGAAAAGTGTGGAGCTGTGCGATGATATTGGCTTTTTTCAACATTATGGATATATAAACAGGTTTATAAATAATAGTGGCGGTAAGGATATTAATGGCGGTACGGAGAGATATGGTGTTTCCTATGGTTGTAAACCGCCAGTTGGAGGCCTTAAGGAAGTTGACCTTGTGGGGCATTGTGAAATCAGTGATCATGCCGGACGGGACTGCACAGATAAGTTATTAGATAGAAATGTTAATACGGTATGGCTAGGAACACGGGAAAAGAATAAATCAGAATGGCTTCAGATAACTTTTGATAGCCCGAAAGTGTTGCGAATGTTACGGATGATAGGTGGTGCGGCAGAAAATTATCCAAGGCGTATGCGAGTTGAAGTGCTTGAGAAGGGAAAAGAGGATTGGACTGTTCTTTATGATAATGGCATAACTGGTTACTTTTGGTCGGGACCAAGACCTTATTGGTGGGGACGACGCCACCGACAAGAGTATTCGTTAAAAGATCTTGAGGTGTCGGCAGTTAGGCTGGTATCTGTTCCGACTGGTAAATCACCGTTGCTTTGGCTGATTAAAGAGTTACAGTTTTTTGCTCCGGCAACAGGTAAAGACTTTGATCCGATAAAAAGTTTGCCGTTGTTAATTGAGACGTTACAAGAGCGCGGCGTTAAGCATCTTTTTGCTGATAGATGGGAATCTAATAAAGTTTTTGAACAATTTAAGGGGACGATTAGGGTTGAATTAAATCCACGTGTGTTTGGTGATTATAAGTGGGATGTCGATAAAATTACCGATAGTAATAGTTCTGCTATTTTGGTTCGTGATTATGATGCATCACTCGTTGAAAAAAAACTTAATGAATCGGGGGTTACATATCATAAAGAGGTGATTAATGATTGGGTGTTGTTTGACCAGTTTAGTCTTAATGTGAATACGATGGCAAAGACGACGGGCTTAATTTGGACAGGATTTACATTGTTATCTGGTGTGGAAAGAAGATTTGATATTACTACAAAGGCAAAGTTTAGTTGTAATATTATTTTGGATGGTCTTAGTGTTGAGCCTAGTGTTGTTAGACCTGGTGGTAGCGTTACTGTTAGTTTTCGGTGGCACAAGCCAATAGGTAGTGCAATTGATAATAATTTAGCAGTATTTACGCATTTTATAGATGAGGATAATATGTTTCAAGATGATTATCCGTTGCGTGGATTTATGCCGGAACTATTTGGTGGAGGTTTTGCTGGTGAAGATGTTTGCTATGTTAGTCGTACTGTGCAGGTTCCAAAAGATACTATGTTGGGGGTTAAAACACTTCGGATTGGCTTGTACAATACTATTTATGGTGTACGGTATGACATTAAGACAAGTTTAGGTACGCATAAACAGGCAATCGTAATACCTAATATAATGACTGTTATTGAGCCCGCTATTGGGTTTGATAAAATATGACGGTACTGGTTCTGTATTGCTTGTTTTAAATAAAATTAATTTTAAAACGAAAGCTGTTTTATGTTGACGTTATAATCAAAAGTTGTTTTACTTATACAAACGATTGTGTTGGGGTCTTTAAAATAAATAAGTTATGAAAAGGAAAATAAAAATGAGTGTTCCTATTATTTCTGATGCGGAATTTATCGCACGTAAATTGCGGGCTGCTGAGTTAACAGCAGAAGCGGGGTATGATGTGCTATTGGTTAATTCAACTGAAGCGGATTATGCTAATGTGCGTTATTTTTGTGATTATTGGTCAGTTTTTGAGATTGCTGGCGTTGCAATTGCTCCGTCTGGTGAGGCGTGTACATTAATTGGTCTGGAGAGCGAGAACTATGCAAAAGACCGTAGTAAAATTTCTAATATTCACATGTTGGTGGAGTATAGGGAGTCGGCTGATCCTCAGTATCCTGATATGGAGGCTTCGACTTTTAAGAAGGCGTTTGAATCTATTGGTGTGACTGACCCAAAACGAATAGGTATCGGTGGTTATTTGGTAACGACGGCACCGGTATTGGATAGTTTGCGTGCTGAGTTTCCTGATGCGGAGATTGTGCGTGCTGATGATATTATGGTAACCATGCGTAGTATTAAATCTGAGGCTGAAGTTGCTTGCCAGAAAAAAGCATTTGAGATTAGCGAACAGGCTGTACAGGCTGTTTTGAATCAGATTAAGCCCGGCATGACTGAGTTACAGGTATGTGGGATTGTGCAGCATGCAATATATATGAATGGTGCGGAATATGAGGGGATGCCACAGTATGTGCTTTCGGGGACTAATTCTCGCCATGCAATATCGCGACCGACGCATCGCGTGATTGAAAAGGGTGATATTGTGCAGCTTAATTTATCTGCATTGGTAAGCGGTTATTCTTCCGGTGTAGGGGTTCCTATATGTATGGGAAAGATGACAGATAAGATGCGTGATTTAGTTGAATTCGGGCTTGAAGTGCATAATGCTACAATTGAAAAGCTTAAGGCTGGTGTGATTGCCGGTGATATTGCTAAGTGGCACTATGAGTATTTTGTAAAGAATGGTAGGGAAGAAAACTTTTTATACGGACCGTGTCATGGTCTTGGTATGATTGAAGTTGAGCCGCCTTGGATGGAAACAAATAGTGAATATGCACTTGAAGAGAATATGACCTTTCAGGTAGATTCGTTTTTCTACTGTGATGAGTTTGGGTTACGCTGGGAAAATGGTGGGCGTGTAACTGCTGATGGATTTGATTTATACAGCGGTGCATTTAGGAAAATTATAGAATTAGAAGGCTAAAAATGAAAGCTGCAATTGTAAAAGAAATTGGTAGTGTTGAAATCGTAGATGTGCCTCCACTTGAAGCGATATCTGATTATCAATGCTTGTGTAAAAATATTTTTGCGTCAACTTGTTCAGGTACTGACCGAAAATTGATTAATAATACTACGCCTTGGAAAAATAGTTATCCTGGAGTATTGGGTCATGAAAATATCGCCGAAGTAATTGAGATTGGGGCAAAGGTAAAAAACTTTCAGGTCGGTGATACTGTTCTTCGTCCAGTATATGTTTATGCTGATGAAGAGAAGAATGGATATCATGGACTTTTTGGAGGTTTTTCAGAACAAGGCATTATTACTGATTATGTTGCAATGGAAGCAGATGGTAAAACAGAATATAACCCTTATTCAAAATATCAAATGAAAGTGCCAACTGATTGGAAAAATGATCCATCATCTGTAATGTTTATAACTTTAAAAGAAACTTTTAGTTGGATAGAAAAACTAGGGCCGTTTTATGGAAAAGATGTTGGTATTATTGGTGCTGGCACTGTGGGGTCATTTTATACAAATATAGCTGCTATTTTCTGTGCAAAATCTTTGACTGTTATGGATATTGACAGCTCTAAATTTGAAAAGGCGAAAAAAATTGGTGCTGATGCTTGTATAGACTTGTTGAAAGAGGATAAACCAGTGGCGGCTTTTGATATTTTAATAGATGCTGCAGGCATTATGACAAGAATTGCTGAATTTGTTCCGATGGTGAAGTCAGGCGGTACTTTTGCCATCTATGGTATTGATTCATCTCCGGTTTTTCAATTTGAGGCTTTTGGTTCCGGACTGCACTTTGCTTTTCATAATAGCGATGAATCAAATCCATTGGTTCATGAAACATGTATAAGACTTGTGAATCGCGGATTAGTTGATTTAAGTAATTTTCATTCATCTATTATGCCGTTTGAGGAGATTCCGCAAGCTTTTAAATTGCTAGATGAAAAAAAAGAGACTAAAGTGGTGTTTAAATTGTAGTTAGCATGACTGGCGGTTGACGATACCGCCTGACGGCGGCACTACGAACGTGGGGACGCAGCTGACGCTGTGACTACGAATGAGGTGGAATGTATCGTTAGTTTATAAGAGAGTATTAATAAGGAGATTTTTATGCGGTATGAAATGATGTTACCTCATCAAATACGGAAAGCGATTGATGAGAATTGGCCGGTGGTTCTTCCGCTGGGGGTTTTGGAATATCATGGAGAACATCTTGCCGTTGGAATGGATACATTTGCCGTTACGCGCACTGTGGCACAGCTTGAGCAGGAGATGGATTTGGTGATTCTGCCGGCATTCTATTATGGGGCGGGTAGTTATGTGGTTGAGCCGCCGGAGCGTAAAGGGACGGTTCATGTTAAGGGCGAGAATCTTATCTCTTTTGCACGTGATCTGTTTCATAGTTTTTTACGCATCGGATTTCGTAATATCTATTTCTTTATTCATCATCAGTCGGAAAACTTTTTTCAGGGGATGCCGACTGATTTGGCATTTAGAACAGCTGCTAGGCAAGCTATTTTTGAATTTCTGGAGAAAGAACGTGGCGAAGGCTGGTGGGGCGATAACAGTATGGCTAATTATTATGAAGAGCATGATAGTGGTACAGATCCATTTAGTTGGATTCGGGGTTATCCGTTGATGAATGCAGAAATTATTAAGCAGTATCCGTTTGACCATGCGGCAGAGGGTGAAACATCGTTGATGATGTCGCTTTGTCCTGAGGGCGTTGATATGAACCATTTATCAACAGAAAAATGGTATCTTGAGTCTGCGAAGAAAGCTAATAAAGAGCTAGGGGATAGAGGCGCAAAACTGGTTCTTGACCGGATGCGTTCTATCTTAACATCGTAGTCCCTGCTGTATTAGTTGAATTGCAAATTCTCAAAAAAGAGCGTTGTTGTCTCTGCTGTGCCCTCCGTAGCTCGAAGAGCGGAAGGATGGGGCCAGTGTAATAGAAAAAGGGTAAATTTATGAGCGAAAAAATAAATGTCGCAGTATTAGGGTTGGGAAATATGGGAAAAACCCATGTTAAGGCTGCTGTTGCGTCGCCTTGGGTTGACAAAATTATAGGCTTTGATCCTGATAAAGATTTATCGGCAGGTTGTGCGGAAGAATTTAAAATTAACACTGTTGATAATCTTGATGAAATATTAAACGATTCAACCGTTGCTCTGGTTTATATTGCCACACCAAATGATACTCATGTTGATCTTACAGAGCGGGTTATGCGAGCGGGCAAGGCGGTAATGTGTGAAAAGCCGATGGGTGAGAATCTGGCAGATGCGAAGCGAATGGTTGATGTTCAGAAAGAAACGGGCGGGTTTTTGCAGCTTGGATTTGAGTTGCGTTATTCAAAAATGTACGCAAAAGCAAAAGAGTGGATTGATAACGGAATGATTGGCGATGTGGTCAATACACATTGCCGATATTATGCCAGTGAATTTCATGGAAAAGATACGTGGCGCAGTAATAGTCCGGGTTCTCTGATAGGAGAAAAGCTTTCACATTATCTTGATTGTCAGAGATGGTTCGTTAATGACGAAGTAGAGAATGTATATTCAATACATGCACCGAAGGTTGTTGAATATTTTAATCATCCAGATAATCATCAAATTAATTTACGTTTTTTCAATGGGGCAATTTCAACGTTGGTCTTTAATATGTTTTTACCGGAAAGTGATGGCAGTGATCCTTTGCTTGATGTTATGGAAAAGCAGTCTGATGATGGGCATTATCTGCAGCATCATATTTTCGGAACAAAAGGCGGAATAGAAACAGATGTATTTCGCCGGCGTTTGCGTCGTTGGGAATTTACTGATGGTGTAAAAGGATTAGAAAGCAAGATTGCAGAAATTATAACGTTTCCGAAGGAAGAGGATTTATTATGGTTTCATAATGTGCATGATCAGAATATAAGGATTTCTGAGCTTGTTGCAAAAGGATTGCCGCCAGAGAATACTATTACAGATTCTTATGAAACAATGAAAGTCTGCTTTGCCGCAGAAGTTTCCGAGAACGAAAACCGAATTGTTAAGTTGAACGAATTATAATTTTTCAACTAAATTTAGAGTTGACGTTTATATTGGGTAGTGATACACATTGGAGAGTGTGAAGTTTTAGTTTGATAGTTGTTTTAGCAAAGGATTAAGTATGCATTGGATTGATTGGTTAATTGTTGCAGTTCCGTTGGTTATTGTGTTTTTTGTTGCCTTAAGAGCACAAAGTTATATTAAAGGTGTTTCTGATTTTCTGGCGGGAGGACGTGTTGCTGGGCGATATGTTCTTACTGTTGCCGGTGGTGAGGCTGGTATGGGGCTAATCAGTCTTGTTGCAATGTTTGAGGCTTATTATAATTCTGGGTTTGCATATAGTTTCTGGAGCGGAATAGCTATGCCGCTTGGAGTTATTATGTTGTTAAGTGGATATTGTATTTACCGATTTCGTGAGAGTCGGGCATTTACGATGGGGCAATTCTTCGAAATGAGGTATAACCGTAAATTCCGGGTTTTTGCTGCGATTTTACAGTCTTTTTCAGGGGTACTCAATTATGCTATTTTTCCGGCAGTAGGTGCAAGATTCCTTATATATTTTTGTGGTTTGCCACTAAATGTCGAAATCTTAGGTATGACGTTCCCTACTTTTGGTCTAGTAATGGTTGTATTTTTATCTGTGGCTGTCGCAATTGTGTCTCTTGGCGGTCAAATAACAATTATGGTAACTGACTGTATTCAGGGTATTTTAAGTTATCCGTTATATGCAATTATTGTGATTTATATTCTTTTACGAATTTCATGGTTTGACCAAATGGCACCGACACTGCTTGACCGTCCTGCCGGTATGAGTATGGTTAATCCGTTTGATATTGATAAACTGCGTACCTTTAATTTGTTTTATATATTTGTTGGTATTTTTAGCAGTGTGTTTAATCGTATGGCATGGTCAGGTACGCAAGGGTATAACGCTGCGGCCTTAAATGCTCATGAGCAGAAAATGGGAGCAGTATTAGGAACATGGCGATCTGGTTTTGCACTTATGATGTATATATTATTAGCAATCGCTGGTTATACATTTTTAAATAATATTGATTTTGCAAAAGATGCAAAAATATGCCGTCAGGAATTGGCAACCAAAGTTGTGTCAGATGTCGTCGCTAATAGTGCGGCGGACATAGAGATAAAGAATGCATTACATGGGTATATAGAAACGGGAGTATTATCTGATGAATTAAAGAGTAAGTTAGTGGAGCCAGTTGCTAAAGATTCAAAAGAGCCTTTGCGCGACACTGTTAATCATATTTTGGCATCCACTGATAAGAAATCAGCACAAAGTTTTAACACTATATTCAATCAGATGCGTGTTCCTTATGCATTAAAACATCTTTTCCCTGTAGGCGTTATGGGTGTATTTTGTGCTTTGTGTATTTTTCTTTTGATAAGCACTGATACCACTTACATGCATTCTTGGGGTAGTATTATAGTGCAAGATGTTATACTTCCTATAAGGGGTAAACCATTTACCCCTAAACAACAGTTGAGATTATTAAGGCTTATTATAGCAGGTGTTGCAGTATTTGCTTTTTTGTTTTCATTTTATTTTGCTCAGATAGATTTTATATTAATGTTTTTTGCTATTACTGGAGCTATATGGCTGGGGGGGGCTGGTCCATGTATTGTTGGGGGGTTATATTGGAAGAAAGGAACGTCTGCCGGAGCATTTTCTGCTCTTATATCAGGCTCAACAATAGCAACAACGGGCGTGATTATGCAGAAAATATGGGCTCCGCATATATATCCTTGGTTAGAAACTAGTGGACATTTAGAAATTGTTAGAAAAGTTTTGGAAGGTATTTCTCATCCATTCGAACCGTATATTATGTGGCGTGTAACGCCAGATGCGTTTCCGATAAATTCGCAGGAAATATATTTTATAGCAATGGTTATAGGAATCTTTCTTTATATTACCGTTTCATTAATTACATGTAAGGAGCCTTTTAATATGGATCGGTTATTGCATCGTGGTGCATATCAGCGTGAAGGTGATAACATAGTACGTGAGAAACTTGGATTTAATAATATATTAATAAAGTTATTGGGGATTGATTCGCAATATACTAAGGGTGATAAGGCAATTGCAATATCAGTATTTATATGGTCTTTTGGTTGGGGCTTCGGTAGTTTTGCCGTTTTATGTATCTGGAATGCCATATCACGTTGGCCCGATTCTTGGTGGATAAATTGGTTTTTGGTCGCAAATATAATCATCCCTGGTATAATAGCTGTTGTTTCCACTGTATGGTTTACTATTGGTGGTGTTGTTGATTTGTGCAGATTATTTAAAAGGTTATCGGAAGAACAGTCTAGTGTTCTGGATGATGGACGCGTGATTGGTAACGTTAGTGCTGATGATGTTGCTTTAGTTGAAGAAGTTGAGAAGATCACAATAGAAGAAGCTCATGTTGAAGAACAAGAGTTGGAAGAAGCTCTTGCAAAAGAGGGTGATGATGACGACCTTGATAAATTAAAACATCAACTTGGTGATGATTAAAGGCAGTTAATAGTGAATAGTAACAGGAAAAAATAATGATTAGAAATGGATTACAAATATTTGGGATGATGGCGTTGGTTATAATGGCAGGATGTGCAACACAGCAGCCGGATAATGCTGTTTTAGTGCCGGATGTAATTCAAAAAGGAACTGCTTATACTTGTAAGAAAGCAACGGACAAGATAGTTGTTGATGGGATACTTAACGAGAAAGCGTGGAAGAATGCAGTTATTATTGATAAGTTTTATCCCTTTAGCCCTAAAGATGCCACTATGCTGTCTGGCACAAGGGCAAGGTTGACATGGGATGATAAAAATCTTTATGTTGCAATTGAATGTGTAGATGATGACATCTGGTCATATTCTAACAAAGCAGATGATCAGTTATGGCGCGGTGATGTTGCTGAGTTCTTTTTGAAACCAAGTGCATCTAATCTTGCATATTGTGAGTTTGTTGTCTCTCCGTCGGGCAGTCTTTATGATGCCCGTTATCCTTCTCGTGGGGCAGGTGGTTTTCATCGATTTAAGGGGTGGTCATCGAATGCAAAGGTTGTTACTAAAATTAATGGTACCGATGGCAATTGGAAAGATACTGACACCGGTTATATTGTAGAAATGTCGATACCATTTACGGCAGTTAAAGAGTTTGCAAAAATCCCAACTGCCGGTGATGTCTGGAATTTCGGTGTATGCCGTTATGACTACACTAAATCTTATGAAAGCCCATTGTTATTAATGACTATGCCTGAGTCCAGAAAGAATGGGTATCATTGTTACGAAGCATATTCTCCGTTAATTTTTAGTGAGTAAAAGTGTGATTTCTCAAATTATGTTGAGCACAACATAATTAGAGAAGTTACGTAAAAGTGTATGTTTACTTAAATACACGTTCAAAGTTTTTGTGCATTATGTTTTCGTAAACTGTTTTTGATATTTTCTTTTCTTTTAGAGCATTTTGCATCATGGGGAGATGTTCCGGTGGATTTTTCTTTTTCATAAACATATCGGTGCCAAAAAAGATTTTCTTATTAAATTTCTTTAGAAATTCAATACCTTTTTCAGGGTCGCGAGTAAGTGCATTATGTCCGCTACCAGCGGAAAAGTCACCGTATAGATTGGGGTATGTTTCCATTAATGTCCAAAGTCGTCCTTTGTTTTTTATCGGACCTTTAGGGTAGCCGTTTCGATCTTTTGGGGTGATTACATCAGCATCATTTGAATTCCAGAATGATGGGGCATGACCAATAAAAATGGTTTTCGGGAATTCTTTTAATACTTCTTCAAGTCCGGGTAGTCCAGGCTTATCTATCATTCCGTACAGTCCGCCTTTTTTTGGTGACAGATGAAACAGTATCGGCATTTTCTGTTCACCCGCATGATAAAAAAGATTTTTATATAGTGGATTGGTTACCGGCATATTAGCACATACTTCTCCAATACCTTTACACCCGAGATCCTTGAATAATTTCATTAGTCCGGAAAAATCTGCTTTAGGATTATTCATAATTGATCTTGGATCGATATTGCAAAATGGAATCAGTCGGTCTGAATGTTTTTGACATTCAGTAATGGTTTCCTGATTGCCTGTTACACCGAAGTAATCAATATTATCCGGGTTTGTCAATGGCAGTATAACGGATTTGTCAATTCCCCATTTGTCCATGTCTTTTAGCAGATCTTTGGCAGTAAACGAACCGTGTGCAACTAGTTTGCTGAATTGCGGATATTTTGCGTAAGTTATATGTTGATGAATATCTATTATCATAATATTATCTCCCTCTTTTCTTTTGCTGATTGATATATGGCAGAAATTATTTCTACCGATTTGCGTCCTTCGTAACCGTTTACTTCCGGCTCAGTATCTGTCTTTATTGCATTGATCATATCTTCAAGTTGAAGCTGATGTCCTTTTGAGTCAATAAATGCGGTTGGGTCTTTTGCTCCGCTTGAATTTGTGCTGGAGAATTTATTTTTAATTTCAACATCTTCATCAGTGGACTTTTGGAAAGCCCATACTTTTAATGCTTCACCTTCAAGAACAATACTTCCGTCTGAGCCATGTATGCCAAGCCTTGTATCCAGTCCGGGATATGCAGTAGTTGTTCCTTGGATAGTGCCTAAAGCACCATTTTTAAATTTAAGAACAGCCACGGCGGTATCTTCAACTTCAATATTGCGAGCTAAAGTCTCGCAATAAGCATAAACGGACTCAACAGGCCCCATGAAGTTTTGTAATTGGTCTATGTAGTGGATGGATTGGTTCATTAATGCTCCGCCGCCATCAAACTGCCACGTGCCGCGCCAACCTCCTGCATCATAGTATGCCTGATCACGAAACCATTTTACCTGAACATCAGCCATAGTTATTTTTCCAAAACGTCCTGCATCTATAGTCTTTTTAATGGCTAATGATGATTCTTTAAAACGGGTGGGAAATATTACTGCCAGCTTTACATTGTTCGTTTCGCAGGCTGAAATTATAGCATCACATTTTTCCAGTGTTATATCTAATGGTTTTTCAACGATAATATGTTTTCCCGCTTCTGCTGCTTGAATAGCAAATTCTTCATGCATGCTACTAGGCAAGCATATATTGACAACATCAATATCATCTTGTTTAAGCATTTCAGCATAATCGGTATATGCGGTTGCTCCCGATGTCGCAGCTAAGGCTTTTGCGTTAGTTTCAAATTTATCGCAGACAGCAACCAGTTTTGCGTCATTAATGTTGTTTAGTGCATCGGCATGGAATGGGGCAATATTACCGCATCCCACTATTGCAAATCTAAAAGTATTCATTTTATGTTATCCCTTTCGTTTTGTTAAATTCCAAGAATCTTTTACTTCATTAGAGTTATTATCACCTGGCAGTAAGTCTGAATAGTTTTCGCAAACTTTTTTGATGGCGTTAATATATTGATTAATAATGTTTTTGTCAAAATGTTTCATGTATGGTAGGCGTAGTATTCGCTGACTAAGAGTTGCCGCTATCGGTAGGTTTTGTTGATCTCCTTTGTTTACTATCCCATCCGGTAAGTTTGCTGAATTAGTTGGTTTGCCATGATTATAAACATCAATTGTGCTAAATAGCGGATGTTTGTGTAGTGGTGCATTTACACCAGGGCTAGTGTTTATTCCTTCGGCAACTAGTGCGTCGCTAAATCTCTGTATAGATAATCCTCCGAGTTCTTCTTTTTTATAAAGAGCGACAGGGATATACCAACCGCCTTTGGTTGAGCCTGAGTCCTTTGCCGGACGATGTGCCTTTATTCCTGGTGTGCCTTCTAACTTGTCCCAGAAATAGGTGTAGATTTTGTCAATCTCTGCACTCTCTGCCGGATATTTCTTGAGCTGTTCAAGTCCGACGGCGGCGGACATCTGGTGCATTCTGTACTTGAAGCCTCCGTTTGGTAGGTGAATTCGATGTTTCAATTCTTCATCTTCTATTTCGCTATGTCGTGCATATATACCGAATAGAATTGCTCTTTCATAAACTTCACGGTTATTTGTTAGTAACATTCCTCCTTCGCCAATAGCAAAAGATTTACCTGTCATGCAGGAAAATCCAGCGACATCGCCGAATGTTCCGGTAAGTTTGCCTTTATATAATGTTCCATGGGAGTGTGAGCAATCTTCAATAACTTTGATATTATGCTTTTTGGCTATTCCCATTATGCGGTCCATATCGGCAGGATGGGATAGGTAGTGTACAACAACAACTGCTTTTGTACGCTCGGTAATTTTGCGTTCAAAATCATCGGGATCTAGGCAGAGAGAGTCTGGTTCGATATCGGCAAAGACTACGGATGCACCAAGGTTTTGGGCTTGAATACATGATGCCCAATATGTTATGGATGGGCAAATTAATTCGTCTCCAACGCCAAGTCCTACACCGTACATCGCCGTATGTAGTGCTGCAGTGCCAGAGCTGTGGGCAAGTCCGTATTTTACATTATGCCATTCAGCAAACCCCGCTTCAAATTTCTTTGAAATATCTAGACCGGACATATTCCCGTCTCTCAGTACCTCGATAATTGCATCTTCCATTGCCTGGTTTACAATAGGCCAGTGAAACATCTCTTTTGATGCTTTAATTGTTACTTCTTTTTCGCCGCCTAATAGTGCTAATTTACTCATCTTTACTCCTTGTTTTATGACAGAATTATGTTATGACAGAATCATATTATGACAGAATCATGTTATGACAAAATCATATTATGACAGAATTATGTTATGACAGAATCATATTATGACAGAATCATATTATGACAGAATCATGTTATGACAGAATCATATTATGACAGAATCATGTTATGACAAAATCATGTTATGACAGAATCATATTATGACAGAATCATGTTATGACAAAATCATATTATGACAGAATTATTCCTTATTTATTGTTTTTAATATTATTTTATGATGTTCGAAGTTTATCCAATGTATTTTATTTAATAATGTATGGTTTAATAGTCTGTGAAGATGTGTTTCGTAAAAGTTTTTGTTATCCCGGACAGCAGATAAGTGCCATGCGGTTGTTGAATCAATCATGTTCATTTTCTGGACACCGACAATATGATTATTAATTTTCACATCAACAGGTATAATTCCTGCCTCTGGGCCATCAATGAAATATGTGAGAGCTTCTTTATATAAGATTATATCTAGAAAAGCACCCCAGTCTTCCAGTAAGGATATGAGAATATCGTGAAGTTGTTTGTCTCCTTTATCGTTGCCATGCCATTCATTATCTATTAGTTCAAAATTGTGTCTTGTTTCATGATTCAGGGTAGTGGAAACAAAGCGTGATTCAACAGAACTATTATGGAAATTTATTATTTTCCCGTGTTGTATTCCTGTTAACAAGAGGTAGTTTATTAACTGTTTCTGATGATTACTATGGATATTATGTGTAGTTTTTAGCTCATAAATGATACTGTTATCTATGAGCATATCAATGAAGTATGGTCGTGTGAATCCATTATGTAGTACATGAATAATAACTTCTGAATGAACTTCAAAGTTATCTTTACAGCGTTTACAAAGCTCTTTTTGATAAATTTGTTCGTTACAAAATTTACCTATTGTATTATGAATATCAAATGCATGCCGCATAACAATCTTATCCATCGCATGGAATTGATCTTGTGTAGCAGGTTTAATATCTATGTTACATTTTATAGGCATTTGTATTTTTCCTATTATCTGTTGATCGTCATATATTCTGTCAAAAATTTCCGTCGAGCGTCACATGATTTTGTCATAAAATTACTCTGTCAAAAATTCCCGTCGAGCGTCATATGATTTTGTCATAAAATTATTCTGTCAAAAATTCCCGTCGAGCATCATATGATTCTGTCATAAAATTATTCTGTCAAAAATTTCCGTCGAGCGTCACATGATTTTGTCATAAAATTACTCTGTCAAAAATGCATTTTCAATCTTTTTAAATGCTCCAACAATTTCTTTCACTTCCTTTTCTCCCCAACTTTCCCAAATGACCAGATTAAAATAGTTATCCATTACAGTCATTGCGTTAGGAATAGGGAATTCTATATTTGAATTGCCTTTATATAATGGGTTGTTCCAAGGGTGCTTGTCGGCACGATTTTGGAACCAATCACAAGTAGTAGGAAGTGCAGCTCGATAACTTGGGTTCATTAGCACGCCTTCTGCCATAACTGCGGCACAGAATTCATCTTTAGTGCAGGTCAGATTTTTGCTATTTACTTTTAGTCTCCACCACCAGTAAGAGTGTTCGTTGCCTTGCTGGATTTCCGGAATGGTTATTGATTGCAAGTCTGCGAAACCGTTATCTTTTAATAGTTGTACTACTTTTTGCCGGCGGGCAACGATGTCTGGAAGTTTTTTTAATTGCTGGCGACCGATTGCGGCATGTAGTTCGTCCATATTGCAGTTAAGTGAAGATGAGACATTTCCATTTGAGTCGTCGATACCAAAAGGTTTGCCACGGTCTGCGGCACGGCGTATAGACCAGTATAAATCCTCATTTTTGGTAAAAACCATTCCACCTTGTCCACCACAACAAAAATGTTTACCGAACATAATAGAGAAGGCACTTACATCGCCAAATGTGCCTACATATTGTCCGTTGATTTTAGCTGCATGAGATTGCGAACAATCTTCGACCACGGGTAGATTATGTTTTTTGGCAACAGCCATGATGCCCGGCATATCGGCCGGTTCACCGCCAATGTGAGGAATAACAATCGCAGAGGTGCGTGGTGTGATGGCTGCTTCTACTTGTTCCGGTCCCGTATTATAAGAATCAGGTCGAGAGTCAATAATAATAGGGATGCAAGAGTTCATAGTGATTGGCATGATGCCGCCCGGATCATTGACAGCTGCGACTATAACTTCAGAAAAAGGTTCAAGGTTAAGTGAGCGGATTGCGACAAAGACTGAGTTAGTGCCAGAATTAACACCATCGGCATAGCCACCGCCAAGAAACTCAGCAAATTCCTTGCAGAACAGTTCTTCCTGTTCGCCGTTATATCCAAAAGCATTGCCACTGGCAATAGAGGCATCAAACAATGCCATTGCCGCCATTTTTTCCTCTTCGCCAAGATGTCCGCGAGAAGGGAATGTTGCTGTTATTGCAAGTGAGCCTCCGTTAATGGCAAGATTTTCTTTTGATGCAGTCATAATGATACCTTTTATGTTATAGTTTACTTTCTCTAACCCAATGGGTTTCTTGTTCCAATATGTGGATAATGTTTCATAAATATTATTTATTAGCAAGTAATTATTAATATATTGTATTTTTTTCTTGTGTTGTTCGTGTTAATTAGAGATATTGTTGCTTCGTACAGATAAGAGATAATATTATTATGAGTAAAAAAAGAATAGAAGATGATGCTTATATGCCTGATAGTTTTGCGGGTGTAGCCCAATGGGTTGAGAGAAAATTACGGGAGGATATTGGGCGAGAGTTTTATCCCGAGAATTCATTTTTACCTTCGCAAAGGATTTTATCTGAACAACTTGGTGTGCCGCGCAGTGCAATTAGAGTTGCATTGGAGAAGCTAATGCAATCAGGTTTAGTTGATGCGTGTCGCGGGCGGGGTACTAGGGTTTTGCCAAAGGGGGAACGTAAAGTTCAGCAGACAATAGCATATATTCATTCTCCGCTTAGGTCATGGTCAGGTTTAGAACCGCATCACATAAGAGATGGTGTTTTGCGTCGTTCTCAGCAGTTGGGCTGTAATTGCGTTGAAATAAGTGTTTATGACTCCGACGGAATGCCGTCAATGCATGGTGAGACAGCTCGTCCTGTTAGTATTAAAGAGTTGCCGGAAGTTTTGAAAGAGTATTCCGCTTATATATTCCATGAAGCAAGTTCTATAATGACTAGATTTATAGTTGAATTGGTTGATGATAATAAGCCGGTTGTTGTTGCTAACCTTGAAACAGAGCTTAATGTTTCGGCAACATGTGTGGATCATTTTGCAATAGGAAAGAAGGCTGTGGAAACAGTAGCATCTTTTGGTCATCGGCATATTGCGTATGTTGGAAAATTTCCGGAGCAAGTATTTTATGGGAAATATTTAGCTGGATTTCGTGAAGGGATTAAGGTGGCAAATCTTGAAATAGATGAAGCAAATATTGCATTGTGTAAAAATATTGATTTACTTGATGCTTATAGAGCTACATTATTATTGCTTAAACGGTCAGATGCACCGACAGCTATTGTTGCCGCTCGTGATTCACTTGCCGCTGGAGTTTGTGAGGCAATTAGGGAAGTTGGCTTGGAGGTAGGACGTGATATTTCTGTAGTTGGATTTGATGACGTAAGCTGGGGTGGGGCGAATCCATTTTTAACTACATTTCATGAGCCCTGTACTGAAATGGGGGCTGTTGCAGTCGATATGTTGATGGCTCGTATTAGTAACTCTAATTTACCAATAGAACAACATTTATTAGATGTATCTCTTGTTTTACGGCGTAGCGTTGGTCCTCTGTTAGTACTTTGAAAATCCCATAGATCTCACAGGTAAATATTCAAATAATGTCAGTGAATTATGCTTTATTTTGAATTCTGATCAATGAATTCTATTGTGATTATTTGTCGGAGAAAATATGGTTGTAATTGGAGGTATAGTATGTAATGTATATGTTTTATAGTTCTTTTTTTTAGAGGTTGTAAATATTTGAGGTATGATTTGTGTGTTTTGGATTAAATGAAGTTAGATATAAAGGAGGTAGATGTGAAGAATGATAGAAGTGTGGTTTTGTTTTGTTTGATAGTTGGTGTTTTTATCAATACAGTAAGTGCTATGAATGTTTATAGAACTCAACCAAATAAAACTATAAAGGTGACGACAGGTACTAGGTATGGGCAGGTTAATGTAGGTGATGTAAATACTGACGGTAAAAAAGATATTATCGTTTCTCTTTACCCTAAAAAGAAGATTAATAAAGCTGGAGATTTTGTGGGGTATGACAAAAAAGGATCTTTGATGATCTTTTTTCAGAAGGCAAGAGGTGGTGGCTTTTCTGTAAAGCCTGATTTAATAATTCCGGCAGAGAAAGAGCCAAGGGGAGTTGTTGTTAAAGATGTTGATGGTGATTCTAAAAACGATATCATCTACAATGATTACCGAGAAAATCTATATATATGTTATGCTAAAAATGAATTCAGATCGCAGAAATATTGTGATATAAATATGCGTTCTGGTAGCCTTGTTGATGTAAATCTTAATAATAGTCTTACCAATAAATTAGCAGCCTCTTTTCTTTCTCATGCAGTGTGGTGGCGAGTATTGAAAGATGGTACTAGTGTTGAAAAAACATATATTGCTAGACCACCGGATAATAAATCAGGTAGTCCGGCAGTAGGTGATTTAAATGCTGATGGTGAAACTGATTTAGTGTATGCCGAAAGAAAAACCCTTTATTTATATTACGGGCCGTTTAGACCTGCAGATATTTTGAATCCAAGTATGTTGAAAAAGCATACTATTATGAATACAACATTAGGTGCCGGATATATTAATGGTGTTTCTTTAAATGACTTTAATGGCGATAACCTTACCGATGTTGCAATAAACGTAGAAGAAATGGGGATATTATTTCTCAACCAAGATACAGAAGGAGAATTTAAAGAAGATGCTTCAAAAAAGATTGAAGGTGACTTTTTAAAGATTTTAACGACCGATATTAATAATGACAAGCTAGACGATGTTGTTGCTATAGCCGGTAATTGTAGTATGGTTAAAATCTTTTTACAGAAAAAAGAAGTTGGTTTTGTAAAAAAAGAAAAAAATGCAGATCAAACTATAAAAATAAATCAAGCATATGATATAATTATCGACGATATTAATGATGATAATAAAAATGATTTGCTTGTTTTAAGTTCGAAGGGTAAATTGATGATATATTACGCAAGATAAGATGTTATTGATTGAAATAACCTTTTTTTGCAAGTACCTCTAGTTTAGGTTAATAAGTTGAGTGCTGGCAGGTAAGTTTAATAGCATGTATGTGCGGTAAGAGGACAGGGAGTATAATAAGTTATGAAGAGTATTATTTGTTTAGTATGTATTATGGTTTTTATAAATGTATCTTATGCTAAAAACATTTTTCCATTAAAGCCTAGTGAAACAATTTTTATGAGAAGTAATATTGAGTATTCGGATGTTAATGTTGGAGATGTCAATAATGATAAGAGGCAAGATATAATTGTATCTGTTTATGAGAATAGTTTAACAAAAGGTTCTGTTGATGTCTTTTATAAAAAGAAGAAAAAGTTCAGTTCAAAACCTAGTTTTAGTATTCAAATAAAAGAGCCGCGCGGGGTTGTCGTCAAGGATGTAGACGGAGATAGGAAAAATGATATAATTATAAATGAAAGAAAAGAAAATCTTTATTTGTGCTGTGCGAAGAACGATTTTAAGCCACAAAAATATTCTGATGTAAATATGCGGTCGTATGATTTGTTGGATGTTAATTTAAATACCTTTAATAAAGATATGGTATCGGTTCTTTCTGCGGCGACATGGTGGAGAATTGCTAAGGATGGTACAGTTAAAAAAACATATATTGCACGTCCTCCATCAAATGTTTCCGGACTTCCGGCGGCTGCAGATTTTAATAAAGATAGGATTATTGATTTAGTATTTCCTACAAAGCTAAAAGTGCTTATTTATTATGGTCCATTTAAGCCGGTTGGTGTACTTACTCCAAAGATGCTAGTTAAGCACTCGATAATTGAACTAAAAAATAAGATTTTATCAGTCTATACCGGAGATTTTAATGGCGACAGTAAACAAGATATTGCGGTCTACCAGCCTGGCGTAGGTATTTCATTCTACTGTCAAAAAGCTAATATGGGGTTTAGTAATAAGGCATCTTGTTGTATTGCCGGTAAGTTTCAAGATATAAAATCGGCTGATATAAATAAGGATAAACGGGATGATATTGTTGTTATAGATAGTAATTTGGGTTCCATAAGGGTATTTTTACAAAAAACTGACGGAACGTTTGCCAACTCAATACTTGATGCTGATCAGGTTCTTGTTGGAAAGAAGTATTATAAGCTTAATATAAATGATGTAAATAATGATGGAGTGAAAGATTTGATTGTTGCGGGTTATGGCAATTTTATTGATGTTTATTATGGTCGAAAATAGAAAAAATCTTATCAGAATCAGCTTATTACTTATTGGAGTGGTGGCTAATTCTTTTGCGACGACTTGGTATGTAGATGCATCTAAGGCTGATAATAGTGGGCTCGCAACAAACTGGGCAACTGCAGTGCGGGATATTCAGGCTGCCGTTGATATGGTGAGTGATTATGATAAAATATTAGTAACAAATGGGCTTTATAATCAAGGTGGGGCGGTTTCTGATCTTGACAGTACGATGACGAATCGTGTAGCTCTTAATAGTAATCAAAAATTTATTGTGATAGAAGCTGTTAATAAAGGGCTTGATGATACAATTATTGAGGGGGCTCCTGATTATGGTACAGGGGGGGCTGGTCCAGGGGCAATAAGGTGTTTTCATGGTAATGTTCATAATGGTAATTCTGATGATACAGTTGTATTAAATGGCTTTACTTTGCGGAATGGATATACCAAATATTCAGGGGTATTCTGGGCTGATCAAGCAGGTGGTGCCATTCATAGTGCTCGAGCTACTAATTGCTGGTTTTATAGCAATCATGGTTATAATGGTGGTGGTGCCTGGGCATATAGTCAACTTAGAGATTGCCATGTTTTTAATAATTCTGCTTGGCAGGGTGGGGCCGGTTTAATGGGAGAGGTTTGGGGTTCTGTCATTTATAATAATTATGCTAGTCGTCAAGGTGGGGCGGTTTCTGGCTCAATATTACATAGTTGTACAATAAGTAATAACGCTGCAAATACCAAGGGTGGAGCTATCTATGGTGGAAGTGAGGTTTATTATTGTTTTATAATAGATAATTATAGTGACCAGAATGCTGGTGTTTTTGAGAATGCTTGTGTTGTAAGCAACTGTATAATTAGTCACAATACGTCAGTGGGAACGGGGGCAGTGGGGTTTCAATATAGTAGTGATTCTAGGTCGTATATTTATAATTGTTTAATTAAAGATAATATTGCGATAGGCGGACAGGGGAGTGCCATTTGGGGGAATATAACTGTTGTTAATAGTACTATAGTGAATAATAAATCTTCTATTCCGGGGCAAACTGCCGGTTTAAACGGTAATGATGGTTCTCTTATCGCTATTAACTCTATTGTGTATGGAAATACAAATATCACTGATGAAGTGGAAAATAACTATACCACCAATTTATCAAAAATGGTAAACTGCTTGACGTCACCTACTCCTACGGGAATGCCGTTTGATGGTGGTGGAAATATAACTGGGGCTCCATTGTTTTTAGATGATGCCTGTCATTTAGCTAATAATTCACCGGCTGTCGACTCGGGAATAACTACTAATGTGATTAGCATTGATATTGATAGGGTTGTACGCCCTTTAGACGGCAATAACGATGGTAGTTCTTTGTATGACATTGGGTGCTACGAGCATATTTATGTAAGACCTAATATCAGTTTCCTGGTCATAAAATAAAAAATTCAAGAAAATATGAAAAAATGTATAAACAACTTTATTTTAATAATAGTATTATTTAGTAGCGGTACATTTTTATATGCTATTCCTCCTATTCCTCCCGTAGTGTATGTTGCTGGTGATGGTAGCGGAGATTACAATTGTAATGGAAGTGATGATCAGGATAAAATTAATGATGCTATTGATTTTGTATCTAAAAATATAAGATTTACAACGGTTTATTTGAAAGGCAAATATACTTATAGAATAAAAAATTCTATTAATATTCCAGAAGGTACAGAAATAACAATTGCAACAAATGCAAAAGTGGAATCACCAAAATCGCCAATAATCTATGTAGCCGGTGATGGTAGTGGTGATTATAATTGTGACGGGCAGTCTGATCAGGAAGAGATTAATGCCGCATTGGATTTTGTTGCTGAGAATCCTGAGTTCACAACGGTATATTTAAAAGGGGGATATACTTACTGGATAGATGAACCCATTGTCATTTCAAGCAATACAAAATTAGCTGGCGATGAAACAGCGAAAGTTCAGTTAATAGATAATGCCCCATGGCCTGTTAACAAGCCGATGATAAGGCAGAAAGGTCCTGAGCGTTGGAAAGAGTCATTGGTAAATGCCATTTACGGTACAGAAAATGATTCTATAACTAACTCTGAAATATGTGGTTTTGAAATATCAGGTGGTGTAAACTATGATAAGCCAATAGGAAGCTGGTATTTGATTCTAATGATATTTTATACTGCTTCTGATCTTAAGGTTCACGATATGAATCTGCATGATAGTCGTGGTGATATTATTAGAATTATGTCGCAAGCACCCGGCATTATGAAAAATATAAAAATATATAATAACTATATGGAAAATTCTGGGCATGAAGGGGTTTATTTTGCATTTGTTACAGATGTTGAAGTGTATAATAATAAAATTCGTATTACTAATACCAATTGCGGGATTAGGCTTTCGCAATGTAGCAATATTTCTATTTATGGAAATACAATAGGAAATAACTTAACCACTGTCGCATCAGGGTATGCAGGGGTTTTATTGGAGAATGGTGGAATATTAATTGGTACATGTGAAATATATAATAACTTTATCTATGGTAAATGTCCTGGTATAGCTATTGAGTCAACGTATCCAGATAAAAATTTAAAAGATGTGCATATTCATCACAATAGAATCTACAGAGCATTTAATAATACAGCTTGTTCTGTTCAATATTGTAATGGAGGAATTCATTTGCACGGTACTCATAATACAATAATAGAATTTAACACCATAGAAAGTAGTTATAAGGATGGCATTGTATATGAAGTTGATTCGGGTAATGAAACTGGATATCAAACTATAGTACGCAATAATATTATTGCTAATTCTTCAGGATACGGAATTAATAATCTTGCAACTTCTCAACATTCTTTTATTTGTGAATATAATGATGTTTATAATTCTCAACAAGGTAATTACAACAATGCTTCTTCTACCAGTGATATCCATTTGGCTCCATCTTTCCTTATGAGTACCGGAACAGTTTCTGATATTATCAACCTTCACCTAAAATCAGAATATGGGAGTTGGAACGGTTTATCTTGGACAAACAGTGCAATAACTAGTCCTTGTATAGATCAAGGGGATCCATTATTAGACTTTTCAAAAGAACCTTTACCTAACGGAGGAAGAGTTAATTTAGGTGCCTATGGAAATACAATAACTGCAAGCAAGAGTTCGATGTGAAAAATATAGATTGCAAACGTATAGATGTACACTATCACATTTTAGACCGTAGAACGTATGGTTGGGAAAATGATTGGAAACAATCTGTTGAGGATGCAGATAAACTGGAAATAGATCAGCTTTGTATATCCATTCTTCCTGAAAATAAATGTGCTAATCCGAGTGAATTTCGCCAAGTTAATGATGATGTTTTACAGGCAATGAAAGATTATCCAGGGCGATATTTAGGATATGCATTTGTTAATCCTGGTTATACAAGAAAGGCCGTAGAAGAAGTGGAACGCTGCATAAGAGCAGGAATGATAGGCGTAAAACTTTATTCTGCATATACAATAGATGATCCTGTAACTGAACCCGTAATAGAAAAATGTATTGATCTTGGCGTGCCTATTCTTATGCATGCAGGATATGCACATATAGACATGGGGCAACCATCAATATCTACGGCACTTCATTTTACAAATATTGCTAAAAAATATCCTGAAGCAATGTTTATTGAGGCACACATAGGGGGTGGTGGTGATTGGGAGTGGTCAATTAAAGAGCTAAAGAAATGTCCTACTGTTTTTTTAGATACTGGCGGAAGTGTTATTGATGATGGTATGATAAATATGGCGGTTAAAGAATTAGGGGTTGAACGACTGTTGTTTGCAACTGACTGCTCTATTTATTCTGGCGTTGGTAAAATTCTTGGAGCAAGATTAACAGAGCAACAGCGCAGGAAAATATTTTCAGAGAATTTCAAGAATATTTTATCTAAAAGAAAGCTTTAGAATGAAAAAACTTTTTGATTGTAATGCCCATATAGGGAATTGGCCATTTAGAAAATTACATAATAATAACGCAATGGGATTACTGAGAATGATGGATCGTTCTGGTATAACTAATGCAGTTGTCTCTTCCATTGATGCAATTTTTTATAAAAACTGTCAACCTGGAAATGTTGAAGTTTTTCGTCAGATTAAAAAATATCGTGAACGTTTATTCCCGTTTGCTGTTATTAATCCATATTATGCAGGTTGGCAAGAGGATTTAGAAGAATGTGTGGGAAAATATAATATAAAAGGGATAACTATTTACCCAAGCATTCATGGATATTCCTTAAAGGATGATTGTGCAGATGAACTTATGGTAAAGGTGAAAGAGTATAAAATACCGGTTGCCATATCATTAAGAATAGTCGATCCCCGTCAAGGGCATTGGCTTTTTCAAGTACCTAACATAAATATAGAAGATTTGGTATGTTTTACTAAGAAACATTCTGAAGTCTCATTTATTATTAGGGATGTAGAAACGGAAATAATAGATAAGAAACTCATAAAAATTAATAATTGTTATTTTGATATTTCCAGAATAAATTTTTGTGAAAAAGATATTCTCAAAAAGTTAATTACAAAAAGTAGTGTTGATCGATACCTTTTCGGTAGCCAAATTCCATTTAAAGATCCTACTCCGGCGATACTTAAATTGCAGTTAAGTAATATTACAAAAATAGAACGCAATAAAATAGAGTTTAGAAATTTAGAAAATCAGATAAAATCTTGAGCCACGTATAAATCTATTTATATTGTTCTAACTGCTAGAGTTGATCTAGACCTGCTCAGTATGGTTAGCAGACCTCTGTTTACAGAGGTAATGGTTGAAATGTTCTGGTTAAAGTCTTGCATTGTTAATCTAATAGGCTTAATTTTTCTCGTATGAAAACAAGATTTGATCATGAAAAGTTAGATGTATATCAAAAGGCTGTTCAATTTGTTGTTTGG
>CAMZLY010000180.1 GCA_947311825.1 uncultured bacterium
ACCAGTAACCAGTAACCAATAACCAGTAACCAATAACCAATAACCAGTAACCAGTAACCAATAACCAATAACCAGTAACCAATAACCAATAACCAGTAACTATTTTTTCTTTTCTCGTTGACAATTGGAACCAATATGATATTAAAGCAACCGTATTTTTTGGCATTTAGTGCCAATTTTTGTTTCAAAACAACTAATTATGGATTTAACAATGAATTTTAGTCAAAAAGACGCTGATATTTTTGTTCCCGACAATGCAATTATGCCTGATGCACTAGCACGAACAACCCACCTTTGTATTGGCGCTCATCAAGATGACCAAGAGTTTATGGCATACCACGGCATTGCCGCATGTTTTAATAATCCTGACAAATGGTTCAGCGGTGTTTGTGTAACAAATGGTGCTGGCAGTGCCCGTAGCGGTGCTTACGAAAAATATACTGACGAAGAAATGATGGATATAAGGCGTATTGAACAGCGTAAAGCCGCCTATATGGGTGAATACGGATGCGAAATACAGCTGGCACACCCTAGTTCAAACATAAAAGATGCCAACAACGAAGACGTTTTAAACGATCTACGAACAATCTTTGAAATTGCACAGCCAGAAATTGTCTACCTTCACAATCCTGCCGACAAACATGACACACACGTTGCCTCAATGCTCCGAAGCATCACAGTTATGCGAAGTATGCCGGCAGACCAGCACCCGAAAAAAGTTTATGGTGCCGAAATATGGCGTTCTTTAGATTGGCTAAATGATGAAGATAAAGAGATTCTTGCCGTTGATGCACACAGAAACTTGGCATCATCTCTTTGCGGCATATATGATTCACAAATAACTGGCGGCAAACGCTATGATCTTGCAACCATGGGCCGCCAAGCGGCCAATGCCACATTTTTTGCATCACACGCAACAGACACAAATGATGCACTTACTTGGGCGGTTGACTTAACGCCCCTTATTAACGACCAATCTTTAGTGGTTTCAGATTACATTGTTTCATTCATAAAAAGACTTGAGGAGGATGTTATTCGGCGCATAAATAATCTTATATAAACCATATAAAATATAGTTATGCGGGCACAATTACCCGCCTTATAATGTACAAATCAATAAAAATGAATAAAGTTAAGGAAATAATATTATGAAAGTACCTTTTTACGGACACACATTACAGTATAACAACATCAAAGAAGAAATTGATGCAAATATGCAAGAAGTTATCCAGAGCGGAAGCTTTGTTGGCGGACCGGTTCTTGCACGTTTTGAAGAACAGGCTAAAAATTACTTCGGCACAGAATACGCAATCGGCGTAGGTAACGGAACAGACGCTATCTGGCTTACACTTATGGCGCTAGGTGTTGGTGAAGGTGATGAAGTAATCACACACCCAAACACATTCTTTGCTACAGCAGAAGCAGCTTGGATTGCCGGTGCAAAAGTAATTTTTGTTGATTGCGATCCTAAAACAAAATGTATCGACCCAACAAAAATTGAAGCGGCTATCACTGACAAAACAAAAGCTATCATCCCTGTTCATCTTTATGGTCAATGTGCTGATATGCCAGCAATCAAAGCTATTGCAGATAAACACAACCTGTTAATTGTTGAAGATAATGCACAGGCGATTGACGGTGCAGGCGATACTTTCAAACAAGGTGAACTAAGTGATGCAGTATGCACAAGCTATATCATCCAGAAGAACCTCGGTTGTTTTGGCGATGGCGGTATGGTTTTCACAAACAACAAAGCAGTAAACGACAAAGTACGTATCCTGCGTAATCATGGTTCAGCTGAACGCAACAAACACAGTGCAGGATTCAATAGTCGTCTTGATGATATTCAGGCTGCTGTTCTAAGTGCTAAAATGAACCACATCACAGAGTGGACAGATACTCGTATCGAACGTGCAAAACGTTATGATGCAGCACTAGCTGATGCAGAAACAATCAGACTACCATACTGCACACCTGGCTATCGTCATGTTTACCATCTATATTCAATTGAAGTTAAAGATGCTGCAAAACGTGATGATCTGCAGAAATTCCTTAATGACAATGATATTGATGCAAAAAATCATTACTCCATTGCCATCCATCAGCAAGAAGGCTACCCATGGGGCAAAGAAGCAGAGGTTGTTGGTTCAATCGAAAACGCTGAAATTAATGCCGCTTCCTGCGTAAGTCTCCCACTCTACCCGGAAATTACCGAAGAACAGATAGACTATGTCGCATCCAAAGTAATGGAATGGGACAAGGCAAACGCATAAATATATGCAAATTAAGGAGACTCTTAGTTGAACACTACGAGTCTCCTATTTCTTTAGGAGAATATTATGAGCAAATATACAGTAATAGTTGTAGGCATGGGCAAGCGTGGAAAACACCATGCAGAAGCATTCAACAACAATGAAAATTTTGATGTCGTCGGAATATGCGATATTGATGAACCCCGTCTAGCTGAAGCAAAAGATATGCTGGGAACAGATGTAAAAACATCAACAGATGCGGCTGCACTCGTGGCAGAGCTAAAACCTGATGTACTATGCTTCTGCACTATGCCGCATTTACGTACACCATTTATCCAGATGGCTATTGATAACAACTGCAAACTAGTTGCATTCGAGAAACCTGTTGGCAATTCCAGTAAAAGTGCCAAGGAAATCAAAGAACTTATTGATAATTCCGGCATCAAAGCTGTTGTAAGTCATCAACATCGCTACGGCAAACATTACCAAAAAGTAAAAGAAATTGCTGCTAGTGGTGCATTGGGCAAAATACACACAATTTATGCATCAACTCCAGGCTGGATGATGCACATGATAACACACATGATCGACTATATGCGCTGGTATAATGATAATGCAGATGCAGAATGGGTTATGGGTCAGGCTGCCGGAGGAAGCAAATTCTCTGACAACCACCCGTCACCAGACTATATTGCCGGCTTCATTAACTTCTCCAATGGCGTTCGCGGCATAGTAGAAACAGGAGCCGGTGCACCAAACATTCCTGAAGTGGAAAAATGGTGGGGCCGCAACCGCATACGCGTAATGGGTGACAATGGTTTTGCTGAAGTACTAACCAACGGCGGCTGGCGTTCAGTAACAGCCGATGGTGGAGCACAATCCGGCGACGGAGCAATGAACTATGTTGAAGATATGCCTCCATATATCCAAGAAATTGCCGACTGGCTAGATGATGATAGCAAGATTCACTCATGTAACTTCGACAGTGCTTACAAAGGCTTCGAAATTATGCTGGGATTATGCCAGTCAGCCGTAAATGGCGGACAAGTTGCATTACCACTGCAAAATACAACCGATGAAATTGCAGATCTCAAGAATGCTATTGGTGATCAGAAAGTTCTTCTTGCATCACCTGAACATGCAGCAGAATTCTGTTAAACAATTATACCGAGAGTCAGGTTTCAATATCTGACTCTCTTTTTTGTAATAAGGAAAAAAAATGGAAGTAATCATAAGACCAGATAGTCATGCCGCCAGCGTACTTGCCGCCCGACTTATCTCAAATCAAATTATCAGCAAACCATCATCTGTCCTTGGCTTAGCTACCGGCGGAACTATGGAACGAGTCTACGAAGAACTAGTAAAACTGCACAATAATGAAGAGCTAGATTTCTCCTTAGTAAGCACATTTAATTTAGATGAATATGTTGGACTGGCACCAGATGACCCCGGATCATACCGACACTACATGAACGAACAACTATTTAATCACATAAACATAGATTTAAAAAATACATATCTACCAAATGGACTAGCTAAGAATCTTAAAAATGAATGCCTGCGCTACGAACAGAAAATAGTAGAATGCGGCGGTATTGATCTACAACTTCTCGGCATAGGAAAATCCGGTCATATTGGATTTAACGAGCCCCTTTCTGCTCTTCAGTCCAGAACGAGAGCAAAAGCCCTAACACCAACTACAATAGCACAAAATGCACCACTATTCCCTACACCGGAAGATATGCCACGCCGCGGTATAACCATGGGGGTAGGAACCATTCTTGACAGTAAATCTTGTCTCTTGCTAGCCACTGGTGAATCTAAAGCCAATATTCTGGCAAAGGCCGTTGAAGGTCCTGTATCATCAATGATATCCGCATCTGCCCTACAGCTACATCCAATGTGCCACGTAATTGTAGATGAAGACGCAGCAACCGAACTAACCCAACAAGAGTATTATCGCTGGATCTTTGATAACGAACCAGACTGGGCTCAATTCAAATAAAGCAGACATAACTAAATTGGTCAGATCATTCGGATCTCAAAAAACAAGGAAAAAACATGAAACACAATCTTGCATATATTGCCAAAAACTTCGATATGCGTGCCGATTTTATCAGTGCTGAACCTTATGGTAGCGGCCATATAAACGATACTTATGCCGCAACATACAACCAAGCCGGTACACAAGTCCGCTATATTCACCAGCGTATAAACCACCTGATATTCAAAGAACCGCTCTTACTTATGGAAAATATTGAGCGTGTTACATCACATATCAGAAACAAACTAATAGCAACCGGTGCCGACGATATTAACCGACGAACCTTAACCCTTATCCCTACTCTTGACGGCAAAATATGCTATATTGACCCGGAAGGCAACTACTGGCGGACTTACCTCTTTGTAGAAAATGCCCAAACCTACGACGAAATCACCGAAACAAAACAGGCATATCAAGCAGCCAAAGCATTTGGCGAATTCCAAAAACAGCTTACCGACCTACCTGGACCACGCCTACACGATACTATCCCGGGCTTCCACAACACACGGCAACGCTTTAACAACTTAACAAAAGCAATAGAAGAAGATAGCCATAATAGAGCCGCTTCAGTAAAAGCCGATATTGAGTTCGCATTAAAACGCGAAGCAATGGTTGATATTCTCCTAGACCTACAGGCAAAAGGTGATATCCCGGAAATAATAACCCACAGCGATACAAAGCTTAATAATGTTATGCTGGATAATAAAACTTCAGAAGGAATCTGTGTAATAGACCTAGACACAGTGATGCCGGGCTTATCACTATACGATTTTGGTGATATGGCAAGAACAGCTATGCGCCCTACACCAGAAGACGAAACAGATCTTTCTAAAGTAGTAGCCCAAACAGATATGTTCAAAGCCTTAGCAGAGGGCTACCTCTCCTCGGCAGGTGATATGCTAACTCAAGCAGAAAAAGATCATCTATCATTCTCAACTAAATTAATAACATTCGAGATTGGACTACGCTTTCTAACAGATTATCTAGAGGGAGACATCTACTTTAAAACTCATAGAGAAGGACATAACTTAGACCGCAGCCATGTACAGTTCAAAATGGTAGAATCGCTCGAAAGCCTTGATAACGAAATGAACAAGATTATAACGGCAATATAATCAGGGAGGGTCTGCTGCCACGCAGACCAATCAGACAGATCGGTCAGATCCGACCGATCAGTCACCAACTTCGCTAAAGTCGCCCCTCCGCCTACCTCGCTAAAGTCGCCTTAATTCCGGTGGTTCAATCGGTCTTGCATAAGTGGGGTATCCATTATCTGAATGCCCATCAGGGATAAACTTCCACCGTTTATATGCCCACATCCATTTACCTGGATTTTGACGAATAACATCCTCTATCAGTGTAATAACAGCCTGTGTGATACCCTCTTGAGTATCATCACCATCAAAAACATCCGGCAACGGGTTTGAAAACACAGTATAATATCCATGCTTATCCGAAATACAGTATAAAAAGGCAACTTGCACATCAGCTTTTGTAGACAAAGCCGCTATAGCCCTGCTCACAGGCACAGGTAAGCCAAACATATTCACATAAACCCCACCCTCGGCTGGCACAACATTCTGGTCAATCAACAATGCAACAACCGTATCACCCTTAAGAGCCTTCATTAGCTGTCTAATTGCGCCCTCTTGATAAACCACCTTCTGCCCCGTCACCTGCCGTGAATGCGACACCATCTTATTAACAAAAGGATTACGTAATTCTGCCGCAACACTTAATAAACCATCAAGATAAAGCGCTCCCGCCTGCCCCAGAATCTCCCAATTCCCAAAATGTGCGGCAACGGCTATGCCCCCCTTATGCGACGCATAAAGTTCTGCACTTTTATCAAGCTTGATATATTTTTTTAACCTATGTTCGGTACGCACACTAAACCAAAAAACATCTAGTGCCGTCAGCATCATGGTTTGAAAAGATTCAATAGCAATAGCATTAACTTCAGCTTCGCTTAATTCACTATTTTTATTGAACACTGTCAATAGATTAGCTAATGCAACATATCTCTGACGCTTACTAAAAGAAAAAGCCAAACGCCCTAACCCACGAGAAAGCAACACCAGTAGATAACGTGGAATCAGTGGAATAATTAAAAACGCCAGAAAGGCTGGTACTGTCTCAGCAAATACTTTAATTTTACTTCTTTGCTTCATACATAAATTCTCGAAAAAAAATGGTAGGCCGTGACGGGATCGAACCGTCGACCCATACATTAAAAGTGTATTGCTCTACCTACTGAGCTAACGGCCCCCAAAATCCTTTTCGTAAAGAACGAGGCATGAAAGTACCAAATAATAAATTATTGTCAACCCCGAAAGACATTTTTTTGAAAAAAAAGTTTAAATTGTCGCATTTTGTCCCTTCATCCTTTACCCTTCATCCTTTACATCCTTCATCCTTTACCCTTCATCCTTTACCCTTCATCCTTTACATCCTTCATCCTTTACATCCTTCATCCTTTAGCCTTCATCCTTTATCCTTTAGCCTTCATC
>CAMZLY010000181.1 GCA_947311825.1 uncultured bacterium
AGCTCAACACTATTAGGATTACTCTTGCGTGTATAAAAATAAGGAGAATCCGCCGTAAAAGCACTATTCTGATAGATTGGTGTAGCAACAGGAAGAGTTTCAGCATTATTAATACGAAAGTGCAGTGCTTGCGTTTCAGTAGATTGATTTTGAGAGTGAGTATTTTTCATACCTGTAGTATACCCTTCACGAGGCATACAACCCACCCCCCCTGTTTTTTGTATATTTTAACTAGTATTACAACAAGTTAGGGTTTATGGGTTCTACAAGTCAGAAAATAATTAGCTACTTTATGCTAATATGCACCACACAAAATAAAACTGGTACACAAAACCTATGGCAATCAAAAAAACCGAACTCTATTCATCCCTCTGGGCTAGCTGTAATGAACTTCGCGGCGGCATGGATGCTTCCCAATATAAAGATTATGTTCTTACCTTACTATTTGTTAAATATGTTTCTGATACCTTTGGTAATGATCCCTATGGTTTGATTGAAATACCGGAGGGTGGCTCATTTACTGATATGCTAAAGCTCAAAGGTGATAAGGAAGTTGGCGATAAAGTGAATAAAATCATCGCTAAGCTTGCAGAAGAAAATGAGCTAAAAGGCGTGATTGATGTTGCTGACTTTAACGATGAAGATAAACTAGGCAAAGGTAAGGCGATGATTGATCGCTTGAGCAGTTTATTAGGTATTTTTGAGGGCTTGGATTTAAGCAGCAACCGTGCCGAGGGTGATGATTTATTAGGTGATGCCTATGAATATCTAATGCGTCATTTTGCTACTGAATCAGGCAAAAGCAAGGGGCAGTTTTATACACCTGCCGAAGTCTCGCGCATTTTGGCGAAAGTAGTGGGGATCACACCTGATACCTCGCAAGATAAAACGGTCTATGACCCAACCTGTGGCTCAGGTTCTTTGTTGTTAAAGGTCAATGATGAAGCACCGCGTGGGCTTTCTGTTTACGGTCAGGAAATGGACAACGCCACCTACGCACTGGCGCGTATGAATATGATTCTGCACGGTTGTGCCAGCCATGAAATGTGGCAAGACAATACCCTTGCATCGCCACATTGGAAGAATTCAGGCGGTGGGCTTGAAACGTTTGATTTTGCCGTTGCCAATCCACCGTTTTCATTTAAAGCGTGGAATACAGGCATCAAACCCGATGAGGATGAATTTGGTCGTTTTGAATACGGTATTCCACCTGAAAAAAATGGTGATTATGCCTTTTTGCTACATATTCTTAAATCACTCAAACAAACGGGCAAAGGCGCGGTTATCCTGCCTCATGGCGTGTTATTCCGTGGCAATGTTGAAGCAGATATTCGTCAAAAGCTGATTCGTCAGGGTGTGATTAAAGGCATTATTGGCTTACCTGCCAACCTGTTTTACGGCACGGGTATTCCCGCCTGTATTATTGTCATCGACAAACAACAGGCTAATGCACGAAAAGCTATTTTTATGATAGATGCTAGCAAAGGCTTTATAAAAGATGGCAATAAAAACCGCCTGCGTGAGCAAGATATTCACAAAATTGTCGATGTTTTTAATAAACAAACTGAAACACAAGGCTTTGCGCGACTGGTCAGCTTTAGCGAGATAGAAAAGAACGAATACAACCTCAATATCCCGCGTTATATTGATGGTTCAGAAGCCGAAGATATTCACGATCTGCACGCCCATCTACACGGCGGCATCCCCAATGCAGATATTGATGCGCTACAAAATTATTGGGATGTTTTCCCGACTTTACGCAATAGCCTGTTTACAGATAACCCCACACAAGGTTATAGCGATGCGTTGGTTGCCACGAGCGAGGTTAAGCAAAGCATACTAGACAATCAAGAATATCAAGCGTTTAAACAACAAAGCACCACACTGTTTAGTGACTGGAAACAGGCGCACCACACAAAGCTAAAAGCAATGGAAGTTGGCACAAAGCCCAAGGATATTA
Source organism: uncultured bacterium (assembly GCA_947311825.1). GTDB lineage: Bacteria > Verrucomicrobiota > Kiritimatiellia > UBA8416 > CAMZLY01 > CAMZLY01. The sequence continues at coordinate 1,961 of CAMZLY010000181.1, forward strand.
TCCAGCTATTATCCGAAGATTTACTGGCTCGCTTTGCCACTGCCAAACTACTCAGCAAATACACAATCTATCAAATCCTGATGGATTACTGGAATGAGCCGATGCAGGATGATGTTTACATTATCACCCAAGATGGCTGGCAAGCAGGGAGTATCGTGCGTGAAATTGTACCAATAAAAGATAAAAACAATAAAACGGTTTACAAAGAAGCCCATGATTTTGAATTCGGCACAGCCAGAAACAAGAAACGCTATAAAAGTGATTTAATTCCACCGCAATTAGTGATTAATCGTTTTTTTAACGATGAACAAGATGCTTTGACTACCTTGCAACAACAGCAAGACCAAGCAACGCAAACGCTGGAAAGTTTAGTAGAAGAAAATAGCGGGGAAGAAAGTGTATTGGCTGATGTAAATAATAAGGCTACTGCAAATGAAGTAAAACAACGATACTATGATTTAATATGGCAAAAAACTGACTTAACTACCTATGAAATATTTACAAATAAGTTTGAAATATCTCACGAAGAAGAAAAAGCATTATTAGAAATATCAGATAACAGTTACTTGAATATATTAAGAAATGATAAGGGTAAGTTAACGTTAAAAGCCATAAAAGAAAGGCTATCAGTATCACAAAATAATGAGGAAAAAGAAGTACTAGAAAAATATCTTGAGCAGGATAAAAAAATCAAAGCCATACAAAAAGAATATAATGCTCTGCGTAAAGTTGCTTGGGAGAAAGTTGATGAAAAAGTTAGCTCAGATAGCGATGATTTATTAGATGACATTGTTATATTAAATAAATATTTATCATTTACTGATGAAGAAGCCAAAGCCAAAAAAGCGGTGAAAGAAGCACAGTCGGCACTCAATAAACAAGTTTTTGAGAAAATACCGCAACTTGAACTTGATGAAATCAAAACACTAGTGATTGAAGATAAATGGTATGCCAGTCTGGAAACTGAAATACAGGCAGAGATTGAGCGCGTAACGCAGCAATTGGCGAAGCGGGTTAAAATTCTGGAACAACGCTATGCAGAACCATTGCCGCGAATTAAGAATAGAGTTGAAGCACTCTCAATAAAAGTAGATTCATACTTAGCAAAAATGGGTTTAAAACCATGAAATACCAATCACATCGGAGCAGAGGCTTTAGCCTCAATCGAGCGACGAAAAATGAAGCTAAAGCTTCATCTCCAATGATAAACAACAAAACGAACATGAAGCAAAAATACCTCCCACATAAAGACTTGCCAGATCACTACCAATTCATAACATTCCGCACACATGACAGTGTTGACAAATTTGTAAAAAAACTCACACAACAAAACATGCCCAATAAGAAACAACAAATGGCAATCGACAACTATCTGGATCAATCTAGTAATGGAGCTTATCTAAATGGTGAAATATTGGAATTATTAAGTGATTATCTGAGAATGAAAAATGGTGTTAGCTATGAGCTATATTGCTTTAGTATAATGCCTAATCATGTCCATCTACTCATAAAACCATTGCAAAAACTTGCAACAGTGATGCAACAAATCAAAGGTGGTAGTGCGAAGATAATAAATGAAAAATTGGGGCGAAGTGGGAAATTTTTGGCACGGGATTATTACGATAAACTCATTAGAGATGAGAAACATTTTGACGTGGTTTATCACTATATAAAAAATAATCCTGTCGTATTGAATGAGGCTAAAGCCTCCTCTCCTAGGTTTTATAGTATCCATGAATAATAAACCCAATTCCAGCACTCCCCCACCCAACGGAGAGGACGCTTCAGCCTCAAAACCAGAGAGAAACCACCCCAACAAAGGAGAAGAGGCTTTAGCCTCAAATGAAGAGCTAATTAATAATGGAAAATTGAGAATGAATAATGAAAAGCACAAGGTCGAAGATTCTGCCACTCATTATCAATTATCCACTCTCAACTCTCCATTAGTAAAGGAAGGTTATAAGTTGACTGAGGTTGGGGTGATTCCTGAGGATTGGGAAGTTTGTCCTTTAGGAGAAGCCGTTGAGTTTATGGATGACAAACGAAAGCCAGTAAAAAAATCTGATCGAGAGAAGATGAAGGGTGTTTATCCATATTACGGAGCATCTGGCATTGTAGATTATGTTAATGACTATATTTTTAATGATGAGCTTATTCTTTTGGGTGAAGATGGAGAAAATATTCTTAGTAGATCAACACGACTAGCTTTTAGAGTTAATGGGAAAATTTGGGTCAATAACCATGCTCATATATTGAAACCTAACGATGACTTTGAAATAGGTTATTTATGTGATTTTTGGAAAGTCTTAATTATAGCTTACTAGACTCAGGAACAGCTCAACCTAAACGAAACAAAAAAACATGAATTCCAGTTGCAAAACCAAAGCCAGAAGAACAAAAAGCCATAGCCAAAGTATTATCCGATATGGATAGTGAAATTGAAGCCTTACAAACCAAGCTACAAAAAACTAAATCCATTAAACAAGGCATGATGCAAGAGCTTCTTACGGGAAAAACAAGATTAATGGATAGTTGAGAATTGATAATGATGGTTACGTGCCACTAAATAGCTATCAATTCTCCATTAAATTTCATTGGATCAGTTGCACAAAATGACCAAAAAGTGGGGGGGTGGGTTTCTAATTGAGAATTAAGAATGGATAATTGAAAATGATGGGGGTCGAGCATATTTTTAATTATCAATTTTCCACTATCAATTATCAATTCAAACCATTATCATGGTTTGCAACTTAGTTCACTCAAGGTGATAACATGATTCAATTAAATATCCATGAAGCTAAAACTAATCTCTCTAAGTATTTAAAAGATTTAACCGAGGATGAGCCTATTATATTATGCAAGCGCAATATCCCTATTGCCAAGATTGTGGGTTTAAAAACTAAATCAACAAAGAAGCGTGTGATTGGTTTGGCAAAGGGGGATTTTGTTGTACCTGATGATTTCTCTGATCCGCTTCCTGATGATCTTGTTGCGGCATTTGAGGGGCATTGAGGGTGCGCGTATTGCTAGATACCTGTGCGTTTCTTTGGCTAATATCAGATGATCCTAAATTAAATGATAAGGCGCGTAGTCTGTTTGAAAATCCTGAAAATGAAGTGTTTTTGAGTTCGGTCTCTTTTTGGGAGATTACTGTTAAATACCAGATAGGTAAGTTGCCTTTGCCGGAGTCTCCCAAAACTTATATTCCAAAGCAAAGAGAGAATCACGGTATCGAGAGCTTATCACTTGGCGAGGCTGATATTAGTCATTTACTGACCTTACCAAAAGTCCACAAAGACCCTTTTGATCGCATGTTGGTGTGTCAGGCGATAGAGGGAAACATGACAATACTCACTCCTGACCCTTTGATTCAGGATTATCCTGTGAAAACGGAATGGTGAGTCTTAATTGTAAGTTGATAATTGAGAATGAAGGGAAACATAATTAAAACGAAGTCTTTTGCTTTGGCTCTTCGGGTTGTTAAGTTATCCCGTTTTCTTCAGGCAGATAAAAAAGAATATATTCTTTCTAAGCAGGTTTTACGAAGCGGTACGGCTGTTGGGGCTTTGGTTCGTTAAGCTGAACATGCGAAAAGTAAGGCTGATTTTATTCATAAAATGAGTATTGCATTGAAGGAAGCTAATGAAACACTTTACTGGTTGGAGTTACTTCATCAATCTGAGTTATTGGATAGTAGTTCTGCTTATCAATCTATTTATTCTGACAGTGAAGAAGTGTTGAAATTATTGATTAGTATTGTTAAAACTAGTAAGAGTAATAGTTGAAAATGGAGAATTGATAATGAAAAAGCGAGATATAAAATCATGAGCCAAGACCATTCTCAATTATCAACTATCCATTCTCCATTGCAGTCTATTGGTCAAATTGAAAGAGTCACTCAAAACCGCGTGGTTAAGTTCTTTCAAAATAAACTGGGCTATGACTACTTAGGCGATTGGCAAGACAGTGAGAATAATAAAAATATCGAAGAAGACCTGTTAGCCACTTGGCTAAGCAAGCAGGGTACTAATGGCACATTAATCAATAAAGCATTACGGGAGCTGGATAAAGCTTCTGCGTTGGGTGGGGGTAAAAACCTCTATGATGCGAATAAAGCTGTTTACAGTTTATTGCGTTATGGCATTAAGGCCAGAGAAGGGTCTGGC
>CAMZLY010000182.1 GCA_947311825.1 uncultured bacterium
CGCAATTTCACAGACCCTACGGGTATGCTCCAATTGCTCAAAAGGCAGAATCTGCTCGCCTAAAATGCAGAAAAATTGCCTCGCACAAGTAGTTTTGCAAGCACCTCATTTGTCTGTTCGCTTTTTGAAATGGGGTGAGTCCCCCCATTTTCCTAGTCCTATTGTCTCGCCAATACTATCAATGCGTTTAGAGAGGCATCCTTTGCACATTCCTGAGCTGTCTTCCAGGCATGGTTTGCCATCATAAAGTTGATATGCTTTTCGGTATTTGGTGTCGGTGATATTTGGCATAATGATATTTGCTCCGGCTTGTAGGCCCAGTTCACGCCCAGTTGGGTTTAGTGCTTGCAGGGCAGTGGTTGCCGCAATGTTGACATCACGTAGAAATAGGCGGCAGACGGCGATCATTTTTAGACCTAGTTCAAATTGTCTTTCGGCATTATAATTTTCGGCTTCATTAGCAAGTGGTGTTTGTTCATGCACAATGAATGGTCCCATGCCGATCATATCAATATCCATTTCTTTAAAGAACATTATGTCATCAACGAGGTCAGCGGTTGTCTGTCCTGGTAGTCCTTGCATTACGCCTGTGCCGACTTGATAGCCGAGCTTTCTTAGTTTTTTAAGGCAGTTAACTCGTTCTTTGAAGCTGTGGTCAGGTGGGTGTAGTTGGCTGTATAGTTTGTTGTTAGTTGTTTCTATTCTGAGTAGATACCGATGTGCCCCGGCATTGAACCAGGTGTTATAGACATCTTCACTCTGTTCACCGAGTGACAGGGTTACACCTAGTTCGCCGTTCGATTCATCTCTGATTCGTAATAGAATGCGTTCAATCATAGCGGTGAATTGATTGTCTTGGCGTTCTCCGGTTTGAAGAACCATAGAGCCGTAACGCTGTGCATGTGCCCACATTGCGGTTTGAACAACTTCATCTTCTGATATTAGGTATCGTTCAACTTCGGCATTGCTACGACGTATTCCGCAGTAGTAGCAGTCTTTGATGCATTGGTTACTCATTTCGACTATACCACGAAAATATGCTACAGGGCCGACTGTTTCTATTTTTACTTGATAGGCGGCTTTGTATAGTTCTTGTATTTCTGCTTTATTAGAAATATTCAGTAGGGCGATAAGTTCGTTTTTTTCTACTGGTTTATTTGCTAATAGTTTTTCTATAATAGTTTTTGTTTTCATTTTTATTTGCTTTACAAGTATATATCTCTTTTTCCTGTTTTACGAATTGCATCGAGATGTGCAACGGCGGAGGTTCTATCTTTTTCGTTTGGCATCTTTGCAACTTCATCAAGAATCAGTTTGTAGCCGGCATCTTTTGTTGGTTCTGATGCATAATCTTCCAGATACTCGGCGAGTGTGAACATTGCATTTGGGGTACAGAAGTTTTGGATAAAGCCGGGAACGGCAAATTCCATGAATTGTTCGCCCGTTCGCCCTTGACGGTAACAGGAAGTACAGAAGCTTGGAATATATTTGTTTGATATAAGCTCCATGATAATTTCGTCCATAGGACGTGTATCACCAATTTCAAACTGTTCTTTATTTAATTCTTGTTCTCCATCTTTTGTATATCCGGCAAGTTCAATGCGAGTTCCTGCATCAATTTGCGAAACACCAAATTCCATAACTTCGCGTCTTATTTCAGGTGTTTCGCGTGCTGTAAGAATCATTCCAGTATACGGAACAGCTAAGCGTAGGATTGCTACTAAGCGCTTAAAGTCATGGTCGTTAACAATGTATTTTTCATCCAATGATATGCCGTGTGCAGGGCGAATACGCGGAAAGCTAATTGTGTGCGGACCACAGTTAAAACGATCGGCAAGATAGCGTGAGTGTGTTACCATACCGAGCACTTCAAAACGCCAGTCATAAAGACCGAAGAGGGCACCAATACCGACATCATCACAGCCGGATTCCCATGCACGTGTAAGTGAGTCTTGGCGATATAGATAATTCCCTTTATGAGTTTGTGGAGGATGAACTTTAGCGTAAGTTTCATGGTGATAAGATTCTTGGAATACTTGATATGTTCCGATGCCGGCAGTTTTCATGATTTTGAAACCATCATAATTAAGAGGGGCGGCATTGATATTTACACGTCGTATTTCACCGTTATTATGCTTGATTGCATAAGTTTGCCTAACAATATCGGCCATGTATTCAGGGGTGTAGTCGGGGTGTTCTCCAAAAACCAGGATAAGACGTTTGTGGCCTGCATCTTCTAGTGCAGTAACTTGCTGTACTAGTTCTTCGGGAGCTAAAGTTTTTCTTACTGTAGTTCGCAAGCTTCTGCGGAATGCACAGTATGAACAGTCGTTAATACATTTATTCCCAATGTATAGAGGTGCAAATATAACAATGCGGTTCCCGTAAACATCACGTTTTAGTTGGCGTGCTGTTTCAAATATTAATTCTGTTGATTCTTCGCTTTCTGCGGCAATAAGAGCTGCGGTTTCTTCAACTGTTAAAGGTTTTTTATTGAGACTTTTGGCAATGATATCCTTAACTTGTTCTGCATCTTCTTTGGTGTTTTTTATTAAATCTGTAATGTTAGCGTCGTTGATGAAGTCAACGCAGCCTTTTGAAAGTTCTTGTTTGTACATGATGTGTTCCTTGTAATTAATTTTTAATTGTAAATCTTTATATCACGGATGTCGTCCGGTGGAGATGAATGGGGCAGAGCCTCATTTTACTTTTTTAGTCAGTTATTGTGTTTGCTGCACGTGTTAGATAAGCAACTTTTTCAAGTGCGATTTCTACGTGCATATTTTCTACAATAATATTATTTTTAAGTTGGAGTGGTATAGGAACAAAATTAAGAATTCCTTGTATATTTGCTTCAATCAATTGTTCGGCAACTTCTTGTGCAACTTCAGCGGGGACAGTAAGAATTGCTATTTTAATATTCTTCTCTGAAATAACTTTTTTTAGTGATTCCATTGAGTAGCATTCACAACCATTTGAGATTTCTCCGATTTTTTTTGGATTGCTATCAAAAGTGGCTGTTATTACAAGTTTTTTGTGATGTTTAGCAAAGAAGGGTAGCAAAGCTTTACCAAGGTTACCAAATCCAACGAGAGCAACAGAATCACCTTCAGGTGTATCTAGCAAATTACAGATACAGTTGATGAGACCCTTTACTTGGTAGCCTGTTTTAGGGTTTCCGCTGCAACCAACCAGCATGAGATCACGTCTTACTTGTGCGGCAGTACAACCGGCAGCGTCAGCCAGGTCATGTGAATAAACATTTTCAGTACCTTCATTTTCAGATTCTCGCAGTAGTCGTCGATACATACTTAATCGTTCGATAGATTTATTTGGTGATGTTTTCATTTTAAGTCCAATTTATAAAGTTTTATTTCTTGAGGTGCTTTTGTAAGTACCTTTTTTATTGTCAAATAATATGAGTGCAAAATATCATACCTATTAAATATGTCAACAGTATATTGTGATTTTTTTCACAGAAAGAAGGGGTTTAATTCTAAAAGGTCATTTTAGAGCCTAGAATTATACTATTGTCTTTATGTATTATATATGATTAAGTGCTTCACAAGAGTAAATTATTTTTGAACGTTAAAAACATTGAAGTTGCAGCTCAAACAAAAGTTATGGTTGATACTGCAGCCGAAGAGGCTAAAGGGGCAATTGATGGTAATTTCTCAATAAAGTTATAGATTTAGAATTATGCCACCACTGGGCTTGCCCCAGTGGTGACGTTGCATAAATGGTGTTTTTGAGAAGATACAATTGATGAAGGTAAACAAGCGGCAACGGATTTTGCTAACGATATAAAGCCTAAGATTGAAGAGGCACAGAAGGCAATAGAAAAAGCGGCGGCGGATAGTTGTAAGACCATGAAGCAATTAAAAACTGAACTTGGAAAAATATCTGAAAGTGAAATCCCGCCTAAACCACCTGTGCCAGGGAAATGATTTTATGTTGGTTTTGCAGTTCTATAGGTTTAGCAAGTTACGTGTTTGTGTTGCAGATTAAGCATTTTTGGCTCTGAGAGCCAACACTACAAGTGTTGTGCGGGAATGAGCGATGTAGAGTCGGCTCTGTGAGCCGATGGATGTGCGAGATAGGGGAAATGATAAAGAAAAGGATTATATGAATATTAGAAAAATTTTAACACTCATACTGGCTTTTGCAACAGCATTCGCTCTATCTGTTCGGGCACAAAGTATTGTTCTGGAATCAGATGAAATTAGGCTGGCTAGCGAATATAATTGGTTGCCGTATGCGTTCTATACGAAGAGTCTGGGACTGACATTTGGTGTTGGTGCCGGTAAAACTGCATTTCCTCAGGAGCAGGCAAGTCTCATGGGAACACTTGCATTTGGTACAAAAGGGACTTATTTCTTTGCTGGCGGAGTTACCGATTTGAGAATACCAGGCACAAGACGTTTGTTTGTTGATGTAATGGCTTCGAGTGGTTACTACGTTGACGATATTCTTTATATAAATGGTAATTCTGGCTTTGGTGGTGAAAGAGCAGGATTAAATGATTCTGATCAGGAAAACTTTATTGAAGAAACGTTATGGGATTCTTGGGCTGAATTCAGGTTTTTCTATTTGCTGCCATTTGGGGATGGTGCTGACCAAGTTGTTAATACGTATGTTATTGATCGCGGCATTTTGACGGCTGGTGCAACGGGTGGAAGTAGTTGGAATCCGTTAAATAGTGGGCGAATGTATTTACGGGTCACTCCCGCATGGCGTAATAAAACTTTAGATATGGAACATAATATTACTGGAGATACTCTTAATTTGAAGGTAGGAGTTGAGTATAATAATTTTGATTTTCCTTTTAATCCGACAAAGGGCAGTAAACAAGAGTTATATTATACTTATGACTTTACCAGTGATGATAGGCTGGGCGGTTGGGAAATGTATGAGTATGAGTATGGAAAAGTATTCAATTTAAATACTATTCCCGGAGTACAACAACATGTTTTAGCATTAAATTTCTGGACAGCTAATGTTCCTTCTTGGGAGACTACGATGGTTGATGGTGAAGAAGTTGTAACAAAGCGGCCTCCGTATTATGAAGGGGCGAATCTGGGTGGATTCTATCGTATGCGTGCCTATGATGGTGATAGATTCCATGATAAAGCAGCTATTTATGGTAGTGTTGAATACCGTATTATTCCTAAGTGGCAACCATTAATAGAAAATAAGTTGTTTAAGTATTTTGACTTGGATTGGATGCAGTTTGCCGCATTTGCCGAGGCTGGTCGCGTTGCTCCTGAATGGTATCTTAATACTTTGACAACTGATATGAGATTTGATGCCGGAGTGAGTTTGCGTGGGATGTTGATGAAGTCGGTATTCAGACTTGATTTGGCAATTGGTGAGGAAGGAACAAGAGTCATCGCAATGTATGGACAGCCTTTTTAGAACGATGAATTATGAACGATGAACTTTTATTTATATAGAGGCATATGCTCATTAACTTTTTGTAGGTATTTTCGTGTTTCTTGTAATTGGTGGTTCTTGGTGAGTTTCTGAATTCAGGCCTGACGAAATTAGCTTGGTAACGGAAATGAGTTCATTAACTAGTTGTGCTCCGCCTAAGCTCGCCAGATAACGAGGCCGCCATTGCGGGTTAAACTTAGCTTTGTACCTTCTTAATCCTTGGGAGTTATAGAAAGATTCACCATTATGAAAAATCCAAACTCCTAACTTTGTCCACATGGGACTCAAGGGGTGTGCATCTAGTCCCGAAAGCGGAGTCATACCCATATTAAAATATTCATATCCCATTTTCTGTCCCCATAAAAATAAATTGATAAAAAGATAATCCATGATTCCGGTTGGTGTTCCCGGTTGATAGCGCATAAGATCCATCGACAATTCTGTGTGACCATCTCCAAGCCAGATGTTGGCAAATGCTACTATTTTTCCTGTATTATCACGAACAACTGCAACCGGGAATTCCGAAATATATTCTTTAAGGAAATATCCCAAGCTAAATTTCTTTTCTTTTCCATCTTTTTGTTTTAGCCATGCGTCTGAAACAGCCTGGAGTTCCGGTAGTATTGCTGTAACTTTATTTTTAGGTATAATTTCGAACCCACCATATCCGTTATTTTCTGTTTTATTTATAGCTTGTCGTTGTTTTGCGTGTTCTGAGCCACTTAATGTGTAGTTGGCTAAAGGAATAATAGCTTCTTCGCCTAGCTTGAAAAGGTTAAAGTCAGCTTCTATATATAGTTCTAGATGTTTTGTTCCTATTTGATAGAATAGAGGGCGTCCACTGTGTTGATCGGCTAATTCTCTAAAACGCCATATTAGTTCTACAAAGTCTTTTTTGTTTCCGATAGGATCACCCATACATACCCAAGTACGATTAATAACACTGTACATGAGAAAACTCTCTCGTTGCGGGCTAAATAAAATTGCTTTATCGCGAAGCAAAGCCAAAGCTGCGTATGGATTACTATCATTATTTATAATTTTTCTTGCGTCGTCTAAATCTTGTTCCGTTGAGTTTGTTGAGATAGTAGTAGGAGGGTGTAGTAATTTTCTTATGCTCCAGAAAAGTAATATAACCATTGTCCCTGCCATTGCACGCATAGATCTAGATACGTTACTGGAGAAAGAAAATTGCCACCATAGCTCGTTAGAATATTCTACATGTCGATAATTAAAAAATAATAGCCATGTTGCAGTGCCCATGACGACAAAAATAGTAATAAGCCATTTTGCACTGAAGCTATTTTGAGTGATAAAACTGTGACGTGTAAAGGATTTTTTATATGGTATTAGTGCAATGAAAAGAGTACTAAAAATAAATAGAGATATTATAGCATGGCCTTTTATTCCTTCAAAAAATATCCCCATAGCTAATAGAGTTAAAGTTATATAATAGGCACTTTTTTGCTTGCGGTATATTTCTCTGCTAACCAAAATTAACAATAATCCTGTTATGCTGGCAAGAAAATGAGACATTTCAAAAAAATTTAATGGCATAATCTTGGTAATAAAAGTTATATGCTTTTCTGGAATAGGCAATGTTCCTGTCAGTAACATTACAATTCCTGCCAACATTGTAGTTACGCTAAATATGGAAGGTATGGTTTGTATTGCCCATTCTTTTGCTTTTTCACTTTTACTCTTTAGTGGGTGTATTAAATGCCATATTTCGTTAATACCAAGAGTTAATGCTCCTATTGTTAATGGTATAATGTAATACACTAACCTGAAAATTACTAATGCTCCCAAAATATCATAAGGTGGTAAATAGTCTTTTAGGAGGTGAAGCATTAGCATTTCAAACACACCTAATCCACTAGGAATTCCACTTATTAATGATAGCGGTAATGCAATTACAAATATTGCTGTAAATTGCTGAAAAGTTATAGTAGTTTCTGTTGGAATCAACAAGTAAAGAATGGCTGCAGATAAAATCAAATCTATACCGACTATTAATATTTGCATTAATGCTATAGGAAAACTTGGTAACCGCCACTTAATTCCTCGTAATGTTATGATTCCCTTGCCTAATATTGTGTATATGAAATATGTTGCGACAGTCAGAAGCATAGGGATTCCAATCCACAATAGATTAGGAATATATTTTATATGTAAAGATTTTATTATATTGGGGAATATACATGCGGCAATACCTGAAGATGCTGCGACTCCTATAAGCCATGTAGCCCAAATAAATAATGTGATTTGCAAAATATCAATTGCCGATAGTCTTGCACGTTCATAGGATCTATATCTAATACTTCCGCCACTTAAAAAGGTTCCTCCGACAACATTGCTAAAAGAAAAACTAAGCATTGAAGTTCCAATAACTTTTTTAATTGGTAATTTCTTTTTTATGTATTGTAATGATAGGAAATCATAACAACTAAAAAGTAAGAAATTCATCCCAACCAAGAATAATGCAGCAAAAATTCTAGTATATGATAACCGTGTTATGAAATTTTCAATATCCTTGATCCGGAAAGATGCTGTTGAATTATGTATTACTACTAGAGCAGTAATAAATAGAGTTAACCCGATAATGGGTGAAAGTGATTTTATATTTAATTTATATTTGTGCATTTGTTATGAATCATGTTTTGTGTTTTATTTGTTCGAAAGAAACAATTTGATTGTAGCATTAACTTCTTCCGGATGAGTAATGGGTGTATAATGTTTACCATCAATAATTATAAGCTTTGCAGTAGAGGCACTTGCAAAACTATCTGCGGGCACTTTTTGATTTTATGCGGCATATTCCGCTTTTTCGCAATTTTACAGACCCTACGGGTATGCTCCAATTGTTCAAAAGGCAGAATTTGCTCGCCTAAAATA
>CAMZLY010000183.1 GCA_947311825.1 uncultured bacterium
ACAGACCCTACGGGTATGCTCCAATTGCTCAAAAGGCAGAATCTGCTCGCCTAAAATGCAGAAAAATTGCCTCGCACAAGTAGTTTTGCAAGCACCTCATCAGTAAAAAATATTTTCTATGAAAATCAAAAAAACTGAAGACAGATAGCTGACAACTGATAACTTGTAAAAAAAAATAGATGTTAAATATCAGGAAAATGTTTACTATCGAAATATATTACAAAAACGGGTGTTTGAGATTTGCTGGAGTGAGAAGCCATGGGTGGTAGATGAGAGTTGGGATAAGATTAGACGTGGCTGGTGTTTTGGTAGTGATGAATTTCGGGAACAAATGGTTGAGGCACTGGATGGAGTTATGGCAAGGAAACGGCGTGATTCATTTGGTGGTGTCGAATCAAAGAAACATGATACTCATGAAGCAAAAAGGCTTTTTGCTGATGGCCTTTAAAAACTAAAAATAGATATGGATGAATTATTGTTGCTAAAGAAAAATGATGTCCGTAAAAAAGTTATAGCGTGGTATATTCGTAAACAGACCAGCGTGAATAATGAATGGATAGCTAATCATGTTCATATGGGTTGTGTATCTAATATGTCACAATATGTGGCGGAAGTGGAAAAGGCAACAGAAGGAATAGTATGCAAGCTCAAGAAAATGCTAAAATAATAGGACTTTTTTGATCGCTAAAGCCGCCCTCCCGCTAAAGTCGCCCTTCCGCTAAAGTCGCCCTCCCGCTAAAGCCGCCCTTCCGCTAAAGTCGCCCTTCCGCTAAAGCCGCCCTTCCGCTAAAGTCGCCCTCCCGCTAAAGCCGCCTACTTCGCTAAAGTCGCCTACTTCGCTAAAGCCGCCCTCCCGCTAAAGTCGCCTACTTCGCTCTCGTAGGCAGATACTGTTCTTTTAGCCAGGCATAGAGATCTTCTTTGGATTGAAAATCGCCATTTAGCTGTGCTTCATAAGCTTGTTTGTGTATTTTACCTATCTTGTGTCCTTTGGTTATTCCTAAGTTTATGATGTCGTGTCCGTTAATCCAAGGTTTTGGTAGTATCGGTTCATTTTTTATTTTTTCTTCAAATGCTTTTACATGTTCATAATTTTCTAGTCCGCCATGACTGCCGAGACAGTCAAGTCTGTGTAGTTCGACCTCTGTTGGGTATGTTGTTGCACCTACCAAGCGACGAAGTGTAGATTGTTTCATATTCTTTACTTCCATATAGCGCATATGTCCGCCAACGCATGTGGAAATATCTTCTTGGTCTTGATTAGAAAACTTTAGTCGTTTTAAAATTTCTTTGCTAAGTTTTGCTCCTAATGATGCATGACCATTAAATCGAATGCGATCCGGCGCCACTATCGCTGTGCCCGGCTTGCCTACATCGTGTAGTAAAACGGAGAAGGCGAGTAGTTTGTCTTTTTTTGTCATTAGATTTAGCATAAGAACCGTATGTTCAAAAACATCACCTTCTGGGTGGAATTGTGGCGGCTGTTTTTGTCCCTGCATTGCTTTTATTTCAGGCAGAATCTGTTCAAGTAGTTTAACATTATCCAGCAATATAATTGCATCACCTGACTTTGGTGATTCCACTAGTATGCGGGTTAATTCATCTCTAATACGTTCAGGACTAATTTTTAAGATGCTTGCTGCTGTTGCACGAATCGCGTCAGCGGTTTCTTTTTCCATTGTAAATGAAAGCACGCTAGTGAATCGTACAGCTCGGAGCATTCGAAGGTGATCTTCTTCGAATCGTTCTATGGGGTTTCCTACACAGCGGATGATTTTATTTTCAATATCTTGGCGACCATTTACATAGTCGTGAATTTTTTTGCTGATGGGGTCAAAGAAAATGGCATTGACAGTGAAGTCGCGGCGTTGTGCATCTTCTTCCGGAGTGGAGTAGGTTACAGATGTAGGGTGGCGTCCGTTGTGGTAAGCAGAGTCTGTTCTAAATGTGGCAACTTCAAACCAGGTGTTATGTATTGGGACACGGCTAACGCCGAATGATTTCCCGACGTTTATTGATTTAGGAAAAATTGCCATAACTTGTTCCGGAGTTGCGCCGGTGGCAATATCATAGTCAACAGGATCTTTGCCTAGTAAGGCATCGCGCACAGAGCCGCCGGCAAAATATGTTGTAAACCCAGCTTGCTGTAGCTGTTCAACTATTAATATTGCATATTTTTGCATTTTTTCTGGGGTTGTATTGCTCATTATCTTTTTTGTAGTGTTAGTAAAACATTCTCAACGTTACACTTTTCGGGATATTATTACGTTGTTGCCAATAATTTAAAAAATTCATCAAGCAAGGATTTCATTTTAACTTTTGTGTTTTCTGTGGTTTCCAGGACTTCTTTGTGTGACAGTTTTTCTTCTGATATTCCGGCAGCACTGTTGGTTATGCATGAGATTGCACCAAGTTGCATATCGAGTGAGTTTGCTATGATAGATTCAGGGATAGTTGACATGCCGACTGCATCTGCACCCATTGCTCGGAAAACTTTAACTTCTGTTGGAGTTTCATAAGTGGGTCCCGATGTTGCTAGGTAGATGCCGTGCGGCAGTTCTATGCCGCATGTTTTGCCTGCTTGATCAAGTATGTTGCGAATTGATTTTGTGTAAACTTCTGTCTGATCCGGAAAGCGTGAACCAAGCTCCGGATGGTGCGGACCTTGTAACGGGTTGGCGGACATCATATTTATATGATCATCAATGATCATAAAGGTTCCGGGCATTAAGTCTTGACGGATACCTCCGGCAGCATTGGTTTGTAGGATAGTTTTTGCCCCCAAAGTTTTACTCAGAATTATAGGAAATATGATAGGGTTCCATCCAGCACCTTCATACCAGTGACGTCGCCCTTGAAATATGGCGATGTTAAGACTGTTCCATTTGGCAATGACTAATCGTCCGGCATGACCGGCAACATTAGCAGAGCCAAGTCCGGGAATATCCTTATAGTCTAGTATAAGTTCTGTGGGTAGGTTGGCAATTACAGAGCTCATTCCCGAGCCCAAGACAAGTGAACAGTCAATGTTTATTGTCGGTAGCATTTCTTTGGTTTTTTCTACATCATGCAATAATTTCTTTATATCTATCATTTTTTATTCCAATCTATATTTAGCCGTAATATAACTTAGAAAATTTGATAATGACAGAAGAAAAAAGTATGAATAATATTATAGAGATTTTGTATACGCAAAATAGTCGTCCTGATTTGTGGAATGACTGGCAGTGGCAGCTTAAAAACAGTGTAATCTCTGGCACGCAGTTGTTGTCAGTATTTAAAACAAAAGATAAAGATGGAGATATTAAAGAGGTTGAAAAGAAATATTCAACTCGTATTACGCCATACTATTTATCGTTGATAGCACAAGAGGCCGAACATGATCCGGTTTTGATGCAATGCTTGCCGACTAGTGAGGAACTGACTGAAAATGATAAGTTTAAAGATGACCCGTTTGAAGAGGCGGAGAATATGTCGATGCCGGGTGTTATACATCGTTATAAGGATAGGCTGGTTTTACTTGTTAGTGATATGTGTGCAATGAATTGCCGGCATTGTACGAGAAAGAATATTCTGGGCAATAAGATTGGATTATATGCTGATGATGAGTTGCAGAAAGCATTTAACTATATTAAGGGTGAAAAAGATGTGCGGGAGGTGTTGATTTCCGGTGGCGATCCTTTTATGTTGGAGACGGCACGGTTAGACTATATTTTGAGTAGTTTGTCCGAAATAGAGCATGTTGAAGTTATGCGTATAGGAACACGAGTGCCGGTAGTTTTGCCTATGAGGATTGATGATGAATTATGTCAAATGCTTGCACGGCATAGACCACTTTGGATAAATACTCAGTTTAATCACCCTGTAGAGCTTACTGAATATGCTGTTAAAGCATCTGATAAATTGATACGGGTAGGAATCCCTGTTTCTAATCAGTCTGTGTTGTTGAAAGGTATAAATGACAATATAGATGTAATGCGTGAATTATGTCTTAAGTTGCAACGTAATATGATACGGCCATATTATGTGTTTCAGTGTGATCCTGTTGCCGGTGCCGGACATTTTGAGGCAGATATATCTGTTGGTATTGAAATGGAAGAAGAATTAAGGCGGTCGGTAGGCGGCTTGGCACTACCTCGTTTTGTTGCCGATA
Organism: uncultured bacterium; assembly: GCA_947311825.1. Lineage (GTDB taxonomy): Bacteria > Verrucomicrobiota > Kiritimatiellia > UBA8416 > CAMZLY01 > CAMZLY01. The sequence goes on from CAMZLY010000183.1 coordinate 4,154, forward strand.
TGCCCAATTCTAAGGGGAAGATTTCTTTACGTATGCTTGGAAGTAAAGCGTAGTGTGGCGGTGGATTATGGCTGCGAAAGAACGCATAGAACGCAAAGAAAAAATGTAGTGTGATAGCATGAAAAGAGAAGAAGTATTGCCATCGGCATTTCAGTCAAAAGTATATGCGGCAACTAGTTCTATTCCGTGTGGAATGGTTACGACATATAAATTATTGGGTGAATCAATAGGATGTAGTTGTGCTCAGGCGATAGGGCAGGCGTTAAGGGAAAATCCGTTTGCACCGGAAGTGCCGTGTCATCGTGTCATTTCTTCCTCACTTACTATTGGCGGATTTCAGGGGAATAGAAATGGTGTAAGTATAAAGAGAAAATTGGAGCTATTGGCAGATGAGGGTGTTGTGTTTGTTAATGGTAGGCTGGCAGATGAAAGTTTGGTGTATAGGTTTTAAGTATTTACCTACCTCCGGGAGGTAAAAGGGTTGTGTTGTTGTGTTTTTCTCGCTCTATGGACTACCTCTCGGAGATAGGTAGTTACTTAAATAAAACTTTTTCCGCGTGGGATTGGTTCAATATTAAAATATTTGGCAATGGATTGTGCCACATCAAAGAAGCCTTGTCGGATACCGATATTCTTTGCGGATGCGGTTTTGTTATATGAGATAATAGGTACATATTCTCTTGTATGATCAGAGCCTTTAAATGTTGGGTCGTTGCCGTGATCTGCACTTATCATTAATAAATCATCATCGTCTAGTAATGGAATTAGTTCTGCTAGATATAAGTCAATATCTTCTAGTGCCTTGGCATATCCTTGCGGATTGCGTCTATGTCCGTAAAGCATATCAAAATCAATGAAGTTGACAAAAATAAACCCTGATTGCCCATCTTTGATTAGATTAAGTAAATCTTTTTTTGCATCATGATTATTTTCAGAGTGGCGGACGTTAGTTATACCTTGGTGATCAAAAATATCATCAATTTTTCCCACGGTTGTTACTTCTATCCCTTTGTCGCTTAGGCGTGATAATATTGTTGGTTCCGAGATGGGGTATGAGTAGTCTTTACGGTTATCAGTGCGGGTAAAGTTCCCCGGGGTTCCGATATAAGGTCGTGCTATTACCCTACCTATATGAAGCGGATTACATAGTTCGCGTGCAATTTCGCATGCCTGATATGTTTTTTCTAGCGGAATGATCTCTTCATGAGCTGCCAGTTGAAAAACAGAGTCGGCACTGGTGTAGACAATCCAGCAACCTTCTTTCATTTGTTGCTCGCCTAGTTCTGCAATAATGGTTGTACCACTGGCGGCATAGTTGGCAATTGCTTTTCGTCCGGTACGTTTTTCAAATTCGGCAATAAGATCAAGGGGAAAGGATGGTGCTTCTGCTGGCAGAACGGTGAAGCCGGTATCAAGCTGTAAACCTGCCATTTCCCAATGACCGGTTGTGGTATCTTTGCCTTGTGATACTTCTTGTAGAGCACCATAAGATGCAATAGGGTTGTTGGTGGGTTGTACGCCTTTAATTATTTTTCCTTTAGGCAGAATAGGGGGGATATTCCCCAGGCCCATACTTTTTAATATCGGTAGCTTTATGCCACCATTGGCATCGGCAAGATGAGCAAATGTGTTTGCTCCGGTATCGCCATATTCTGCGGCGTCGGGTGCTTCGCCTATACCGACAGAGTCAAGTACAATAAGAATTGCTCTGCGTGTTTTATCAGGTTTCATAATTTATTTTCCTTATCACGGTTTTAAGTAAAACAGATATAATAAAAAAAGCAAGGGAATATTTTGGTGGGCATAAGTTATGCTATGGAGTCAACGCTATATCTTTTTGGTCATAAAGCCGAATTTCAGTCTATCTCTATAGTCGTCTACTGTGATGCTATTTCGTTCTACGGACTACCTCTCGGAGATAGGGAATTACTGTTCTGCTCTGCCTCTCGCATGGAACTCGACGTACCCTGCGGGTGCGACCTCACTCAAGTGTAACCATCTGTGAATAAAAACCTTGCATTTCTGTATCTATATCAACTGCCAAATCTAGGCTAAAAAACCTATCTTTATTTTTAGTGCCTTTAGTTCTAAAATGAAATCTTTTAATCCTAGTGATCCTAATAAAAAAATGAAAGGCTTGCATTATTAATTTAATAGGCTTAGATTTGTTTGTATTAAAATAAGATTTAATCATGAGAGATACTTGCCAGACTATTTGCCAGCACGTTATGTATTGATAGTGATATGGATATAGCGGTTGGTGGTGTGTTAATCAAATTAATTGAGAGAATAAAATGAGTATAGATTTAAAAGAAAAAAGAGTATGTGTAACCGGTGGTGCTGGTTTTCTTGGTAGTTTTATTTTGGAAAAGCTGAAGGCACGTGGATGTAGGGAGCTATTTGTTCCTAGAAGTAAGGATTATGACTTAACCAATCTTGATGCCATTAAGCGTATGTATGATGATTTTAACCCAGATATTGTTATTCATCTTGCGGCTGTAGTAGGTGGTATTGGTGCTAATCGCGAGCATCCGGGTTCGTTTTTCTATAATAATATGATAATGGGAATACAGTTGATGGAGGAGGGACGCTTGCGTAATTTGGAAAAGTTTGTTGCCATTGGTACTATTTGTGCCTATCCGAAGTTTACTCCGGTTCCTTTTAAGGAAGATGATTTGTGGATTGGATATCCGGAAGAAACTAATGCTCCTTATGGCTTGGCAAAAAAGATGATGTTAGTTCAGTCGCAGGCTTATAGGGATGAATATGACTTTAACTCAATTTATTTGTTGCCGGTAAATTTGTATGGACCGCGCGATAATTTTGATCCATCAAGTTCCCATGTTATTCCTGCTCTTATAAAAAAATGCTGTGATGCAATTGATAATGGAGACGATGAAATCGTTGTGTGGGGCAGTGGTAATGCGACAAGAGAATTTCTCTATGCGGAAGATTGTGCTGAAGGTATTGTACTAGCTACAGAGAGGTATGATAAGTCTGATCCGGTAAATGTCGGTGCTGGTCGTGAAATATCGATTAGGGAGTTGGTAAATATTGTTGTAAAGGAAACCGGCTTTACCGGAGGAATAACTTGGGATGCTAGTAAGCCTGATGGGCAGCCAAGACGTGGGCTTGATACAACAAGGGCAGAAAAGGAATTCGGTTTTAAGGCAACAACTTCATTTGAAGACGGGTTGCGAAAAACAATTCAGTGGTATCGGGAAACTGCTTTGACAAAATGATGAATGCCTCGTCCTTTGCTTTTCGAGCTACGGCGGGCAGGCAAAATGATTTTTTGGATATTTTAAACAAGATCGTAAGGAAGTTTAGGAATAGTTATTATGCAGCCTGATATGTTTGTTTGAACAAGGAGAAGCATCATGAAGAAGTTACATAAGATTGTTGTTGCAGTTAGTATTATTTTAATATTGTTAATAACAGTTATTGCCGCTTTGCCGATGCTAATTTCCAGTTCCGGCGGCAGGCAGTTTGCTGTGCGACAGATTAATAAACATATTCCCGGTGAATTGACGATTGCGTCATGGTCATTGTGCTGGCTTGGCAATATGAAGGTTGAGAAACTGGCTTTTAACGATATAAACGGGAAACGATTATTTGATTTATCAAAGCTGTCTATTAGCCGCGGGGTATTAGGGCTTGTAGCTGACCATAATGAATTGGGGAATGTTAAGCTTGTTAAACCTGTTGTTTCTGTTTCTGCTCCGGTTGATATTTCCGGCAAAAATAGTTCTGAGTCAGTTTCTGACAAAAGTTTAGGCAGCAATGGTAACAATAAAAACTTTGCGGCTCTCTCAAGGAGTTCGTCAGCCAAAAGTGGTTTTTCTATGCCTAAAATTCGCGGCATAATTTCAATTGAGGATGGTGTTGTACAGATGCTGTCTTCAAATGGTATTTCACAAACGGTTGTTAAGGATCTTGCTCTTGAAATGACACTTGCGGGTTCTGATAATCCTCTTGCATTCAAAGTAAACGGAATTTCGGCCACTCCGGGCAGTATGCTTGCCGGTAGCGGGAATATCACTTTACCGCAAGGTGGTGAAGTTGATGTAAATAAAATTGCTGTTGATATGCAGCTGAAAATAAAGAATGTTTCTATAAGTCCTTTCACGGCCATCGCTGCACAGTTTGCGGAAGTCCCGCAAATCAATGGAGTTCTTAATGCTGATATAAATATACAGGGTAGTTTGGGTGATGGCATAGGAGTTAAAACTGATTTGTCGGCAAGCTCTTTGGCTATTCCTGAAATGAAAGCGAAGTTCGGTGATATACAGCTTGCAATAGATGGTGATGTAACAAAAAGTTCAGCAAATATTAAGAGTGCTATTATAAAATCAAAATTTTGTAATATAACTGCATCAGGAAAATATGGCGGGAGCGGTAGTAGTGCGATTACGGCAAAAGCAGAGATGGATATTGCAACTACTGTTGACTTTCTGAAGGGGATGGGAGTTATTACTAATGATATGTCCTGTGCCGGATATTTGCGAGCGGCGATAGATGGTACATCGTCGGGAAGTATTATTTCTATTACAAAAGCCGATGTGAATATTTCCGGTGTGGATTTGAGTTTAGAAGGTAAAAGACTCAAGCAGGAATCGATAGTATTGTCTGCCCCGGCTAATATAAATATTTCTGAACGGCAAGTTAATGTTCCGGAGGCAGAACTTACTGCTTCACTGGGTTCAATATTTCTTACTTCATTTAATATAGGTGATTGGACAAATATTTTAGGTTCGGTGAAAACTAATGTTAAGGCTGATTTAGATATTAAGGCAACTCGCGAAGCGATATCTGATTTTATTACTTTGCCGGATAATTGGGGGTTCTCTGGCAGGTTGAAGGCTGATTTGAATATTGATTCTAGCAAGCAGGAACATTATAATATAAAGCTTAATGCTTCGACAACTGGATTAAGAATTGAATCAACAGAGCCGCCGTTAGTAATAGAAGACAATCCAGTGCTTGCTGCTGAGGTTGTAACAACTCCGCAATTTGATGTAATAGAGGTAAAGAGTGCAAAACTGAGCTCAGAATTACTGGATATGAATATGACTGCTGATTTCAAAAAGAATGGCAAAAAAAGTTCTTTGGCAGTGGAGGGGGCATTAGCACCGTCTCTAACGGAATTATCCCGCTATATGGATGCATATTCCGATATTCCGGTGACATTTTCCGGCAAGAAATCAGAGCCGTTTGATTTTAATATAAATTGGAGTGGGACCGGTGATTCACTAAAGATTACATCTATGAATGGAAATGGTGGATTGTATGCTGGTAAGATAGATGGATTTGGGTTTCATATTCGTGAGTTTACTGTTCCTGTCGTAGTTAAAGATAATAAGGCTGAACTAGAAATAAAGGCGAAGATTAATAATGGGGACTTAGATTTTGTTTCAAGTATCGACTTGAGTGGCGACCATCCGGCAATACATATCCCGAATGATTTATATATTCTAAAAGATGTTAACATCACAACAGAAGTTGCGGATGAACTGTTAGGTTTGATAAATCCGGTATTTCGCGGAGTTTCGACCGTCTCGGGGAAAATGAGTATGGTGATGAATAATTTTCTCTGGCCATTAAAAAAAGAAGATATGATGGCTCGTATTTTTACCGGAAAGGTTTTGTTTAATGATGTTGACTTGGCGGCAAATGGCTTGCTTACCGATTTACTTGATCTTGCAAAGGTGGGGACAAGAGAATTGAAGATAGGTGATACTAGTATTGATATAAATTGTGCTGATGGAAAAATAACATCATCACCATTGAATTTAAGGGTGAAGAAGTATGAGCTGATTCTTGATGGCGTTATTGGATTGGATAATTCGTTGGCTTATCATGCAAAAGTGCCAATGACTGAAACATTGGTTGGTAAGAGTGGATATAAATATTTAGAAGGGATGTCGCTGGATGTGCCGATAAAAGGAACTGTGCAGAAGCCGGTTTTAAATCTAAGTTCATTTGAGTCGGCACTATCAAAGCTGGTTCAACAGGCAGCAACTAAAGCGTTGTCAGGGGAATTGGAAAAACAACTGAATAAGTTGTTTAAATAAAAGGTGATTTATGAAGGCAGAAGTTGATTGTATCCCGTGTATGTTTAGGCAGGCGTTAAATACTGCACGGGTAGTTACATCTGATGAAGATGTACATCGTAGGATTTTGGCACAAGTTGCCGAACGAGTTATCGATTTGGATATTGATCAAACACCGGCGGCGATGTCGCAACCGGCATATAAGATTGTGTCGGAGGTGACTGGTGTTGTGGATCCTTATAAGAAGGCAAAGCAGGAGTCAAATGAAGCTGCCATGCAGCTTAGTGAAGAGTTTGAGGAATGGATAGAGCAGACGGATGACAGTCTTGATGCCGCATTGCACATAGCGGCGGCGGGGAATGTGATAGATCTTGGTGCCGGACATAAATTTGATATAGAACGTGATGTTAGAGAGTTAATGGAACGACCTTTTGCCATCAGTTCAATTGATAAGTTTAGAGAGGAGCTTAAACCTGGCTGTAAGATTCTTTATCTTGGTGATAATGCCGGAGAGATTGTTTTTGATTGCCTTTTGGTTAAATTGCTATTGCAATATGGGGCGAATGTAACATTTACAGTGAAATCTGGGCCGATAATTAATGATGCAACAATGAAAGATGCCAAAACTGTTGGGATGACTGATTTGGTGCCGGTTATTGAAACAGGTGGTGCTGATATTGGGGTAAACTGGGGGAATATATCTGACGAATTTCGGTCAGCATTTGAAGATGCAGATGTTATTATCAGTAAAGGCCATGGTAATTTTGAAACTTGTAATGAAAGTGTAGGCAATATCTATTTTCTGTTAAAGGCTAAATGCGAGCTCGTTGCTGATATGCTTGGGGTTGAGTTGGGTGATATTGTTTTTAAGAGCAATTCTTATTAGAGAGGCACTTGCAAAACTATCTGCTGACACTTTTTACCTACTTCTCGGAGATAGGTAGTTACTGTTATAATTCAAATTATTGTAATGTGACAATACTGCTTGCCTTTTTGTTGGTAATTCGTAAGTATACCTTTTTTGGTTCTGCCATTAAGGATGTAGTAGGTGCGATAATTTAGGAAGGCTAAGCGGAATTTAGTAATGGTTTTGGATGGTACAACAGAGGTTAAAGTTCTTGAATCGCTAATTAGCAAGGAGCTGTTAAAGGACTCTTCTCTTATTTCTATTAAAGATGAACTTATACCTTTTCTCGGTATGGGGAAGATGCTACGTGCACAATTAACGCTTAGACTTGGTTCTGCAACTGATTTATCTGATGAAGATTGCTTAAAAAGTGCGGCAACGGTTGAGATGGTGCATTTGGCTTCTCTTTTGCATGATGACGTGATTGATAATGGGCTGGTTCGTAGGGGGAAAGCTGCTTTTTGGAAAGAAAAAGGCTCTACTAGTGCAATTCTTATGGGGGATTATGTTCTCTGCCGGGCATTTTCTATGATTTCTGAGGTCGGCAATATGGCTTTGATGTCAACTTTGATTGATATGTTGCAGGAAGTGTGCAATGCGGAGCTGGAACAGGAACTGATTGCCGAAGATTTACCTTGCGACTGGGGGCAGTGTTTAAATGTTGCACGCCGCAAGACTGGATCGCTTTTTGCTTATGCGGCTTATGCTGGTGCTGGGACGGATAAACGTCTGGCGACGGCTTTACTTGAGTCTGGTTTTGATCTGGGGACTGCTTATCAGTTGGCAGATGATTTATTGGATGCAAATGGTGATTCTGCTGTGAGTGACAAGACGTTGGGGCAGGATGCACGACAGAATAAGTTGACAGCAGCAGATTTTATTGGTTCAGATATTGATCCTGCAAAAGAAATTTATCGTTTGACTAGACAAGCAGAATCTCGTTTGCAAGAATGGGGAGATGTTCAGGGAAAGTGGGCAGAATATGTAGGCGAGTTTTTCCAGCCGGTAGTAGATGGATTTATTCGTGGGTAAGGTAAAAAAGGATATAAACGTGGATTTTAAGATTAAAAAGGGATTTGATATTGCACTGGCAGGAAAGCCGGACGTGGATATTGTGAATGTCAAACCGTCGGCAACGGTTGCTCTGTATCCTCTTGAGTTTGACGGTTTACGGCAACGGCTTAAAGTAGCTGAAGGAGATGTTGTAAAGCGTGGTAGCGAGCTGATGGAAGATAAGGGCAATGTTGATTTCAAATTACGTGCTCCGGCCGCCGGTAAAGTTGTATCTGTTGTTCGTGGTGCCCGTCGTTTTGTAGAAAAAATTGTAATTGAAGTTGGCGATATTGATGAAGCGGAAGAGTTTAAGAAATTTAGTGCGGACGAAATTAAGAGTCTTGATCGTAAAGTAATTCTGGATCAGCTTACAACAACTGGATTTTTATCATTAATACGTCAGCGTCCGTTTTCCAATATGGCTGATGCTAATGCGAAACCTAAATCAATTTTTGTTAATGCAATGAATACTGGACCGTTTCAGGCTGATGCCGAAGCGGTGGTGGTGGACGACCCGCAGGCGTTTCGGGCTGGGCTTGACCTTCTTACTCGCTTAACTGATGGCTCTGTTCATTTATGCATGTCTGCCAGCACGACTGGTCAGACACTTAAATCTGCACAAAATGTTGAGCTTCATACTTTTTCTGGTCCGCATCCTGCAGGAAATACAAGCGTTCATATTAGCCGTATTGATCCGATGGGTATTCATGATGTTGTCTGGTTTGTCAAGGCCGTGGATGTAGTACTGTTAGGACGTCTATTTCTGGATGGTACTATTCCGGCAACAAGAATAATTTCTTTGGGTGGTCCACTAGTTAAGGAGGACGCTCGCCATCATTACAGAATCAGTGCTGGCGGTGAATTAAGTGGCTTATTGCAGGAATCATTAAGTGACGCAGAGTCCCGCCTGCTTAATGGTGATGTTTTATCTGGCACAATAATGGAGGAAGATGCATATTTACGCTTTGGGCAGTCGGCAATTACGGTTATTGCAGAGGATAAAGAACGGCAGTTTCTTGGTTGGACGATGCCGGGATTTAATCAGTATAGCTTTACTCGCTTGCTTGCCTCGTCGTATCTTCCATTTTTAAAGAAAAAATGGAATCTTGGAACCAATATGCACGGTGAAGAGCGGGCATTAGTATTGACTGGGAATTATGATAAGGTTGTACCGCTTAATATAATGACGGATTTCTTAGTACGTGCAGTGCTTGCCGGTGATACTGATGAAGCTATTTCGCTTGGTATCTTGGAAACTGCCCCGGAAGATTTTGCATTATGTGATTTTATCTGTCCTAGTAAGGTTGAGGTACAGTCACTTATCAGGCAGGGCTTAAAGGATATTGAAGAAGAAGGCATTTAATTTTAGTGAACAGTTAACAGTTAATAGTGAATAGTGAACAGTGAATAGTGAATAGTGAACAGTGAATAGTTGATAGTGAATTTTAGATGGTAGGGCGAGCTCTCCGACCGCATCACGGCGTAGTCGAAGGCGAAGACGGAGCGAGCCGGACGAGAAGGAAAGAGATGAAGTTTATTTTAAATATGCATGATAAGGTGCGGCACCTGTTTAAAAAAGGTGGCAAATTAGAGGCTGTTGGGCCTATTTTTGATGCGGCGGATGCTTTTATGTTTACGCCTGAGCATCGAACCAGTGGCGGGGCACATATTAGGGACGCTGTTGATATTAAGAGAGTGATGATGACGGTTATTTATGCTCTATTGCCATGTTTTTTATTTGGCATCTGGAATGCCGGACATCAGTATAATGTGGTTAATGCGGTTGTAGAAGCGGGTAATGCTTTTATTGCAAGTGATGTTTTTGCGGCGGCATTTCTTAATGATATGATTCGCGGCTTAATTATTATGATGCCGATTATTATTGTATCTTATGCGGTGGGCGGGTTCTGGGAAGTTTTGTTTTCTTGTATTCGTAAGCATGAAATTAATGAGGGATTATTGGTAAGCGGATTTTTGTTTCCTTTAATTCTGCCTCCGACAATCCCGCTTTGGCAAGTTGCACTTGGAATCTCGTTTGGTATTGTAATCGGCAAAGAGGTTTTTGGCGGAACTGGTATGAATATTGTCAATCCGGCATTATTGTCTCGTGCATTTCTGTTTTTTGCTTATGCAAAATCAATGACCGGTGATGTTTGGGTTGCTCATATTGCAAATGCCGCACATGTTGATGCAATAAGCGGTGCAACGCCATTGGGACTGCTTGCTGAGGGCGGAGTATCTGTAACTGATGCAATTACAAGTGGTCAAATTAGTTTTATGGATATGTTTCTTGGTACTATTCCTGGAAGTATTGGTGAAACTAGTACCCTTGCATGTTTAATCGGTGCGGCAGTATTGCTTATAACCGGAGTCGCTTCTTGGCGTATTATGTTGGCAGCCGTGATTGGACTACTATCAACTGGTTATTTAGCTAATTTTATCGGTCATTCTCCGATGGCACAGTTGCCGCCATATTATCATCTCGTTGCCGGAGGTTTTGCTTTTGGTGCTGTATTTATGGCAACAGACCCCGTTTCTGCTGCTGCCACAAAGGCGGGTAAATGGATTTATGGCTTTTTGATTGGAATGTTGGTCATTATTGTTCGTGTTGCTAACGCAGGGTTCCCAGAAGGTGTAATGCTTTCGATTCTGTTTATGAATCTGATGGCCCCGTTAATTGATAGCTTTGTGGTTGATTTCCACGTTAAAAGGAGAATGAAACGTGTCTGAACAATTTAAAATTATACGATTTGCTACTATTGTTTGTTTGATATGCAGTATTTTACTGGCCGTAGTTTCGTCTGCTTTATCTCCGCGACAGGAAGCTAATAAGGCAAATGATATCAAAACAAAAGTTTTGCAGGTTTTTGGTGTTACCAATGAACTCGGGAAGGCTGTTACTGGTTCGGCAGAAATAGAGTCAATCTTTTCTGAACGAATTACTGGCTTGGTATTGGATGCAGAAGGCAAAGTGGTTGCCGGTAAAAGTGTTGCCGATCTGACACCGGAAGAAATTAATGCTAAAGATAAAGCAACAGGACTAAAGCAGTTTTATCCACTTTATATTTATACTGATCCTGCTACATCAAAAAAACTTTACGCCATGCATGTTAGCGGCAAAGGACTCTGGTCAACAATTAAAGGCTATATGGCACTGGAAGATGATTTGAATACTATTTTTGGAATGGTGTTTTATGAAAATGCAGAGACTCCCGGACTTGGTGCTGAGGTTGAGAAACCGTTCTTTCAGGATCAGTTCAAAGGGAAGAAATGGCTTGATAGCGATGGCAAAGTTGCTGAATTTAAGATTATTAAACCGGGTGGTGAGCTGAATGATCACGCAGTAGATGGTATAACTGCAGCAACTATGACCGGTAATGGTGTTGAGGTTTTCTTGAATGATGATTTCACTGTTTATAATAAATATTTTACCCAGGAAGGATTACGGAAATAATGGCTAAGATGCGTAAAATTGTAACTGATCCTCTGATTGATAATAATCCCGTCACTTGGCAGGTGTTAGGTGTATGTTCGGCCTTGGCTGTAACAACGCAGGTGAAAACAGCTATTGTTATGAGCTTGGCTCTTACCATAGTGCTTTGTTGTTCTAATGTGGCTATCTCTTTGCTCCGCAAAATGATACCTAATAAAATCAGAATGATTGTTGAACTTTGTGTGATTGCAACATTGGTTATTTTGGCTGATCAGGTATTAAAAGCATTTATGTATGACGTAAGCAAACAGCTCAGTGTCTTTGTTGGTCTGATTATTACTAACTGTATTGTTATGGGGCGTGCAGAAGCCTATGCTTTACAGAACCCACCATTAAAATCATTGCTTGATGGACTTGGCAACGGGCTGGGGTATAGTATTGTACTGATTCTAGTTGCCGCTATTCGTGAACTGTTCGGCAATGGAACATTTCTAGGATTCCAGATCTTTGGCGATTGGTTTGTGGGCAATACTTTAATGCTATTACCGCCGGGTGCATTTGTTATTATCGGGCTGCTGATCTGGCTGCAGCGAACTTTTATCTCCAAACATCTTAGGGAGGAAGATTAATTATTATGAATTTACTTAACTTAGCAATAGAATCAATTTTTATTCAGAATATTCTACTTTCATTATTTTTGGGTATGTGTTCATATTTGGCACAATCGAAGAAGATGGAATCAGCCAAAGGGTTGGGGATGGCAGTCATTATGGTGTTGACCATTGCTACACCACTTAACTGGTTGATCAAAACATACCTACTTGATAAAGGGGCACTAGCTTGGACGGGGATCGACGCATTGGCATCTCTTGATTTATCATTTTTGACCTTTATCTGCTTTATTGCCGTAATTGCATCGTTGGTTCAAATTGTAGAGATGGTTGTAGATCGTTTCTTTCCGGTTTTATACAATAGCCTAGGTATTTTTCTGCCACTAATTACAGTAAACTGTGCAATACTCGGTGCCGCACTTTTTATGGGTGAGCGCGGCTATAATTTAGCGGAAGCAACAGTGTTTGGAACATCATCCGGCGTAGGCTGGGCATTGGCAATTATGGCACTAGCAGCGATAAGAAAGAAAATTAGATACTCAAATGTTCCGGAAGGGTTGCGAGGGCTTGGGATGGCGTTTATTGTTACCGGATTATTGGCAATAGGTTTTTTGTGTTTCTCGGGAATAAGTCTTTAAATTAGTGAATAATTAATAGTGCATAGTGAATAATTAATAATTTAGGAATCAGCTCTACTATACTGATTATCGTGGTCTGATCATTTGCTTGTATTGAAGAAAATGAGCTGCCGCAAAAGAACGTAAAAAGAATTTGGCAGGACTATTTAGGGCAGGACAATTGAAAATATTGCCACGAATGCACGAATAGAAAATTTGTAGAGGTGCCCTGTGAGTAAACCTCAAAAAAGAAGGAAAATGTTTTGATGTCTAATATGTTAATATTTGTATTGGCGGGAGCGGCGGTTTTTACCGGCGTTATTCTGTTGTTGGTGATTTTGTTGTCGTTTATATCGGCGAAGCTTTCTCCGGGTGGAAGTGTTGATATTGGTGTTAATGATGGCAAAAAGAAAGTTTCTGTGGAGCCGGGGCAGTCATTACTTGCGGCATTGGTTGGAAAGAAGATTTTTATTCCTTCGGCCTGTGGTGGTGGTGGGACTTGCGGAATGTGTAAATGTACGGTTACAAAGGGTGGAGGCGATATTCTTGCGACTGAGCTTGGTTTCATCAAGAAACCTGAACGGCGTGAAGGTGTGCGTCTTGCTTGTCAGGTTAAGGTTAGGGATGATCTTGAGATTGAAGTTCCCGAAGAGGTGTTGGATGTTAAAAAATGGGAATGTACAGTGAAATCCAACAACAATGTTGCAACATTTATTAAAGAGTTTATTGTTGAATTACCGGAGGGGGAGAATCTTAACTTTAAGGCTGGTGGATATATTCAAATTGATATTCCGAAGTACAAGCTGGGGTTTGATGAATTTGATATTGGCGAAGAATATATTGGCGATTGGAAACATTTTAAATTTCTAGATTTAAAAGCACAGAATGATGAAGAATGTTTCCGTGCCTATTCAATGGCAAATCATCCGGCAGAGGGTAATCGTGTAATGCTGAATGTTAGGATTGCTACTGCACCACGTGGAATGGATGTTCCTCCCGGGATAGCATCATCATACATATTTAACCTTAAGCCGGGTGATAAGGTTATGATAAGTGGTCCTTACGGGGAATTCTTTATGAAAGATACCGATAGGGAGATTGTATTTATTGGTGGTGGTGCTGGTATGGCACCGATGCGTAGTCATATTTTTGATTTGTTTCACACTAAGAAAACTAATAGAAAAGTTAGCTTTTGGTATGGTGCACGCTCCAAGCGTGAAATATTTTATGAGGATGACTTCCGTAATATTGAGAAGGAATTTGATAATTTCTCGTTTAATATTGCTCTTAGTGAGCCACAGCCGGAAGATGATTGGACTGGATATATCGGCTTTATTCATCAGGTCTTGTTAGATAATTATTTGGATCAACACAAGGATCCCACCGAGATAGAATATTACCTATGTGGACCGCCTATGATGCTGGCTGCAGTCAATAAGATGCTATATGATCTGGGTGTTGAAAGCGATATGATTGCCTTTGACGAATTCTAATCCGCCCATCCGTCGCTAAAGCTATGGATGGCACGGCAGATTTCCGCAGATTCCGCAGATTATCCGATTGCTTGCGAAGCTTGCAGTATGATTCGTTCTTCCCCCTTCGCCAAAAGGCTACGGAGGACGGAGAAGAACGAACACTACAAGTTTTATGCTCATTTAATAGAGGTGCTTGCAAAACTACT